>NZ_CAKKTM010000419.1 GCF_920888515.1 Protofrankia sp. CiP1_Cm_nod1 | reverse complement strand
CGCCAGCGCCGGGCCCGCCAGCGCCGGGCCCAGCGCGGTGCCCGCCGCCAGCGTCGCGCTCACGGCCGCGCAGGAGCAGGGCAGGGCCGGCGTGACCGCGGTGGCCGTGCCGGGGACGATCAACGTTGACCAGCTCGTGACGTCCATGGCCGACGCCCGGACCAGGCTGAACGTGACCGGGGCCCGTTTCGTCCCGGGTGCGTTGGAGCGGACGGGTTCGACCGCCACGGTCGGCTACTCGGCGTTGCTCACCCTGGCCAGCTTCCCCGAGCCGTACGGCTATGACGGCGTGCTGCACCTCGCCCGTCAGGGGAAGGCATGGAAGGTCCAGGCCCGGCCGGACGCGATCCACCCCGCGCTGGCAGCACCCGGCCTGCGGCTGGACCGCACGACGTCCAAGGGTAAACGCGGCCAGCTGGTCGACGCCAACGGCCAGCCGCTGAGCGGCGACGCGGAGCTCGCCGGCAACCTGGTCGGCCAGGTGGCCCCGCTGTCGGGACTGCAGCGCGTCCACGACGCGGTCCTCGCCCCGCAGGGCGGCACGGTGGTCGTCCGCAACGAGCGCAACGAGACCGTCAGTACCCTGCGGTCGTACCCGATGACCGACGGCAAGGACGTGCAGACCACGCTGGACCTGAAGGTGCAGCGGGCCGGCGAGGCCGCGATGGCGGCCGCGTCCAAGCCCACCGGGGCGCTGGTGGCCGTCGACGTGCGCACCGGCGGTGTCCTCGCCCTGGTGAACCACCCGCTCAACGGGTACGGCCGGGCGATCAACGGCCATTATCCGCCGGGGTCCACCTTCAAGATTGTCACGGCGACCGCCGCGCTGATCGCGGGGAAGGACGCGAACACCCCGCTGGACTGCACCCAGACCGTGGCGGTCGGCGGGCGCACCTTCAATAACGCCGAGGCCGAGCAGTTCGGTGTTATCCCGTTGCGGGAGGCGTTCGCCCGCAGTTGCAACACCGCGTTCATCCGGCTGGAGCAGTCGTTGCCGGACACGGCATTGGAGCAGGCCGCGAAACTCTATGGTTTCGACGGCAGCCAGCCACTGCCGATAGCGAGCGTCGGCGGTTCTTTCCCGACGCCGAAGGACGCTGTGGAATCGGCGTCGGACGCCATCGGACAGGGCAAGGTGAACGCGAGCCCGCTACAGATGGCCAGCGTGGCAGCGGCGGCCGCCAGCGGCACCTGGCACCAGCCGTTCGTGACCGGCACGGCGCCGCGCAGCAACCCGCTGCCGGCGGCGGTGGTCCCGACGCTGCAGGACTTCATGCGGGCGGTGGTCACCGAGGGGACGGCGAACAGCGTGGCCTTCCCCGGTGAGGTGCGCGGCAAGACCGGCACCGCCGAGTACAAGGACGGCAGCCCGCCGCCGACCCACGGCTGGTTCGTCGGCTACCGCGGCAACGTCGCCTTCGCGGTCATCGTCGAGGACGGCGGCTTCGGCGCCCAGTCCGCGGCCCCCATAGCCGCCCACTTCCTGGCCAACCTCGACGCCACACCCTGACACCGCACCCTGACGACAGCCTTCTGACGGTTCCTGACGAGCGCTTGCCCGCCTTCCTGTTGCTGGCACGTTGCCAGCGAAGGTTCTGTTACGTGGAAAACAACAGGGAAACGATGGTCGCCTTTTATGTGTATATGTTCGACATGGTGACGCTTTGCATGGCACACTGCGTACCGTGACCGTGTTTGCGCTCGGCGCGCTTGCCGACCCCGATCCCGGGTAGTCGCCTGCTGGGCAGGCCGGTGGTGCAGACAACGGCGTCTGGCGACATTCTGTCGATGTACTGTTTCGTTCCGTTGTCTTTCGCGTCGTTGTCTCCTGTGCCGCACACCGGGCGCGCAGGCTGTTTTCGGTTTCGCCTGCCCCGTGCCCCCGCTCTCAGGCGAGAGCACGGGAATTCGCGTATTCCACGGACCTCCGGAGCGCTCCCATGCCTGCCTGGCGCCATCTGCTCGACGTCCACGGACGTCCTGCCCCGCTCGTCGGTGGAGGACGGCCGGTCGATGGCCGATGAGGCCCGATCCCGCGGATACTTCCGACGGCTCGCCCAGTCCGTCGCCGGCCGCTTCGATCCCCACAGCTGTTCCTGGCGGCGGACCTGTTCCTGGTAGAACGCTGTCGAGTCTTTCTGGACGGCGGGCCCGATCTGCCCTGGTCCCATTCGGCAGGGTCGCAGGCGTGCCGCCGGCCGCCCGGCCACGTAAGACCACGGTCAACCTCACCCTCGCCGAGGAGGAGGCACTCGAAGATCTCGTCCGCGACCTCCGGCGTCGTACCGGCAGAGCAGTGTCGAAAGACGAGACATGGCGGGCGATGCTCGTGTGGAGCATACGCCACGGCAGCCTTACCGACGCCCTCGCGGACATCCTCGAACAACCACCGCCGGCTCAGCCCTGAACCACCCGTTTCCCCTCGCGGACAGGGAACGCCGATCCCGCGACGGCGGGAACAACTCTCCTCGCCATGCAAGTTTCCCGTCATCCCGTCATCCCGTCATCCCGTCATCCCGTCATCCCGTCATCCCGTCATGACGGAATTAACTCTTTTTGCTTGTGTGATATCTTGTCCAGCATCTTTGCCTATGTTTTTTCCGCCCGTTTTTATTCCGTTGGCCCCAGTCGTCGCCTGAGCGCCACACCTGCATGTCACCCTGGGAGCTGACGCCGACATGACACCTATCACCTCACCTCAGGCCCACCCCGGTGCCAGACGAAGCGGAGACACCGGGGCGCTGTCAGCTGCCCACGTGACGTAGGTATTTCCGGCCAGAGCCGCACGAAGCTCCCGGCGTCAGAAGCGTCGGATCATGAGATCGAGTACGTAAGTGGTCGCTCCGGCAGCCACTTACGTACTCGATCTCATGATCCACCGGTCTGGTGAGCCTACCCGCCACGCTGTGAACGGCCCTGTCGACGGCGGGAGCTGGTCGTCAGGAGGTTCTTGGATCGCCGTTCACATCAGGCAAGATCCACGGGGGAGTCCGAGGTCGGTAACGGCACGCTGAAGGCTTGGGGCTGGTGCCGACGTGCCAGGGGTGTGGGTGGGCTGCCGGCGTCTTGGGTACCTGGCACCGTCGCGGTGGGCGCGGTGTTGGGTGACGAGGGTGTTGATGAGCTTGACGGGGGCGGGGATGTCGGGGCATGGTTAGAGCCATGCTCAGTGGCATCCTCGCACCTGCGATTCCTGTACTTGTGGAGCGCGCGTAGCCGATCTTAGGACTGCGTGCGCCGCCCCTCAGTGCCTTCGGCACGAGGGGTTTTTTTGTGCCCGGCCCACCCACCCGTCACCACCGTGGAACGTCAAGGAAGACGATCAGATGAGCAGTCAGATCACCGGAGCGCAGTCGCTGGTCCTTTCGCTGGAGGCCGCCGGGGCCGACGTGGTCTTCGGCATCCCCGGTGGCGCGATCCTCCCGGCGTACGACCCGTTGTACGACGCCGAGCGCCTCCGGCACATCCTGGTCCGTCACGAGCAGGGTGCCGGGCACGCCGCCGAGGGCTATGCGCAGGCCACCGGACGGGTGGGCGTGTGCATCGCGACGTCCGGGCCGGGCGCGACGAACCTGGTCACGCCGATCGCGGACGCCTACATGGACTCGGTGCCCCTGGTGGCGATCACCGGCCAGGTGCCGAGCGCGGCGATCGGGACGGACGCGTTCCAGGAGGCCGACATCTGCGGCATCACCCTGCCGATCACCAAGCACAACTTCCTGGTGGCCTCCGCGGACGACATCCCGCGCACGATCGCCGAGGCGTTCCACCTCGCCTCCACCGGACGACCCGGGCCCGTACTCGTCGACCTGCCCAAGGACATCCTGCAGGCGACCACGTCGGTGCTGCCCGCCGACATCTGGCCGCCCACGCTGTGCCTGCCCGGCTACCGGCCGGTGACCCGCCCGCACGGCAAGCAGATCCGCGAGGCGGCCCGGATGATCAGCGCGGCCCGCCGGCCGGTCCTCTACGTCGGCGGCGGGGTGCTCAAGGCGCGGGCCGCCGCCGAGCTGCGTACGCTCGCCGAGCTCACCGGCATCCCGGTGGTGACGACGCTGATGGCCCGCGGCGCGTTCCCCGACTCGCACCCGCAGCATCTGGGCATGCCGGGGATGCACGGGTCGGTCGCCGCGGTGACCGCCCTGCAGAAGTCCGACCTGCTGATCGCCCTCGGCGCCCGCTTCGACGACCGGGTGACGGGCCGGCTCGCCTCCTTCGCGCCGAAGGCCGCGGTCATCCATGCCGACATCGACCCGGCCGAGATCGGCAAGAACCGGGTGGCGGACGTGCCCATCGTGGGGGACTGCCGCGAGGTGATCAACGATCTCGTCGCCGCGCTGCAGGGCGAGCCGCGGGCGGACCTCGCCGGCTGGTGGCGGCAGGTCGACGGCTGGCGCCGGACCTACCCGCTGGGCTACGACCTGCCGACGGACGGCTCGGTCGCCCCGCAGTACGTCATCGAGCGGCTCGGCAGGATCGCCGGCCCGCAGGCGCTGTACGTCGCCGGGGTCGGCCAGCACCAGATGTGGGCCGCGCAGTTCATCTCGTACGAGAACCCCTATACCTGGCTGAACTCCGGTGGACTGGGCACGATGGGCTACGCGGTGCCCGCAGCGATGGGCGCCAAGGTCGGCCGGCCGGACGCGACGGTGTGGGCGATCGACGGTGACGGCTGCTTCCAGATGACCAACCAGGAGCTGGCCACCTGCGCGCTGGAAGGCATCCCGATCAAGGTTGCGATCATCAACAACGGGTCGCTCGGCATGGTCCGGCAGTGGCAGACCCTGTTCTACGACCAGCGGTACTCCAACACCGACCTGGGCACCCGGCCGGACAGTGCCGGCACCAGCGCCGGCACCGGCGGCGGCCCCGGTGCCGGCAGCGCGTCCGGTGCCCCGCGGGGCACGCGCCGGGTGCCGGACTTCGTGCGCCTCGCCGAGGCGCTCGGCTGCGTCGGGATGCGCTGCGAGTCGCCGGACGAGGTCGACGCCACGATCGACAAGGCCATGGCCATCGACGACGCGCCGGTCGTGGTGGACTTCGTCGTCCACCGGGATGCGATGGTGTGGCCGATGGTCGCCGCCGGCGCGAGCAACGACGACATCAGGATCGCCCGGGACATCGCCCCCGATTTCGACTATGAAGAACTGTAGGAAGAGGTTCAGGCCGTGAGCACGCACACCCTGTCGGTGCTGGTGGAGAACAAGCCCGGGGTGCTCGCCCGGGTCGCGGGGCTGTTCTCCCGGCGCGGCTTCAACATCGAGTCGCTCGCGGTCGGGCCGACCGAGCACGACGACGTCTCCCGGATGACGATCGTCGTGTCCGTCGACGAGCTACCGCTCGAGCAGGTCACGAAACAGCTCAACAAGCTGGTCAACGTCATCAAGATCGTCGAAATGGAGCCGTCGGCCGCGGTGCGGCGGGAGCTGGTCCTGGTCAAGGTGCGGGCGGACCTGTCGGTCCGTTCGCAGGTGCTCGAGACCGTCCAGCTCTTCCGCGCGAAGGTGGTCGACGTCGCCCCGGACGCGGTCACCGTGGAGGCCACCGGCACCCGCGACAAGCTCGACGCCCTCATCCGGATGCTCGAACCGTTCGGCATCAGGGAACTGGTCCAGTCCGGCATGGTCGCCCTCGGCCGAGGCCCGCGATCGATTACCGACCGTAGTCTGCGTGCTCTCGACCGGACGGCCTGAGGGCCATGGAGATCCCGTGGGCCCGGTTGCGCCGGGCCCACTGACGAAGAATCGAGGAGATTCGCCCACGATGGCCGAGATCTACTACGACGCGGACGCGTCGCTCGACAACATCACCAACCGTAAGGTCGCCGTCATCGGGTACGGCAGTCAGGGCCACGCCCACGCCCTCAACCTGCGCGACAGCGGCGTGGACGTCCGGGTCGGCCTGCCCGAGGGCAGCCGCAGCCGGGCGCGGGCCGCCGAGCAGGGGCTGCGGGTGCTCACCCCGGCCGAGGCGTCGGCCGAGGCGGACGTGATCATCCTGCTCGCGCCGGACACCGCCCACCGTAAGATCTACGCGGAGTCCATCGCGCCCAGCCTGTCGCCGGGCAAGGCGCTCGCGTTCGGCCACGGGTTCAACATCCGGTACGGGCTGATCGAGCCGCCGGCCGGGGTGGACGTGTTCATGGTCGCGCCGAAGGGCCCGGGGCACCTGGTCCGGCGGACCTTCACCGAGGGCAAGGGCGTCCCGGTGCTGGTCGCGGTCGAGGCGGACGCGTCGGGCGGCGCGCTCGCGCTCGCGCTCGCCTACGCCAAGGCGATCGGCGGCACCCGCGCCGGCGCGCTGCGCACGACCTTCACCGAGGAGACCGAGACCGACCTCTTCGGCGAGCAGGCTGTGCTCTGCGGCGGCGCGAGTGCCCTGGTACAGGCCGGTTTCGAGACGCTGGTCGAGGCCGGCTACCAGCCGGAGGTCGCCTACTTCGAGTGCCTGCACGAGCTCAAGCTGATCGTCGACCTGATGTACGAGGGCGGCATCAGCCGGATGCGCTACTCGATCTCGGACACGGCCGAGTACGGCGACGTCACCCGCGGCCCGCGGGTGATCACGCAGGCGGTGAAGGACGAGCTGCGCCGCATCCTCGGCGAGATCCGGGACGGCTCGTTCGCCCGCGAGTGGGTGGCCGAGGACGACGCGGGCCGCCCGCAGTTCACCAAGCTCGTCGAGGAGGGCAAGAAGCACCCGATCGAGCAGGTCGGCGCCCAGCTGCGGCCGCTGATGTCCTGGATCGCCGAGCCCGTCGACTGACCTGCCCCACCCCGTCCCACCCCGCCCCGTCCCGCCCCGTCCCGCCCCGTCCCACCCGTCTCCGGCGCGGCGGGCCCGCGGTCGCCGGTCGCCGCGCGCCCGCCGCACCGGGGACGGGGCCGGAGCGCGGA
>NZ_CAKKTM010000418.1 GCF_920888515.1 Protofrankia sp. CiP1_Cm_nod1 | reverse complement strand
ACCGGGGACGGGGCCGGGGCGCGGATACGGACGGTCGGGCCGGGCCCGCTGCGGCGGGCCGGCCCGCCGGCGATTTCCGCCGGCGGGCCGGCCCGGTACGGCGCCGGAGCACCGACAGCGCCTTGCGGTGGGTACGCTGGGCGGCGCCTGTAACTTCCCGGCTATGTGACTTCGAGTGTTCTTTTTATTGCTTGTTGTTATCATTGCTGGTTTTTGTCTGCTGTCCCGTCCGCTGTCCGTCTGATCCGCTGTCTTCCCAAGGAGCCTTACCGTGCCCGTCGTCCTGGTTGCCGAGGAGCTGTCGCCGGCCGGGCTGGAACTGCTGTCCGGCGAGTTCGAGGTCCGCCATCTCGACGGGACCGACCGGGCCGCCCTGCTGGGCGCGATCCCCGAGGCGGACGCCCTGATCGTGCGCAGCGCGACCAGGGTGGACGCGGAGGTGCTCACCGCCGCCCGTTCGCTCAAGGTCGTCGCCCGGGCGGGGATCGGGCTGGACAACGTCGACGTCGCCACCGCCACCACCCGCGGTGTGATGGTCGTCAACGCCCCGCTGTCGAACATCGTCAGCGCCGCCGAGCACGCCGTCGCGCTGCTGACGGCGGTGGCCCGCCGCATCCCGGCGGCCACCGCCGCGCTGCGCGGCGGTGAGTGGAAGCGCTCGAAGTACGTCGGCGTCGAGCTCGCGGACAAGACCGCGGGCGTGGTGGGCCTCGGGCGCATCGGCCTGCTGGTCGCGCAGCGGCTGGCCGCCTTCGGCATGAAGATCGTCGCCTATGACCCCTACGTCTCGGTGGGCCGCGCCGCCCAGCTGGGGGTGCGCCTGGTCGACCTCGACGAGCTGCTGCGGATCAGCGACGTCATCACGATCCACCTGCCCAAGACGCCGGAGACGATCGGCCTCATCGGCCGGGACGAGCTCGAGCGGGTCAAACCGGGCGTGATCATCGTCAACGACGCCCGGGGCGGGCTCGTCGACGAGGCGGCCCTCGCCGACGCGGTCCGCGACGGCCGGGTGGGCGGCGCCGGCATCGACGTGTTCGCCACCGAGCCGACCACCTCCTCACCCCTGTTCGAGCTGGACAACGTGGTGGTCACCCCGCACCTGGGGGCGTCCACCGCGGAGGCGCAGGAGAAGGCCGGGGTCGCGGTGGCCCGGTCGGTGCGCCTGGCGCTGCGCGGCGAGTTCGTCCCGGACGCGGTGAACGTGCAGGCGGGCGGGGTGGTGGCCGAGGACGTCCGCCCGGGGCTGCCGCTCGCGGAGAAGCTCGGCCAGCTGTTCACCGGCCTCGCCGGCGGCCTCGCCGCCGCGATCACCGTCGAGGTCCGCGGCGAGATCGTCGCCCATGATGTGTCGGTGCTGCAGCTCGCCGCGCTCAAGGGCGTGTTCACCGACGTGATCGAGGAGCCGGTCACCTACGTCAACGCGCCGCTGCTCGCGAAGGGCCGGGGCGTCGACGTCGCGCTGGAGACGTTCGAGGACAGCCCCGACTACCGCAACCTCGTCACCATCCGCGGTGTGCTCGCGGACGGGACGCCGGTGTCGGTGAGCGGCACGCTGACCGGCCCCCGGCAGGTCGAGAAGGTCACCGCGATCGACGACTTCGAGGTGGACATCCGACCCCAGGCGCACCTGGCCTTCTTCCGGTACGAGGACCGTCCGGGGGTGGTCGGCGCGGTCGGCGCGCTGCTGGGCGAGGCCCAGATCAACATTGCCGGCGCGCAGGTCAGCCGTCGCAAGGCCGGCGGCGAGGCGCTGATGTCGCTCTCGCTCGACGACGCGGTGCCCGCGGACGTCCTGAGCGAGATCGCCAAGATCATCGGAGCGTCGGCGGCCCGGTCGGTCAGCCTCCACAGCCAGTGACCGGCCGGTGAGGGGCCGACCGGCCGGTGAGGAGCCGACCGGCCGGTGAGGAGCTGACGGGGAACCGGTGACCGGGCCCTCCGGCCGGCTCCTCACCGAGGCCGGACGGCCCGGTCACCGCGGTCCACCGCGGTGTGCCACGGGCCGTGGTGACCTGCCCCCTGGTTCAGTGGCCACGGTGTGGGAAACGAGTCCCTGGGTTTACCGTGAAAGCCATGGCTCGGGACGGTCGGGACCCGTTCGAGGGGTTGCGCCTCGATGACACTTTCGTGCGCTCCGCGCGCTTCATCGAGCCGTCAGCCGATGAACGGGTGGCAGCCTCCGGCGAGGCCGCGCGCGGCCGCTGCCGGGTGGAGCCCGTCCGGTCGAAGGGGCAGCGGGTGTTCTACCGCTGGATGTGGGCGCCGGGCTCCCCGCGCCGCCGTCGCACCACCCGGCTGGTGGCGTTCCTGACCCTGCTCGCCGGGATGGCGGGCCTTGGTCTCTTCCTGCTCCGTAACAACCCGCGCACGGCGGTGGTGTCCGCCCCGGCGCCCTCGGCCGGCACCCCGGTCCGGATGCACGAGCCCGCTCCCGGCGGCCCGCCGGCGGCCGCCGGCCCGCCGGCGACGAGCCCGGCCGTGCTCTCCGCCCGGGCGCAGCGGTTCGTGCTCGAGCCCACCCTGCTCAGCGGGCTACGGCCGGGGGACTGCCTGCTGTGGGCGCCGGATTCGGCACGCGAGGCCACCCCCGCCAAGGTGGGCTGCGACCAGCCGCACCTCGACCAGGTGACGGGGGTGGTCGACCTGGCCGCGCCCTTCCCCGGCTGGCCGGGCCGCCCGGCGCTGGACGCCGCCACCGCGAGGGACTGTGTGGCGGCCGCGCGCGCCCTCTTCGGCGACGCCGGTGGCGTCCCCGGCCTGAGGATCGCCTCGATCTACCCGGAGGAGAGCGCCTGGCAGGCCGGCACCCACGCGCTGGTGTGTACCGTGCGCGCCGACGATCTACGGCCGCGGGTCGGCCCGGCGCCGGCCGTGGGCCTGCCGACCTGATCTCGCCGGCCCGTCGGGCGGTGCCCGTCGGGCAGCGCCTGTCAGATAGCGCCTGTCAGATAGCGCACCTCGGGCAGCGCGGCGGACGGCTTTGCCGGGCGGTGTGGCGGACGCCGTGAGCCGTCGGGTAGTAAGCTCGCCGCAGTATGCGCACGCTTCTGCTTCTTAGTTGCCGCGGCGAGGCCTGAGACAGGCCGGCTTCCTCGTCGCGGGGGTTGTTGGTGCGCGCTGGCCGCCACAGGTTCTCTCCCGAAGCAGGAGCGGTAGAAGCGGTGACCACCCCACGGCAGTTTCCCGGCGTACAGCAGCCTTCCGGCATGCCCGTCGACAAGTACCGGCCGTTCGTCCCGGTCGACCTCCCCGACCGGGCCTGGCCGAACCGGACGATCACCCGCGCGCCCCGGTGGTGCAGCGTGGACCTGCGCGACGGCAACCAGGCGCTGATCGACCCGATGACCCCGGCGCGCAAGACGCAGATGTTCCAGCTGCTGGTGCGGATGGGCTACAAGGAGATCGAGGTCGGCTTCCCCGCCGCCAGCCAGACGGACTTCGACTTCATCCGGCAGCTCGTCGAGGGCGGGCACATCCCCGACGACGTCACCATCCAGGTGCTCACCCAGGCCCGGGAGGAGCTGATCGAACGCACGGTCCGCGCGCTCGTCGGCGCGCCGAACGCGCTGGTGCACCTGTACAACTCGACGTCGACGCTGCAGCGCCGGGTGGTGTTCGGGCTCGACCGGGCCGGCGTCACCGACATCGCCGTCCAGGGCGCGCAGTGGTGCGCCCGGTACGCGGAGAAGCTGCTGGCGGGCACCGACGTCCGCTGGCAGTACAGCCCGGAGTCGTTCACCGGGACCGAGCTGGGCTACGCCCTGGAGGTCTGCGAGGCGGTCATGGACGTCTGGCAGCCCACCGCGGACCGGCCGGTCGTGCTGAACCTGCCGGCGACCGTGGAGATGTCCACGCCCAACGTCTACGCCGACCAGATCGAGTGGATGTCACGCAGCCTGACCCGGCGGGACGCGGTCGTGCTCTCCCTGCACCCGCACAACGACCGCGGCTGTGCCGTGGCCGCCGCGGAGCTCGGGGTGCTGGCGGGCGCCGACCGGGTCGAGGGATGCCTGTTCGGCAACGGCGAGCGCACCGGCAACGTCTGCCTGGTCACCCTGGGGATGAACCTGTTCTCCCAGGGCATCGACCCGGAGATCGACTTCGGCGACATCGACGAGATCCGCCGGACCGTGGAGCACTGCAACCAGCTCCCGGTGCACCCCCGGCACCCCTACGGCGGCGACCTCGTCTACACCGCCTTCTCCGGCTCCCACCAGGACGCCATCAAGAAGGGCTTCGAGGCGATGGAACGGACCGGGCAGCGGCTGTGGGAGGTGCCCTACCTGCCCATCGACCCCAAAGACGTCGGCCGCTCCTACGAGGCCGTGATCCGGGTGAACAGCCAGTCGGGCAAGGGCGGCGTCGCCTACCTGCTGAAGGCGGAGCACTCCCTGGACCTGCCCCGCCGGCTGCAGATCGAGTTCTCCCACGCCGTGCAGCGCCACACCGACGACATCGGTGGCGAGGTGACCGGCGAGGAGCTGTGGGAGATCTTCTCCCGGGAGTACTTCCTGACCGCCGCCGCCTCCGACGCCCCGCTGGAGCTGCTCGGCTCCCGGACCACCGCCGCGCACGGGGAACGCGACGAGGTCCGGGTCTCGGTGCGCATCCACGGCGGTGAGGAGGTCATCAGCGGCACCGGCAACGGGCCGATCGACGCGTTCGTCGCCGCGCTGCGCACCCGGGACGTCGAGGTACGCGTCCTCGACTACCACGAGCACGCCCTGGGCTCGGGCGCGGACGCGCGGGCCGCGGCCTACCTCGAGGTCGCGGTGGGGGACAGGGTGTTCTGGGGCGTGGGGATCGACCCGAACATCGTCACCGCGTCCCTGCGCGCGGTGGTGAGCGCGGTCAACCGGGCCGCGCGGGAGCAGCCGATCGTCCCGGGCATCCAGGCCGCCGCGGGTACCTGAGGGCCCCGGCCGTCCGAAGCTCTCCGGCGGTGAGGCCCGGGCATCCCGGGCCTCACCGCCGTCGGGTGCCCGGGGTGCCTTCGGGGCCTGGGGCCGCGCTCCCGAGGCCGGGCCCGGGAGCCGGGCG
>NZ_CAKKTM010000417.1:12984-21276 GCF_920888515.1 Protofrankia sp. CiP1_Cm_nod1 | reverse complement strand
CGACCATGCTGGCCGGCACCCGCCGGGCCGCGGCGGCGCCGGGGGAGACGGGCAGCTGCAGCGCCACCGGCTGGTGGTGCCGGTTCACGACGACGACCGCGCCGCTGCCGCCACCGCCCGGATGTGCGCCACCGCTGGGATGTGGCGGTGCCGGCGTGCCGGGCCACCAGGCCGCCGGCGCCGAGGTGCCCCGGCGCTGCGCCCGGCCGTCCCCGACGGAGATCCGTACCTGCTCGAGCAGGCTGCCCACCCCCTCGCCGCGCCCGGTCCGCTGGGCGAGCAGCCGGATCCGCCGGGAGATCGCGGGGTCGAGACGTTGCCAGCTCTGCGCGGGGCGGCCGAGGTACCAGCCCTGCCCGAGCGGGACGCCGAGCCCGACGAGCACGGCCAGTTCCTCGTCGCGTTCGATGCCCTCGGCGATCACCCAGGCGTCCAGCCTGCTGGCGAAGACGTTGACCAGCTCGGTCAGCGTCCGCAGCACCTGGTCGCCGTCGGCGCTGGCGACCAGCTCCCGGTCGAGTTTGACCAGGTCGGGATGGACCCTGGCGATCTGGCGCAGCCCCGCGTAGCCGGACCCGACGTCGTCCATGGCGATGCGGCCGCCGCGCTCGCGCAGCGCCTGGACGGTGGCGGCCAGCCCGGGGGTCCGCTCGACGCTGACCGTCTCGTTGAACTCCAGGACGAGCCGGCTGAGGTCGGCGTCGGCCCAGACCGCGGCCACCTCCGTGGTGGTCAGCAGGTTCGGCATGACGTTGACGCTGAGGAAGCAGTCGGGTGGCAGCCGTTCGCGGGCCGCCAGCGCCGCGCGCAGCACCCTGGCCTCGAAGCGGGCGGCGACCCCGGCGCGCTCGGCGGCGGCGAACCACAGGTCGGGCGAGGGCGCCGCGGCCGACCCGAAACGCGCCAGCGCCTCGTACCCGGCGATGATGCCACGCTGGAGATCGACGATCGGCTGGAAGACGATGCGTGGCTGCCCCGGGTCGGCCAGCGCGTCGCGCAGCGCGGCGGACCACTCGTCCGCGGGGCCGGTCGCCTGGACGGGACCGGACGTGTGGTGGGTGGCGGAGCGGACCGGTGGTGACGTCGTTTCAACGATCATGCGTCGTACACTCCCTTGTGTCGTCGCATGCCACGCGTGCCCGACCGGGGGAGATGCCCGCTCGCCTCCAGCCGGTTACGAAGCTGCTTGCCGAGGCCGTTGTGGTATGTGGTCGGTGCACTGTACGTGAGGACCTGCGGGGACCTTTGTCACCATCGGCGATTCATCGTGCGTGTCGCGCACCCCGTGTCCGTCCCGGGCGGTTCCCGGGCGTGTCCGCGGGAAGCACACGGAAAAATCTTCACCGAGGCCCGCGGGAAGACCCGCCACGCCCCCGGGCAGGGGTGGGCGCCGCGAGTGGGCGGTGACGGATTACAGTCGCGTTCATGAGGCTTGCGGTCATCGGTGGGGACGGTATCGGGCCAGAGGTCGTCGCGGAGGGCCTGCGCGTCCTGCGCGTCATCGAGCCCAAGGTGGAGACCACCGACTACGACCTGGGCGCGCGCCGCTGGTACGCCACCGGCGAGACCCTGCCGGACTCGGTGCTCGACGAGCTGCGCGAGCACGACGCGATCCTGCTCGGCGCGGTCGGCGACCCCGGGGTCCCCAGCGGCATCCTCGAACGCGGGCTGCTGCTGCGGCTGCGCTTCGAGCTCGACCACCACGTCAACCTGCGCCCGGTGCGGCTCTACCCGGGCGTGGCCACGCCGCTGGCCGGCAGGCACACCATCGACATGGTCGTGGTACGGGAGGGCACCGAGGGCCCGTACGCGGGCGCCGGCGGCACCCTGCGCCGCGGCACCCCGTACGAGGTGGCCACCGAGGAGAGCCTCAACACCCGCTTCGGCGTCGAGCGCGTCGTACGGGACGCGTTCCGCCGGGCGCAGGCGCGCCCCCGGCGGCGGCTCACCCTCGTCCACAAGACCAACGTCCTGACCAACGCCGGGGACCTCTGGCTGCGCACGGTCGCCGAGGCCGCCCCCGAGTTCGGCGACGTCCAGGTCGACTACCAGCACGTGGACGCGGCGTCGATGTTCTTCGTCACGGACCCGGGGCGTTTCGACGTGGTCGTGACCGACAACATGTTCGGGGACATCCTCACCGACATCGGCGCGGCGATCACCGGCGGTATCGGCCGGGCCGCCAGCGGCAACCTCGACCCGTCCGGGAAGAACCCGAGCATGTTCGAGCCGGTGCACGGCAGCGCGCCGGACATCGCCGGGCAGGGGATCGCCGACCCGACCGCCACCGTGCTGTCGGTCGCGATGCTGCTGGCGCATCTGGGCCGGACTCAGGAGGCCGCCCGGGTGGAGGCGGCGGTCGCAGCCTCCCTGGCCGACCGTTCCCGGCCGCGTGGCGGCTACCCACACGACCAGATCTCCACGCGGGAGGTCGGGGAGGACCTGGCGGCGCGGGTCGCCGGCTGAGCTGTCCGGGCCGGCCGGGCTGTCCGGGCCGGCTGAGCCGGTCGCTCCGGCAGGCGGGCCTGTCGTGCGCGGTCGCGCGACCGGTCTGATACTTTCTGTCGTCGTTCCTGCTCAGAAGGTGGTTGTCCGTGCGCGAGTCGATGCGGGTGGCCGGAGAAACGCTATTCTCTGAAGGGCCGTAGATCCGGTACGACGGCAGCCGACGGGGCCTGACCACGGCGAAGATCGGCACGATCGTCACTCGCCCACCCGCTTCGTCGCATACGCCTGGAGTCACCTGTGTCCATCACACCGACATCGAAGATCTGGATGAGCGGCCGGTTCGTCGACTGGGACGACGCCCGCATCCACGTGCTCAACCCGACGCTGCACTACGGCTGGGGTGTCTTCGAGGGCATCCGCGCCTACCCCACCGCCCGCGGCAGCGCCGTGTTCCGGCTGACCGACCACATCGCGCGGCTGTACCGCAGCGCCAAGATCTACATGATGGAGCCGTCGTTCACGCAGGACGAGCTCATCGCCGCCGTCAAGGAGACGGTCGCGGTCAACAAGGTCGACGCCTGCTACATCCGGCCGCTGATCTACCTCGGGTACGGGGAGATGGGCCTCAACCCGCTGCCCTCCTCGGTCGAGGTGATGGTCGCGGTCTGGCCCTGGGGCTCCTACCTCGGCGCCGACGCGGAGCAGAACGGCTGCCGGGCCACCGTGTCCACCTGGCGCCGCAACGACAACAACATCATTCCGCCGGCGGCCAAGGCGTCCGGGCAGTACCTCAACTCGTCGCTGGCCAAGGTCGCCGCGCTCAAGGCCGGTTACGACGAGGCCATCCTGACCAGCCCCAACGGGAACGTCGCCGACGGGTCGGGCGAGAACGTCTTCATCGTCTCGGAGGGCAGGCTGATCACCCCGCCGCTCAGCGACGGGCCGCTCGGCGGCATCACCCGGGCGTCCATCATGCAGATCGCCGCGGACCAGGGGTACGAGGTCCGCGAGCAGCACATCGTCCGCACCGACCTGTACCTGGCGGACGAGGCGTTCTTCACCGGGACCGCGGCCGAGATGGTGCCGATCGTCGAGATCGACGACCGTCCGGTCGGGACGGGCCGCCCTGGCCCGATCACCCGCGAACTGCTCGAGCTGTTCCACCAGGCGACCCGCGGGGAGATCGACCGTTACAAGAACTGGAACGAGCTCGTCCAGGAGTCCTGAGCTCCGCAGGCATCCCCCGGTGGGCCGCCGGTCGCGCGGGCCAGCGCCTGGACGACCGACGACCCACCGGAGGAGTCCGCTCCCGTCCGTCCGGGTTCCGCCCATGTTGCACCATGTTCCGTCCACGGACCGTTGTTCGCGGTGACGGTCTGGTCAACGGACCATTCCGCGCCTACTCTCTCCTGTCAGGCTCTTTTTCACAAGTGCACAAGCCCTGGGGAGAGGCGTGATGCGGGTTTCCGACGGGATGACCAGTCCGGTACTCATGATCGGCCCGAACCACACCCTGCGTCAGGCGGCGCGGCTGATGGCAGCCCGGAAGGTGGGCGCGGCCATTGTGCGGGACGTCGACGGCGAGGGGTACACCATCCTGACCGAACGCGATGTTCTGACGTCGGTGGCGGCCGGTCAGAACCCGGATGCCGAACTGGTCGGAGATCATGTCGCCCGGGACGTCGTGTTCGCCGATCCCGGCTGGTCGTTGTCGGAGGCTGCCGGCGTGATGCTGCGTGGCGGGTTCCGGCATCTGATCGTCTGCGATCGGGGTGACGTGGCCGGCGTGTTGTCCATGCGCGATGTAGTGCGTTGCTGGAGCGTCCAGCGTGCATCCGTTTAGGAACCGCTGTTCATCTGTTTGGTCAACTGTTCCTTCTGCGCCGTTTTTTGCTCCATCGACGCACATCACTGCACAAGGGGGGCACCAGGCGCCCACATTTCCCGACATTGGCGCTACGGTCACGGTGTGCAGGAGGAAGAGGTAGTCGCGCTGCTGCGGGCGACCACATTGCTGAAGGAACTGGACGAGCCGGCTCTGGCGCGTCTCGCCGCACGCTCCGTCGTGCGCCGATACCGCCGCGGCCAGGTTGTGCTTACTGAAGGTGATCCAGCTGACACGTTGCTCGTAGTGGCCTCCGGCCGCCTGAAAATACTCACGACCGCCGACGACGGCCGTGACCACGTCCTGAACATCGCCGGCCCCGGCGACACCCTCGGCGAGCTCAACATCGTCGAGGCCGGCCCGCGCTCGGCCAGCGTCGAGGCGCTGGAGCCCAGCGAGGCCGTCGTCCTCGACCGGGCCGCCGTGTGGGAGCTGGTCCGGGAGCGCCCGGCCGTCGCCGAACAGCTCATCCGGGCGCTGGTGGCCCACGTCCGCCGGCTGACCGGGGCAAACGCCGACCTGGTCTTCCTCGACCTGCCTCGGCGCGTCGCCAAGCTGCTGTTGATGCGGATGCGGGAGTCCGGGCGCCCGCTGATCGAACTGGGCCTGACCCAGACCGAGATCGCCTCCCTGCTGGGTGGCTCACGCCAGTCGGTCAACCAGGCCCTGCGAGAGTTCGAGAAGCGCAACTGGATCCTCGCCGAGGGCCAGACCGTCACCATCCTGCAGGTCGAACGCCTCCGCCGCTTCGCCGGCGACTGAGGGGCCTCCCCCAAATAGTCGCTTTCGCGACTATTTGGGGACCCCTGGCTCTTGGGCGGGCCGCCGTCCGGGGCTTTTGGATCATCTGATGATGATCCAAAAGGTGAAGGCCGTGTGGCCGTGTGGCCGTGTGGCCGTGTGGCCGTGTAGCCGTGTGGCGATCTGGGGCTCTGGGTTCTTAGGATCCGTCGATCAATAACTGCGGTTCTCGATCGAGAGAGGCTGCTGTCAGCCCCGCAACAAGACCGACATCAGCAACCGGAGTTATTTTCCGGCAGCTCCCGTAACCGCAGTCGCCGTAGCCGTGCTCATCGAGACCGGGCCGGTGGAGTGAGGAAGGCCCGGATGATGTGGGCCCGGTCGGACCGGAAAAAGATCAGTAGGGCGGCGGTGGCCACGTGCAGCCCGACGACGAACGCCAGGTAGGGCAAGCCCTCGCTGTTGCCCGATGCGTTCTCGGTCACCAGGTGCTGCCAGGAACCGCCGATCAGCGCGGGTACCAGCACCGAGCGGCCCAGGCTGGAGACCGGGAACAGCTCGGTGATTCCTTGCAGGAGTCCGATGACGCCCGCTTGCGGGTACGTCAGTTCATGCACGACCGCGTCTCCGCTCGTCGGAGTGGCTCGCCCGCCCGCCGCTGAGTTGTCACAGGCGCTCCCGGACGGGCGCCGGGCCGCCCGGGTTTGCCGCCTCGTGTGGCGTTCATGTGGTGTCGAAGCAGCCGTCGAACTCGAACACCGGGTTGATCACATTTTTACCGGTGGAGGTCTGGATCATGACCGGGCCGACGATTTTGGTGGGGCCGCCGGCCTGGTAGCAGCCGTTGGAGCGGACCTGGAGTTCGAACTTGCCGTTTTGGGCCCTGCCGGCCGCGTCGGTCCAGCCGACCTGGCAGATCCAGTCGCTGCCAGCGCCCCTGTCGTGCGATCCGGGGGTGCTTCGGTGGCAGTCGGGTTTGGCGGCGACGGCGGCGGGGGTGAGCCCGGGGCGGCCGAGCAGGGCCTGCTGCTGGACGTAGAGGTTGGTGAAGACGGGGCCGACCGAGGCTTCGACGCGGGGCCGGGTGACGTCGGTGGCGCAGCCGGCGAGGGCGGCGGTCAGCGCGGTGACGGCGCCGACGGCGACGGCCGCGCGGATCAGCCGGTTGGAGGTGGGACGGGGCATGGCGGGTCAGCCTCCGGTGATGTCGCGGCGGCGCAGCGCCGTGTAGGCGATGGCCAGGCAGATGAGGATGTAGCCGACGCTGACGAGCGTGCCGTCGCGGAGCGGGCCGTAGTAAGGGTGCGCGGCGAGCAGGCCGTGCCAGGCGTCGAACGGGGTGACCAGCAGCAGGTGACGGATCGTGTCGGCACCGTTGAGGAAGGCGTAGAGCTGCATGAGCAGACCGAGGATGATCGGTCCGACGATCCCGGCGGGGCTGCTGCGGGTCAGCACCGACAGCATGATCCCCAACGCGGTGAAGCCGAGCAGGGGCGGCAGCGTGCTCGCCCAGGCGGCGAGGACCAGCCCGGCGGTGCGTCCCGACGGCAGCAGGGTGCCCGACAGGCTCTCCAGCGGCTGGTGGCCGACGAGGAGCACCCCGGCGGCCAGGCAGCTCAGCGCGAGGACGGCGAGGAGGAGCACCGCGAAGGTGGCCGCGGCGAGCGCCTTGGCCCAGAAGATCTGGGTGCGGCTGTGGGAGCGGGTGAGGATCGTCTTCCAGGTGCCGTGCTGGTCCTCGCTGGCGAAGATGTCGCCGGCGACGAGGCTGGTGAGCAGCGGGAACACCCATTGGGCGGCGAACCCGAGAACGAGCAGCGGGGTCGCGAAGCCGCTGGCGTGCACCCACCGGCCGTACAGGGTGTCCTTCGGCAGGCGGTCCTGTCGGTCGAGCAGCACCACGAACACGAACGGCGCGACGAGGCAGACGGCGAGCGTGGCGCGGGTGCGGGCCTGCGCGGCGAGTTTCGTGATCTCCCACCGGTAGGCGGTGACCACCCGGCCACGGCCGACCGGCCGGGGGCAGGCCGTCGCGGGCGGTACCGGGGCTGTGGCGGTGGTGGCTGGGGTGGTCACGAGGTCACTCCGGTGAGGGTGTCCGGCTGGGTCTGGGCGGGCTCACCGAAACCGGCCTCCGGGTCGGTTTCGGTGAGCATGAAGAACAGCGACTCCAGCGGCGCGATCTCCAGGTGAAGGGCGCGGACCGCCAGGTTGGACCGGCCGAGGGCGATGATGTAGGCGTCCGCGTCGGCGGCCTGGGCGCGCAGCGCCAGGCCGCCGTCGGGATGGACGGAGACGGCCACTGCCCGATGGCCGGCGGCCAGGCGCAGCGCCTGCTCGTCGTCGCTGGTCATCAGCCGATGGGACGGGTCGGGGGCCTGGGCGCGCAGCTGGTCGATCGAGCCGTGGTAGACCACCCGGCCGGTGCGCATGATGGTGACGTTGTCGCAGATCTCCTCGACCTCGTCCATGTTGTGGCTGCTCAGCAGCACGGTCAGCCCCCCGGCGGCAAGCCGTTTGACCAGGGCGCGCATGTCCCGGATGCCAGCGGGGTCCAGGCCGTTCGCCGGCTCGTCGAGCACGAGCAGCCGCGGGTCGCGCAGCAGCGACGCGGCGACCCCGAGGCGCTGGCGCATCCCGAACGAGTAGCCCCCGACCTTGTCACCCGCCCGTCTGGCGAGGTCGACGACGTCGAGCACCTCGTCGATCCGGCTGTCCGCCCCGCCGCGGTCCAGGCCGGCCAGCAGGTTCAGGTTCCGCCGGCCGGACAGGTAGGGGTAGAACCGCGGACTCTCGATGAACCCGGCGACCCCGTCCAACATCGACGGGCCGGCATCCCCCCAGGTCCGGCCGAACACCCGCAACGTCCCGGCGTCCGGACGGATCAGCCCGAACAGCATCCGCAGGAACGTCGTCTTCCCGGCGCCGTTCGGGCCGAGGATCCCGTACACCTCCCCGACATCCACCCGCAGATCAACATGATCCACCGCGATGAGACCACCGAAACGTTTGACCAGCCCGGAAGCCTCCACCGCCGGGACACCGACCGCCATACGTCCTCCAGTCGAACATCCACATGTCTACTACTCGGTGAATAGTAGACCCTCGATGGAGGTGGCGGGCGGCGGCGTCGGGACCGCTGAAAAGGCTGGTACCTCGAAGGCTGCCATGGAGCCTTCGCACGTCACGCTCGACTGTCAGACTCCTTGTACTATCAA
>NZ_CAKKTM010000417.1:0-12778 GCF_920888515.1 Protofrankia sp. CiP1_Cm_nod1 | reverse complement strand
TCTAGTAGTAGCGAGGAGGGCGAGAGTGGCGCGGAGACCCAGGCGCGAACCGGGAGCACTCGAACGGGAGATACTTGCCGCGATCGCGGCGGCCGGCCGGCCCCTCACCCCGGCCGAGACACTCGCCGAACTCGGCGTGCCCCTGGCCTACACCACGGTGATGACGACCCTCGCCCGCCTGCACGACAAGGGTGCCCTGACCCGGGCGCCCGCCGGGCGTTCTTTCGCCTATGCCCCGGCCGCCGACCCGGACACTCTCGACGCCGCGCTCATCGCCCGGCAGATGATCCGGGTGCTGGGCGCCGGCGCACAGCGGGCCGAGACGCTGGCCCGTTTCGTCGCGGACCTGAGTCCGGAGGACGAACAGCTCCTCGTCGGCCTCCTCGCAGCCCACCAGCCGGCCGCCGACGTCGACAGCGCGGACGGCGGGCCTCGGCGATGACGGCCGTCGCGCTCGTCCCGTTCGCCACGAGCCTGCTGCTGGCCGTCGGCGGCGGCTGGCTCGGCCGGCGGCTGCCGCCCGCCGCCGCCACCCGGCTACTCACCACCGCCTGCCTGGTGACCGCGCTGGCCACCGGTTTCATCCTGGCGGTCGTCGCCTTCACCCTGCTCGCCCCACTGCCCCCGCTCGCCGCGGTCGGACACTGGTCGACCACCGTGGTGCGCGGGCACGACCCGCTGCCGGCCCCGGCCGGGCTGCTGCCCGCCGCCATCGTCATCGGGCTGCTCGCCGCCGCCACCCGCCGGGCGGTCGGTGTCGGCAAGGACCTGGCCGCCGCGGAACTCACCTGCCGCCGGCTCGGACCCGCCCCCACCGGTCTGGTCATCGTCGACGACGACCGCCCCGACGCCTACACCCTGCCCGGACTCACCGGCCGCATCGTGGTGTCCACCGCGATGCTGCGCGCGCTACCCGCCGACGAACGCCGCGTTCTGCTCGCCCACGAACACTCCCACCTCCGCCACCGCCACCACGCCTACACCCAGCTCGCCGACCTCGCCGCCGCCGCCAACCCGCTCCTGCGGGCACCTGCCGCCACCGTCCGCCTCGCCGTCGAACGCTGGGCCGACGAAGACGCCGCCGCGACCACCGACAACCGCGCTGTTGCCGTCCGCGCGCTGGCCCGCGCCGGCCTCGCCCGCGCGGGCACAGCGGCCATGCCGACCGCGGCGCTCGGCGCCGTGCATACCGACCTCGCCCATCGGGCACGGGCACTACGGGAGCCGCCTCCGAAACCGCAGCCTGCCCTGGTCCTCGTACTCGCCGCGCTCATTCTGGCCACCGCGGCCGCCGCCGTCGGCACTTCCCGCACGACCGAACACCGGTTTGAACGCGCGCAGGCGACGTTCGCGCACCGGAGCTGACCGGTGATATTCGCAGCCATCGTCATGATTACATCGCCTCAGTGGCCGGTCGGTGGGCTTACCGATCATTCGGTGGTGGGTGGGAAAGGTGTGGGCTGTTTTGTGAGAGTGGGGCTGGGTGGTGCGGGCTTTGTCGGGGGCTGGGGGAGTACGGGCTTCTGGGCGGGTGGCGACGTACAGTGGGCAGTCGGCGGTGAACCCGCCATCGTCGCGCGTGCCGGCTGCCCACCCACGCCGCCGGGCGCGTGACACCCCTCGGATCCACAGGCCTGTGATCCACAGGCTGTGATCCGCGGGGGACCGACGACCCGCAGGTGATCCGCAGCTGAGAGGCACGCCGTGCAGCCAGACGATCCCGACTCCTTTCACGTCTATGACACGACGTTGCGTGACGGGACCCAGCAGGAGGGGCTGTCGCTGTCGGTCGGCGACAAGATCGCGGTAGCTCGGCACCTCGACGAGATCGGGGTCGGCTTCATCGAGGGCGGCTGGCCCGGGTCGAACCCGAAGGACGCCGAGTTCTTCCACCGCGCCCGCACCGAGCTGCGGCTGGAGCACGCCCTGCTCACCGCCTTCGGCGCGACCCGCCGGGCCCGCGCCACCGCCGCCGACGACCCGCAGGTCGCCGCCCTGCGGGAGGCCGGCACGGCCGTCGTCTGCCTGGTGGCGAAGTCCGACCGCCGGCACGTCGAGCGTGCCCTGCGCACCACCCCCGTCGAGAACCTGGCGATGATCCGCGACACCGTGGCGCATCTGCGCGCCGAGGGCAAGCGGGTGTTCGTCGACGCGGAGCACTTCTTCGACGGCTACCGCGCCGACGCCGACTACGCCCTCGAGGTGGTCCGGGTGGCCGCCGAGGCCGGCGCCGAGGTCGTGGTCCTCTGCGACACCAACGGCGGGATGCTGCCGACGCGTATCGGCGACGTCGTCTCCGCCGTCCGCGGCCGCACCGGCGCCCGGCTGGGCATCCACTGCCACGACGACACCGCCTGCGCGGTCGCGAACACGCTGGTCGCGGTCGAGGCCGGCGTCACCCACGTCCAGGGCACCGCCAACGGCTACGGCGAGCGCTGCGGCAACGCGGACCTGTTCAGCGTCGTCGCCGGGCTGGAGACCAAGCTCGGCCGCCGGGTGCTGCCCCCGGGCAGGCTGCGCGAGCTGGTCCGGGTGTCGCACGCCATCGACGAGATCACCAACTCCGCGCCGGACACCCACCGCGCCTACGTCGGCGCGAGCGCGTTCGCCCACAAGGCCGGCCTGCACGCCAGCGCCGTCAAGATCGATCCGGACATGTACCAGCACATCGACCCCGCCGAGGTCGGCAACGACATGCGGATGCTGGTCTCGGAGCTCGCCGGCCGGGCCACCATCGAGCTCAAGGGCCGGGAGCTGGGCCTGGACCTCTCCGGCCAGCGCGAGGCGCTGGGGAGGGTCGTCGACCTGGTCAAGGAGCGGGAGGCGGCCGGCTACACCTACGAGGCCGCGGAGGCGTCGTTCGAGCTGCTGCTGCGCGACGAGACCGAAGGCCCCCGGCGGTTCTTCACCCTCGAGTCGTGGCGTGTGATCGTCGAACGGCGGCCGGACGGTGAGGTCATCAGCGAAGCGACCGTCAAACTCGTCCTGAACGGTGTGCGGCAGGTGTCCACGGCCGAGGGCAACGGCCCGGTCAACGCCCTCGACCGGGCCCTGCGCGAAGCCCTGGAGAAGGGCTACCCGGGCCTTGCCGACCTCGACCTGGTCGACTACAAGGTGCGCATCCTCGACGGCAGGTCCGGCACCGGCGCGGTGACCCGCGTCCTGGTCGGCACCAGCGACGGCCGCGACCGCTGGGACACCGTCGGCGTCGACGAGAACATCATCGCCGCCTCCTGGGAAGCCCTCCAGGACGCCGTCACCTACGGCCTGCACCGCCAGGGCGAACAGATCATTCCCAAGTAGCCGTTTCACGGCGCTTCGGGGTGACTGGCAACGTCCGGGGCGACTGGCAGCAGCGCATCATCAGCGCATTATCAGTCCCGATGTCAGCATATGAATGACTTGTTCATCTTTTATCTGAACTGACCGTTTTCCGTATCGGTGAGAGGGCTGTCACCGAAGCGCGCTTATGATTCCCGTTGTACGGCGACGGCGGGGGGACGGCGTGAGGGACAGCGCAGGCAGCGGTGCCGGTATGGTGATGTTCCGGTGACGGATCGTCCGCCGCGGGTGTTTCTCTCCTATGCCCACGAGTCGCCCGAGCACGAGAACGCCGTCCGCGATCTGTGGATCTTCCTGCGGTCGCGGGAGATCGACGCGAAGCTCGACCTGCCGGCGAACGAGCGCCGGCAGGACTGGCCGTTGTGGATGCTGGCCGAGGTCCGCGCGTCCGACCATGTGCTGGTCATCGCTTCGCCGGAGTACCGCCGCCGCAGTGAGGGCCAGGCCGCCGCGGACGACGGCCGTGGGGTGCAGTTCGAGGCGGCGCTGATCCGCGACGAGCTGTACCGCGACCGGACGGCCGGGCTGGCGAAGTTCCTGCCGGTACTGCTGCCGGGCCGCACGGCCGAGGACGTCCCGGCCTTCCTCGGCCCGTACTCGACGACCCACTACGCGATCAGGGGGATCTCCGACGCCGATGCCGGGATGGAACGGCTGCTGCGCGTCCTGACCGGCCAGCCGTTCGAGATCGAACCGCCGCTGGTGCCCGGGACCCGCCCGCTCCTGCCGCCCCGGGACGTGCGCCCGCCCGCGCCGGCACCGCGCGCGCCCGAGCCAGCCGCCGCTTCGGTGCCGGGCACCGCTTCGGGGTCAGGCAGGGCTTCGGTGCCGGGTGGCGCTTCGGCGCTGTCGCGGCCGGCTCCGCTCTCCCACGAGCTGGTGCTGCACGTACGCCTGGAGGCCGGACGGCTCACGGCGCGGGCAGCGCTGTCCGGCACCTCGCTGGGGGAGCGCGTTACAGCGCTGCCGCCCGGGCTCGACACGGTGTGGGCGTCGCTGCCAGGGAGCCCGGCGGAGGCGGACACGCGCCTGTCCCAGGCCGGTCACCGGTTGCGGGAGGCGCTGCTGGACGCCGACGCCGCGCGGCGGCTGACCGAGCTGATCGACACGTCTCCCTTCGGCACGGCCGTGGACGTCGTGGTGGAGGCCGACGGCCCGGCGGTGCTGGCACTGCCCTACGAGCTGCTGCGGCTGGCCGACGGGCGGCTGCTCGCGACCATGCCCGGGGTGCGCTTCACCCGCCGGGTCGCCGGATTACGCCGGGCCGCGACCGGCCCACTGCCCGGCCCGCTGAAGATCCTGGTGGCGGTGGCCGCGCCGGAGGAGACCCGGACGAGGAACCCGCCGCTCGACGTCGAGGCCGAGATGCAGGCGATCATCGATGCTGTCCGCGGGGTCGCGGGGTCCGGGGCTGCGCAGGTCACGATCCTCGAGGTCGCCGGACTGAAGCAGATCGCCGACGCGCTGAGCGGCCAGAGCACGGACGGCGACGACTTCTACCACGTGCTGCACCTGTCCGCGCACGGCTCGGCGTCCGAGGTGGAGCTGGAGGACGAGGACGGCAACCCGGTGCCGGTCCGTGCCGAGGAGCTGGTGGACGCCCTGAAGGGCGCGTCCCGCCCGCTGCCGCTGATCGTGCTGTCGTCCTGCTCGGGCGCGTCCGCGAGCCCGCCCGGCCCGGCCAGCCCGGCCGGCTCAGCAGGCTCGGACGAGCCGGCCGGCTCGGACGGGCTGGCCGCGACCCTGGTCCGGCGTGGCGCCGACCGGGTGGTGGCCATGCAGACGACCGTCACCGACCGTTACGCGACCGATCTGGCCCGGGTGTTCTACGAGGAACTGGCCACCGGCCGGGCCGGCTCGGTGGCGGCGGCCCTCGCCGCTGCCCGCCGACAGGTGGACACCGACCGGCGGGCGGCCGCGCGCGCCACGGGCCGCCTCACCCCGCCCGAGTACGCCACCGCGACGCTGCTCGCCGCGGCCGACGACCCGCCGCTGCTGGACGTGGCCGCGAACCCGCGTCCGCTTGCCCGCCCGTTCGCCGCGCCGGCCGGTGGCACCGTCCGCGAGCTGGCCATGGGGGATCTGGTCGGGCGGCGCCGCGAGGTCCGTACCGCGCTGGACGTGCTGCGCGGCGGCCGGGCCGCGGTGGAGCGGTACGGCGCGGTCGCCGGCGTAGTGCTGACCGGGCCCGGCGGTATCGGCAAGACCGCGGTGGCCGGGCGGGTGCTGACCAGGCTGCGGGCCGACGGCTGGGCTGTCGCGGTACATGTCGGTCGTTGGAACCCGCCGTCGCTGATCGCCGAGACCGTCGACGTGCTGCGTGGTGTCCCGGAGCTGGCCGACGCCCGTGCCTCGCTGGCCGACCCGCGTCACGAGGACACAGCGAAGATCGATCTGATCGGGAGGCTGCTGGGCGAACACCGGCTGTTGGTGCTCTTCGACGACTTCGAGCGCAACCTCACCGAGGACGGCCGGGCCTTCGCCGACCCTGGTTTCGCCGAGGTGTTCGGCGGCCTGGCCCGTGCCAGCGCCCAGGGCCGCATGCTGGTGACCTGTAGATACCCTCTGCCGGGGCGTACCGGCCTGTTCCTGCGGCGGATGGAGGTGGGGCCACTCAGCGGCGCCGAGCTGGGCCGTCTGCTCCTGCGGTTGCCGAGCCTGCGGACGCTGAACGAGACCGACCGGCGCACCCTGGCCCGGACGGTCGGCGGGCATCCGCGGCTGGTGGAGTTCGTCGACGCGCTGTTGCGCAACGGCGCCGCGAACCTACGGGAGGTCACTGAGCGGATCGTGGGCCTGGCCGACGAACTCGGCGTCGATCTCTCCGAGGATCGCACCTTCGATCGGGCGGTGGATGATGCTCTGCTGCTCGGCAGCCGCGACATCGTCCTGGAGCTGCTGCTCGCGACAGTGACCGCCGACGAGCGCTCACTGCTGCTCCATGCGGCGGTGTCGAACGTTCCCATGTCAGCCGACGATCTTGCATTCGCCTGGCTGGCTGAAGAACCTGACGATCAGCGGCGTCGGATGGTCTCATCGGCGGTTATGCGGCTCGCGGACCGGACACTGCTGTTACGTCTCGACGGCGATGTGCTCGTCCACCCGTGGATCGCCGCCCGGCTCGTCGACGCCGAGCCCGAGACCCGGGCAGAGCGGCACGGTAGGGCAGAGCGCATGCGGCTGGCCCGGCTCGATGCGGGACGCGGGGATTTCGCCGACGTGGTGGAGGTCGCCCGCCACCGCAGTGCCCAGCACAGGTTCGACGACGTTGTCACATTCACGTTGGACATCGCCGAGATGCTCACGGGCGAGTCGTCGGTGGCCGCGCTGCTGGGCGAGGTCGTGCCGATGGTGCCGCCGGACAGCCGGGGATTTCTCGAGCTTGTCGATCGGGAACTCGCCGCGCTGCTGAACATCGGTATCACCTCGGCGGCGTGGGAACGCGGCGACGCCATGGTCGCCTCCGCCCGGCGGTTGGCGGAGGCGGATCCGGCGAATAGTCAGGCGCAACGCGACCTGTCGATCTCCTACAACAAGCTTGCGGATGTCGCGGTCGCGGTGGGGGACACGGTCCGTGCGCAGCAGTTGTTCACCGACGGTCTGGCGATCCGCCGGCGGTTGGCGGAGGCGGATCCGACGAATAGTCAGGCGCAACGCGACCTGTCGGTCTCCTACGAGAAGCTGGGGGATGTCGCGGTCGCGGTGGGGGACACGGTCCGTGCGCAGCAGTTGTTCACCGACGGTCTGGCGATCCGCCGGCGGTTGGCGGAGGCGGATCCGGTCAATGCCGGCAAGCAGCGGGATCTCGTGATCTCGCTCGTGCAGCTCGGCCAGCTTCTATCCGGTAGCGACGACCGCGAGCGCGGCAGGGCGATGCTGGACGAAGCGACGCGGATAGCACGTGGAATCGGCCTCGACATAGGCTCTCCGGAAGAGGCCGACCACAGCAGGAGAAGCCCACGACGTCGGCGATGGCCTTTCCGGAGATCGCGGATGGGCTGATATGACGAGTCCGGGCTTCCCCGCTGTCTGCTGGCGTGCTTGCGCTCACCGTCCTTGCTGAAATCGTCGCGGATGCCGAACCGGCACCGGTTGACGAGGCCGGTCCGGGTGGGCGGGTTCTGCCGGTACAGGCCCTACGGCCCACCGAAACGGAGAGCGCGACGTTTGTGTACACCGACGAGCCGGAAGCCCGCTGGCCGGAGGTAGCCGCTCTGCTCGATCACACGCTCGCCGCGGCCCTTGCCGTGTTCGCGGACGGGCTGGACTGACGCCCACCGACCGGGCTGACATTCGTCAGCCGGCCGGGCTGCTCGCTGACGGGACAGGCCGCCAACGTATGGACGATCCATGTATGGGAACAGGCCGCGGACCGGACCTGTCGGGAACGGGCCGCGGGCCCGCGGGGTCAGTCCTCGATCTCCTCCCACCACTGGCACCACCAGTCGCCGCCGACGAGGATGCGCAGCTTGGGGTGCCAGCAGTAGGTGATGTCCTTGTCGGTGTCGAGGTAGTACAGGCAGTTGTCGCACCGCTCGTCGCCGTTGGGCTTGCCGCGCAGGATGGCGTCCTCGGCGAGGTGGCCGAGCTTGACGCTCAGCTCCTCGTCGATGGGCTTCGGCTCCGGCGCGCCGACATCGTAGACGGGTGTGATCTCGCTCACCTGGCTCCTTCCGGACTGGCGCTGTGTGGGCGCGCACCGCTGACGGGCGTGCACCGCTGTGCTGTGTGGACGTGACTGTGTGGACGTGCACGAAGGGCGAACGTGCACGGGGCCGCGCGGCTGAGGGTATGCGTGGTTCGGGGGCACGCGAAACCGGTCCCATGCCCCACCGTGATTGTGGCCTGCGCCGCCCGCCGGATGACGAACGGGCCGTTTCGGCACCTCACGGGCGTCGCCGGCAACGGGCCGGCCGGTTAACGTCGGCAGGGTGCGTATCGCGAGGTTCACAGACGGGACGGAGCCGGCCTTCGGCGTCGTCGAGGGCTCGGTCGAGACGGGCGAGGCGACCGTGGCCACGATCACCCCCCATCCGTTCGGCGCGTTCAGCTTCACCGGGGCCCGGCACGCGCTCGGCGACGTGCGGTTACTCGCGCCGGTGCTGCCCAGCAAGGTGCTCTGCGTCGGCAAGAACTACGCCGACCACGTCCGGGAGATGGGCGGGGACGCCGTGCCACAGCGTCCGGTGCTCTTCCTCAAGCCGTCGACGAGCGTGGTCGGGCCGGGGGACCCGGTCGCGCTGCCCGTCGACAGCGACCGGGTCGACTACGAGGGCGAGCTGGCGATCGTCATCGGGCGGCTGTGCCGGGACGTCCCGGCGGCCCGCGCGCTGGACGTCGTCCTGGGCTACACCTGCGCGAACGACGTGACCGCGCGTGACCAGCAGCAGGCGGACGGCCAATGGGCCCGGGCCAAGGGGCATGACACCTTCTGCCCGGTCGGCCCCTGGATCGAGACCGACCTGGACGCCTCCGACCTGGCGATCCGCACCACCGTCGACGGCGAGCTGCGGCAGGACGCGCGCACGAAGCTGCTGGTGCACGACATCCCGTCGCTGATCGCCTACATGTCCGCGGCGATGACCCTGCTGCCCGGCGACCTGCTGCTGACCGGGACACCGGCCGGTGTCGGCCCGCTGAGCCCCGGCCAGACCGTGGCCGTCACGGTCGAGGGCATCGGCACGCTCACCAACCCGGTCGTGGCCCGCTGACAGCGCCGGCCGAGGCCGGCAGCCCCGGCAGTCCCGGCGGCAGCCCCGGCAGTCCCGGCGGCGGCCCCGGCAGTCCCGGCGGGCCGACGCGCCGGGGAGCGTCGCGGCTGCTTGCCGCCCTGCTCCCCGCGCTGATGCGGTACAGTAAGCCTCGCCCGCAAGGGCAGCCTTGGGGTATGGGGTAATTGGCAGCCCAACGGATTCTGGTTCCGTTAGTCTAGGTTCGAGTCCTGGTACCCCAGCTTCGGGCGTTCCCTGCTGTAGGGTGGGAGCCGTCCGAAGGTGGAAAAAGAGAACAGTTGGCCCCGTCGTCTAGTGGCCTAGGACGCCGCCCTCTCAAGGCGGTAGCGCCGGTTCGAATCCGGTCGGGGCTACATCGGAATATGGATGGCAAAGGCCGTCGACCTGAGTGATCATGGTCGACGGCCCTTTGTGTCGCGTTCGGTTGTCGGCTGTCCGGCCGTTGCCTGCTGTCGCGCCGTCAGGTGACGGCCTGAGGGGCGGTGCTGTGTCCCACCCGGTCCCACCCGGTCCAGCCGGTTCACCTGGCCCAGCCGGTTCACCTGGGAAGTCCGAGACCTGGCCAGCGGGCGCTGCCCGCGGGCTTTCGCCAGCCGGCTCCTGCCGTGATGTCGTGCCAGCCGGGCCGGCACGACATCACCCGGTCGGGCTATGCGGCCGCCGACTACCGGACTACCGCGAGGCGGGGGAGGGACGCGGGGTGACGGGCCATCGCGCACTCCCGGCAGCCGCAGGAGCTCGGGCCGCCGCGGCCGTGGACGGTCTCGCCCGCCCGGCGGCCGGTGGTGATCAGACGCAGCCGGGGGACGGTGCCCTCGGCCGGCTCCTTCGTGGCGACCGCCTGCGTCGCCGTGGCGAGCGAGGGCAGCGGGGTGAGTGGGGACGTCGGGCCGGCGCAGGTCGGGTCCATGGCGGCTGCGGTGCGGGTCGGGCTGGCAGCGGTCAGGGTCACGGGGAGCACGGTGTCCTCCTCCTACGGCGGCCCTTCCGAAGGCCACCTTGCAGCCCACAGGTTGTCGAAGCGGGCGCTGGCCGCGCCATGCCCCTTTTGAACCTGTTGCGGACTGGTGAAGATGGTCTAGTCCCGGGTAGGCATGCTTGGCATGGCACACCATCCTTGACGGCCATGGTGCGTCCGATGGTGATCGGGGCAGGATAGCCCGGATGTCCTCCGCGGCCCCTGTACCTGACCGGGCGCGGCGTCGCCACGGTGGTGCGCGCGCCGGCCGGGTCCGCCGTGTCGACATGCCGGATTCCCCCCGCCGCTCCATAGCGGATGCCGCGAGCGTCACCGGCAGGATCGGCGGGGAACTGCTGGAGTGGATGCCGCACGGCCGCGGCCTGCCCACCGAGGACTGGGTCGCCCGGCACCGGCTGCTGGTCTGGATCCTGGCCATCCACCTGCCCATGATCGTAACCTACGCCTGGTACCAGGACTTCCGGATCTGGCAGGGCCTGGCCTCGACCGCCCCGTCCGCGGTGCTGCTGGGCGCCGCCGTCCTGCCGGGTGTGCGCCGGCTGCGGGCGCTGGCCACCAGCCTCGGCCTGCTGTGCAGCTCGGTGGTGTTCGTCCACCTCTCGCACGGGCAGACCGAGGTGTACTTCCACTTCTTCGTGGTCGTCGCCCTCATCGCCCTGTACGAGGACTGGACGGTCTACCTGCTGGCGATCGCGTTCGTGTTCGTGGCGAACGGCGTGGTGGGCGGCCAGATCGTGATGCCCGAGTACACCGGGTCGCCCTGGGTGTTCGCCGGGGTCAGCGCGGCGTTCATCTGCGCGCTGGCGGCGGCACAGGTGATCTTCTGGCATTTCAACGAACAGGCGCGGCGGCGGGCCGAGCACTTCCGGGCGCAGCTCTACGAGGGGCAGCAGAGCCTGATGGCCCGTCTCGAGGAGACCGACCGGATCCGCAGCGACCTGGTTGCCACCGTCTCCCACGAGTTCCGCACGCCGCTGACCGGCATCCGCGGGACCCTGCTCACCATCAAGCGCCGGCGGGACCGGATGTCCCCGGCGCAGCTCGACGACATGCTCGACTCGGCGGTCAGCTACTCCGACCGGCTGTCCCGGCTGCTGGAGAACATGCTCACCGCGGCGACGGCCACCGGCACCGAGGAGAACAGCGTCGCGGACCTCCCCGAGGTCGTCAACGAGGTGCTCGCGACCCTGTCCTACACGCCGACGACAGCCGCCAACGTCACCGTCGACGTCCCGCCCCACCTGCCCGTGCGGATGGCCCGGCAGGCGCTGCACCAGGTCGTCGCGAACCTTGTCGACAACGCGCTGGTGCACTCCTGGCCGGGAGCGCCGGTCCGGCTGATCGCCGGCCGGGTCGGTGACGAAGTGATCCTGCGGGTGCGCAACCCCGGCCCCGACCTCGACCCGGCCACGATCCGCCAGCTCTTCGAGCCGTTCACCCAGCGGGACGGGACGGCTACCCGGGAGACCGACGGCGCGGGCATGGGCCTGTACGTCGTGCGGCGGCTGGTCGAGGTCCACGGCGGGCGGCTGCGGATGGCCTCCGAGGACGGGGAGATCATCGTCGAGGTCGACATGTGGGCGGCGGTGCCCCGCCCGGCCACGGTCGGCCCGCGGTCCGCGGCGGGCGTCCGGGAGGCTTTCGACCGGTCCGCGGTAGGCGCTCGCGTCCCGCAGCGGCCCACGCTGCCGCTGGCCCGCGAGTTCGGCCGCCATGCCCGGCAGGGCCTGCACTCGGGGGAGAACGCCCGGCCGGGCCTGCGCTCCGGTGAGGACGCCAGGCTCGGCCTGTGGCCCGGTGAGAACGTCCGGCCGGGGCTGCGGTCGGGCGAGGGCTCCGAGCCGGGCCCGCGCTCGCCGGGGGACGATGCCCGGCCGGGTCCGCGCCCGGGCGAGGAGGCCCGCTCCCGGTCCGCCGAGGACTCCCGGTCGGGCCTGCGGGCCGCTCCGCCGCTGTGGTCGAACCGGCCGCGCCCGATCGACCGTTCCGGCTGACCGGCGGCCCCTCCTCCCGGCCGGCTGGCCGTTCTGGCTGGGTGGTGGTTCTGGCCGGGTGGCCGTTGCGGCTGGCCGGTGTGCCGGCCGGTGAACCGTTCCGGTTGGGCGAGCGTGCCGGCTGACCGGGTGTGTCTGCTGACCGGGTGCGCCGGCCGGGCGCGGCCGGTAACGGTGGTCGGCCGGCCGCGACGGTCAGTCGTGACCGGCGGACTGGGTGATCAGCAGTTGTTCGCCTGCAGCTTCAGGCTCACCGGCTTGCTCCTGCCGTAGCTGGTCCCCGGCGCGACCGACTGCGTGACGACGGCCCCGATCTGCTTCGAGTTCAGGCACTCGTACACGTAGGGGATGTTGCTGAAGCCGGCCTTCCTGAGGGTTGCCGCGGCGTCGTCCAACGTCATCCCGACGACGTTCGGCACGTCCGAGCAGTCGTTGGCCTGCAGGTACAGGCGTACCGCCGCCGTCGTCGCGATCCGCGTGCCGGCAGCCGGGTCCTGGCGCACCACATTGCTGATGTCGGAGGAGCGGTAGCAGTCGTACACGTAGGGGATGTTGGTGAAACCGTCCTGGCGCAGGGCCGCGGAGGCGTCGTTGAGCACCATGCCCCGCACGTCCGGTACCGCCACGCGGGAATCCGGCGGTGACGCCGGGGGCGGCGCGGCGCTCGGGGCAGCGCTCGGTCCGCCGGCGGGGCCGGTCGGCCCACCGCCCGGCCCGGTGCCGGCCTGCGC
>NZ_CAKKTM010000416.1 GCF_920888515.1 Protofrankia sp. CiP1_Cm_nod1 | reverse complement strand
CCCCCGGCCCGTCCCGTACGCGCCCGCCTGGGCGGGCCCGGGGCCCGACAGCCGGGTGGTCCCGGCGACCGGCGGTGCCTGCGGAGCGCCGCCGGCAGGTGAGGCGTCGCCGGCAGGTGAGGCCGCCAGGTCACGTCCGGTAGCCGGGCCCGCGCGTGCCGGCTCGGGCACCGGGGCGGCGGGGGACACCGGGGAGGACGCCGTCGGTGAGAGCAGGGTCGCGGGGTCGTCGTCCTCGCCGGGTGACTGCCGTGAGGTGATCACGGATGTCCTGCCGAGGTCCGCCGGCGCCGCGAAGGCGCGGTCATGCGGCTTCCGGCCGGCCAGCGCGGCCTGCAGCGCCAAGCGCGCCGCGTCCGCCGTGGCGGGCCGCTCCGAGGGATGTTTGGCCAGCAGGCGGCACATGACGTCCCACAGCGGCCCGTCGATCCCGTCGATCGGCGGTGGTGCCTCGAAGGCATGCGCCCGGATCATGGCGATCGGGTTCGGCGCGACGAACGGAGGCCGGCCGGCCAGCAGCTCGTAGAGGACGACGCCGGCCCCGTAGATGTCGGCGGCGGGGCCCGCCCGGGTGTGCTCGGCGAGTTCCGGCGCCATGTACATCGGCGTGCCGATCGCGACGCTGAGCCTGGTCATGGACGGGCTCTGGGTCAGCCGGGCGATGCCGAAGTCGGTCAGCATGGCCCGGGCCGGCCCGCCGCCGCCGGTGTCGACGAGGATGTTCGCCGGTTTGACGTCCCGGTGGACGACGCCGGCGGTGTGGACGACGGCCAGGGCCGAGAGCACCTGCCCGACGAGCCCGACCGCCTCGGCGGCGGGGAGCCGGCCGCGGGCGCGCAGATAGCCGCGCAGGTCCGTCCCGTCCACGAGGTCCATCACGATCGCGAGGGTGCTGCCCTCGGCGACGATGTCGCGGACCTTCACCAGATGCGGGTCGTCGAAGGCCAGCAGGACCCGGCGCTCGCGCAGGAACCGGTCGACGATCTCCGGGTCGTCGGACAGCTCGGGCCGCAGGATCTTGACCGCTACCGGCCCGTGGTCGCCGGTGCCGTCGTCGGCCCGCTCGCCCCGCCAGACCTCACCGCTGGCGCCCTTCCCGAGCGGCTGGTGCAGGACGTAGCGGGAACCCAGCCTGCGCATCGCCGGTGCTCCCCCCTGTACGCGCATCAGCCGTGGTACGCCCGGCCTGGCCGGTTGGCCAGGATACCCGGCCAGGCAGCACGGCGCAGACCCGGTGAGCAGGACCTTATGACGGAAACACCGCCAACGGACAGGAGAGGGCCGCGCGGCTCGTCGGACACTGCGGAAAGTATGAGGATCATGGCGGTACGGCGTCATGGTGTTGTGGCCAGTGGCCGCCTCGGCTTTTGTACCGGAGCAAAAAGGTACTCTGCGCCACCAGCTCTGTGACAGAAGGAAACAAGTGGCCGCAGGTGACACGGACGGGCGCGGGCATGCTCAGCGGTGAACACGGACACGCCCAGATGAGTCCGCAGGACCGGCTCGCGCTCGAGGCGCTCGGCACGGTCCGGCACTACGGGCCGGGTGACGTCCTGTTGCAGGAGGGCGACCGGGCCGACCTGGTGATGATCGTACGGACCGGGCGCGTGAAGGTCGTGACCGTCGCCGAGAGCGGGTACGAGACCCTGCTCGCCCACCGCGGCCCCGGCGACCTCATCGGCGAGATGGCGGTCATCGACGGCGGGACCAGGTCGGCGTCGGTCGTGGCGGTGGAGCCCGCGCAGCTGGTCGCCGTCTCCGCCGAGGCGTTCCGGACGTTCGTGGCCACCCATCCCCAGGTCGTGCGGGCCCTGGTCAGCTCGATCACCCGGCGGCTGCGGGAGTCCGACCGGCGCCGGTCGGAGCTGGGCGCGTACCCGACCGGCATCCGTCTCGCCCGCCACCTGCTCGAGCTCGCGCACCGGCACGGGGACGGGCAGCCCGACGGCAGCGTCGCGATCACGTTACGTGTGACACATCGTGATCTCGCTGCCGCCATCGGGTCGTCCAGGGAGTCCGTCGGCCGGGACCTGCGGACCTTCCGGTCGAGCCGGCTGATCGCGAACAGGGGGCGGACGCTCGTCGTCCTGAACATCGCCGCACTGCGCGCGTTCGCTTACGGCGAAACTCCGGGCCATCAAATGTGACGGATGACGTCGTCACTCCACCTGCTGCCCACTACGACATATATGGGCGAGAACGCCTTCTTTCCGACGCGCCAGATGGGGCGGAGGCCAGCCCGCGGCGGGTACAGGGGGTCCGCCGCGGATGCTGGAAGCCCCGCGGACACTGAAACTGGAAGCCCCGCGGACACTGAAAGCAGCTGCCCCACGCCGACGAGCGGGCCCAGGGCCGTCGGTGGGACGGTCCGCTTCAGCCGCTCGGTGGCTCGGTGGCTCAGCCGTTCGGTGGCTCGGTGGCCTGGCGGCTCAGCCGTTCGGCGGCGGCGGCGACGGTGGCCCCGTGGCGTCGGCCGGGGGAGCGGGTGAGCCGCTCGACCGGGCCGGACAGGGACAGCGCCGCGACGACCCGGCCGGTGGCGTCGCGTACCGGGGCCGACACCGAGGCGAGCCCGGCCTCCCGCTCGCCGACACTCTCAGCCCAGCCCCGCCGCCGCACCTGCGCCAGGGTGGACGCCCCGAAGGCCGCGCCCGCCGGCGGTTCCACCGCCTTGGCCAGCCCCGTTGGCGCTGTGCCCCTGGTTGGCGCCGTTGGCGCTGCGCCCCTGGTTGTGGCCGGGGCGGTGGCGTCCCGGCCCGGGAACGGGTCCGCGCCGAAGGCGAGCAGGACCTGCGCGCCGGAGCCGGCGGTCATCGGCAGCATGGTCCCGACCGGGACGGTGTCGCGCAGGCCGCTGGCCCGTTCGGCGGCGGCCACGCACACCCGCACGTCCCCGCGCCGGACGTAGAGCTGGGTGCTCTCCCCGGTGGCGTCCCGCAGGTGCGCGAGCACCGGCGTGGCGGCGGCCAGCAGGGCCCACGGCAGCGGTGCCGCGCCGCCGGCGGCCAGCCGTGGGCCGGGTACGAACCGGCCGCTGGGGTCGCGTCCGACCAGCCGGTGCACCTCGAGGGCGGCGGCCAGGCGGTGGGCGGTCGCCCGGGTCAGCCCGGTACGGGCGACCAGGTCGCCCAGGGATGCGGGGGAGGTCTCCACCGCGGTCAGCACAAGGGCCGCCTTGTCCAGCACGCCGACTCCGCTAAGCTGTTCCACACATTGATACTGCCATCCCAAATAATGAGATGCACGGGGGTGTACGAGATTTCGGATGGCCCGGGTCAGTGATCCGCACCGCACGTTCGTCACCCCGCCCGGCGCTGCCGGACGGGCCCGAGGAAGCCACCTGAAGGAGTGGGCCATGGGGCGCACACTCGCGAGGAAGGTCTGGGACGCCCACGTCGTCCGGCGTGCCGACAACGAACCCGACCTGCTCTACATAGACCTGCACCTCGTCCACGAGGTGACCAGCCCGCAGGCGTTCGAGGCGCTGCGGCTGGCCGGCCGGCCCGTCCGCCGCCCGGACCTGACCATCGCCACCGAGGACCACAACGTCCCGACCGTCGACACGCTGCTGCCGATCGCCGACCCGGTCTCGGCGGCCCAGGTCGAGGCCCTGCGCAAGAACTGCGCCGACTTCGGCGTCCGGCTGCACCCCATGAACGACCCCGGCCAGGGCATCGTCCACGTCGTGGGCCCGCAGCTGGGCCTGACCCAGCCGGGCATGACGATCGTCTGTGGGGACAGCCACACCTCCACCCACGGCGCGTTCGGTGCGCTCGCCTTCGGCATCGGCACCAGCCAGGTCGAGCACGTGCTGGCCACCCAGACGCTGCCGCAGCGGCCCCCGAGGACTATGGCCGTCACCGTGGAGGGGGCACTGCCGGCCGGGGTGACCGCCAAGGACCTGATCCTCGCGATCATCGCCCGGATCGGCACCGGCGGTGGCCAGGGGTACGTGATCGAGTACCGGGGCGAGGCCGTCCGGTCGCTGTCCATGGAAGGCCGGATGACGGTCTGCAACATGTCCATCGAGGCGGGCGCCCGCGCCGGCATGATCGCTCCGGACGAGGTGACCTTCGCCCACCTGCGGGGACGCCCGCACGCCCCGGCCGGGGCCGCCTGGGACGAGGCGGTGGCCTACTGGCGCACCCTCGCCACCGACGACGACGCCACGTTCGACCGCGAGGTCGTCATCGACGCCGCCGAGCTGAGCCCGTTCGTCACCTGGGGCACCAACCCGGGGCAGGGCGCGCCGCTGGCCGCCCGGGTCCCCGACCCGGCCGGCTACGCCGACCCCGCGCTGCGGGCCTCGGCCGAGCGGGCCCTGGCCTACATGGCGCTCACCCCGGGCACGCCGCTGCGTGACATCGCCGTGGACACGGTGTTCATCGGTTCCTGCACCAACGGGCGCATCGAGGACCTGCGGGCCGCCGCCGAGGTCCTGCGCGGGCGCCGGGTCGCCGACGGGGTGCGCGTACTGGTCGTCCCGGGTTCGATGGTGGTGAAGGCCGATGCCGAGGCGGAAGGGCTCGACGAGGTCTTCCGCGCAGCCGGGGCGCAGTGGCGCAGCGCGGGCTGCTCGATGTGCCTCGGGATGAACCCGGACACCCTGCGGCCGGGGGAGCGCAGCGCGTCCACGTCCAACCGCAACTTCGAGGGACGCCAGGGGCCGGGCGGCCGCACCCACCTGGTGTCGCCGGCCGTCGCCGCGGCCACCGCCGTCACCGGGCGGCTGACCACCCCGGCGGACCTCTGACGCTGGCGCCCCGCCAGCAGCTCCGGCGACAACCTCGACACCGACGAAGGGAGCGCACCCGCGATGGAGGCGTTCACCACCCACACCGGCCGGGCGGTGCCGCTGCGGCGCAGCGACGTCGACACCGACCAGATCATCCCCAGCGAGTGGCTGAAGCGGATCGAACGCACCGGCTTCGGCGCCGGGCTGTTCTCCGAGTGGCGGGCCGACCCCGCGTTCGTGCTGAACAGCCCCGCCCACGCCGGTGCCACGATCCTGCTCGCCGGCCCGGACTTCGGTACCGGGTCGTCCCGCGAGCACGCCGTGTGGGCGCTGCAGGACTATGGCTTCAAGGCGGTGATCTCCGCCAGGTTCGCCGACATCTTCCGCGGCAACGCCCTCGGCAACGGGCTGCTGGCCGTCACCCTGCCCGCCGCGACGGTCGAGGCGCTGACCAGCCAGGTCGAGGCCGATCCCGGTGTCGAGATCACCGTCGATCTGGCCGCCCGCGAGGTGCGCGCGCCCGGGCTCGTTGCGGCCTTCGACATCGACGACTTCACCCGCTGGCGGCTGCTGGAGGGCCTCGACGACGTCGGCCTGACACTGCGCCACCAGGACGCCGTCGCGGCCTTCGAGGCCACCCGGCCCGGCTGGCTGCCCACCACCGTACCGGCCACGGCAGGAGTCAGCGAAAAACATTGAATGCTACGAAACGTAGCCCATCGGAGGACCGCCGGCATCCTCCTGATGGCATCTGATGATCTAGAAGGGACGCTGACGTGCATGTTTGTGTCGCGCGACACGCGCACGGGAATTGCCCTAACCGGTGGACATGCCTACGGTGCAGCGCAGTGTGATGCCCGATCTGCTCCCTACCCCGCACTCGCGGGGGGCGTCCGGAGGTTGTTGTGAACAAGTCCCAGTTGGTTGATCGAATCGCTCAGCAGATCGAGGGCGGGCGGTCGAACGCGACCAAGGCCGTCGATGCCGTCTTCGACGCGATTCAGGAGGCCGTCTCCGCCGGTGAGAAGGTGACCATTACGGGGTTCGGTGTCTTCGAGCGCGTCGAGCGGGCGGCTCGCACCGGCCGTAACCCCGCGACGGGTGAGCCGGTGCATGTCGCGGCCTCGGTCGTGCCGAAGTTCCGGCCCGGTTCGGAGTTCAAGGCCAGCGTCTCCGCCAGCGAGGATCCGCAGGACAACTGAGTACCGGGATCACACCGGTATCGCGACATCACCGAAGGCTGTGCGATCATGGAATGGTCGCACAGCCGGAGGCTGGAGAAGGCTGGCAGCACCGAAGGCTGTGCGATCATGGAATGGTCGCGCGGCCGGAGGCTGGAGAAGGCTGGCAGCACCGAAGGCTGTGCGATCATGGAATGGTCGCGCGGCCGGAGGCTCCGGCGGGTTGTCCGCCGTGGTCAGGCGTGTGCCGCCCGCCGCGGTCGCACGCCCATCAGGTCGTTCTGGTAGTCCGACAGCGGCTGCCCGTCCGGGTCGGCGGCCCGGCGGTGCCAGGTGCCGTCCGGCCGCAGGATCCAGGCCGCCACGCCGTCGGAGAAGGAGTGGTCGAGCATGGCCTTCAGCGGCCCCTGCTGAGACGGCTGCGCGACCCGTACCAGCGCCTCGATCCGGCGGTCGAGGTTGCGGTGCATCATGTCCGCGCTGCCGATCCAGCACTCCTGGACCGCGGTGAACTCCAGCACCCGGCTGTGCTCCAGGAAGCGGCCCAGGATCGAGCGGACGTGCACCGTCTCCGACAGGCCCGGCACGCCCGGGCGCAGCGCGCAGATCCCGCGGACGAGGCACTGGACGGGCACGCCCTCGCGGGAGGCCCGGTACAGCGCGTCGATGACCTCTTCGTCGACCAGGCTGTTCACCTTGATCCGGACGCCGGACGGGCGGCCCTGGTGCGCGGCCTCGGCCTCCTGCTCGATGCGCTCGATGATCCCGTCCCGCATGAGCTGGGGGGCGACCAGCAGTGAGCGGTACTCGGTCTGGCGGCTGTACCCGGTCAGGACGTTGAACAGGTCGGTGAGGTCGGCGCCGATGTCGGGGTCGGCGGTGAGCAGGCCGAGGTCCTCGTAGAGGCGGGCGGTCTTCGGGTTGTAGTTGCCCGTCCCGATGTGGCAGTAGCGCCGCAGCCCGCCGCGTTCCTGGCGGACCACCAGACAGGTCTTGCAGTGGGTCTTCAGCCCGATCAGCCCGTACACGACGTGACAGCCGGCCCGCTCCAGCTCGCGGGCCCACCGGATGTTCGCGGTCTCGTCGAACCTGGCCTTGATCTCGACCAGGACGACGACCTGCTTGCCGGCCTCGGCCGCGGAGATCAGCGCGTCCACGATGGGGGAGTCGCCCGAGGTCCGGTACAGGGTCTGTTTGATGGCCAGCACCTGCGGGTCGGCGGCGGCCTGCTCGATGAAGCGCTGCACCGAGGTGGTGAACGAGTCGTAGGGGTGGTGGACGAGCACGTCGCCCTCGCGCAGCGCCGCGAAGAAGTCGACCTGCTCGTCGGCGGACACCAGCCGCGGGTGGGTCCGCCGCACGTGCGGCCGGTCCTTGAGCTCCGGGCGGTCGAGTTCGTACAGCGCCCACAGCACCGACAGGTCGAGCAGCCCGCGGACCCGGGCCACCTCACGATGGGTGACCTCAAGTTCGCGCATCAGCAGGTCCAGCAGGTCGTCGTCGATGTCGTCGCCGACCTCGAGGCGTACGGCCGGGCCGAACCGTCGGCGGGCCAGTTCGCGTTCGAGGGCCTGGAGCAGGTCCTCGGCCTCGTCCTCCTCGACCTCCAGGTCGGCGTTGCGGGTCACCCGGAACAGGTGGGAGTCCACCACCTCCATGCCGGGGAAGAGCTGCGAGAGGTGCGCGGAGATCACTTCTTCCAGCGGGATGAAGCAGACCTCGTGGTCGTCGCCGTTCGGGTCGTGCGCGAGGCGGTGGCCGTCCACGCCCCTGGTGGGTTCCGGAGTGACCCGGATCAGCCGGGGCACGTTCTGCGGGACCTTCACGCGGGCGAACCGGTCGCCGTCCCCACCTGGGTCACGTACAGTAACCGCAAGGTTGAGGGAGAGTCCGCTGATGTAGGGGAAGGGGTGCGCCGGGTCGACCGCGAGCGGGGTCAGGACGGGGAAGATCTGCTGGTGGAAGTAGTGGTGCAGCCGGTCCTTCTGCCCGTCGGTCAGGTCGTTCCACAGCTGGATGGTGATGCCCGCCTCGGCCAGGGCGGGGACGACGGCGTCGGTGAAGCAGCGGGAGTGGCGTTCGCCGAGCTCGGCGGTGGTACGGCTGATGAGGTCGAGCTGTTCGCGCGCGGTGAGCCCGTCGGCGGAGAGCACCGCGAGCCGGGTCGCCTCGCGGCGCATCAGGCCCGCGACCCGGACCATGTAGAACTCGTCGAGGTTGCTGGCGAAGATTGCCAGGAACTTGGCGCGTTCAAGCAGCGGGACGCTCTCGTCCTCGGCGAGCGCGAGCACCCGCGCGTTGAAGTCCAGCCAGGACTTCTCCCGGTTGATGAACCGATCATTTGGAAGATCTGACGGTACTGGTTGCCGGGGTGCTTCCAGCGGTTCGAGCAGGGCGCTTCGCGGTTTGCGCTGCGGTTGCTCAGATCGGTTCACCACCAGCTCGGTCATGCCCTCGATGGTGCCAGTCCCGCGGGAACGCGGCAGCCGGGTGTGGCGATTAGGACCCGCGCAACTCGTCCGGGATGACGCCTGGACGAACGCGATGTGTAACGCTCATGAAATGTGCTCGGGTGAATATCGCAGCATGGAGGAAACATCCTGCCGGACGGTGCCGGCGGTCGTCGGAGCGTGGCGGTGACGGCCGGGGCGGTACCGGCGCAGCCGGTGCGCGCGCAGCAGGCGGCACAGGCGGCCTTGTTACGTACAGTGCCTGACAGTGTGCTTTCCGCCGAGGAAATGGACGTCGACCTGGCGGACCCGGCGGTCGCATCGGTGACCTACCGTATTCGGCAACGGTTCAGTTACACCTACGACGGCCCGGCCTGGCAGCTGGCGCACCGCCTGGTCGTCATTCCCCCGCGACAGCACGGTGACCAGGCGGTACGCGCCTACCACCTCGCCGTGTCCGACCCGGCGGCCACCGTCACCTGGGAGCGCACGGCCGACGGCTCCCCGGCCGCGCTGGTGCGGCTGGACACCGTGCCCCGGCGGCTCGACTTCGACGCCACGGTCGTCCTCACCCGCACCGCCGGGGCCGGGCCGCCCACGCTGCCGGCGTCCGCCCTGACCGGCCGCAGGCTGCTCACGCCCACCCCGCTGACGGCACCCGACGCCGCCATAACCGCGACAGCCCGGTCGCTGGCCGCCCCCGACCCGCTCGAGACCGCGCTGCGGTGCTGCGCCTGGGTGCACCGCAGGATCGGGTACGCGGGCGGGAGCACCGACGTGACGACCACGGCCGCGCAGGCCCTCGCCGGGGGACGCGGGGTCTGCCAGGACCACGCGCACGTCATGCTGGCGCTGTGCCGGGCCGCGGGCGTGCCGGCGCGGTACGTCTCCGGCCACATGACCGGTGAGAGCGCCTCGCACGCCTGGGTCGAAGTGATCGTCCCCGCGGACGCGGGGCTGCCCGGGGGCGGGGCGCGCGCGGTCGCGCTCGACCCCTGCCACGACCGGCTGGCGGACCAGCGGTACGTGACCGTGGCCACCGGCCGGGACTACACCGAGGTGGCACCCACGTCCGGCTCCTACCGCGGGCCCGGCCGCGGCACCCTCAGCACGCGCCAGCGGGTGGACGTCATAGGAACGGATCTCATCGGGACGGGCGCCGTCACCGCAGTGGGCGCGGACACGGCCTGACCCCTGGCGGGAGTCACCGGGCCGGCGGGCACCGGAGCGCTGTCCCCGGGCCGGCGGACAGGGCCCGCCTGGTCCAGGGGCCGACGCCGAGACCGACCGCCTCCCGCAGATGCTCGATCGTGTCCACGTCACGGCGCAGGCCGCGGACGGACCCGCCGAGCGGCCCGGTCAGGTCCCGGGCCCCGGAACGGATGTGCGCCGCGCGGCTGCCCGGCCCGAACCGGGGCGCCAGCGGTGTGCCGGCCGTGGCGGCGAGCAGGACGGTGCCGGTACCGTCCGCGTCCGCGACCAGGCCGCGGCCGTCCGCCGGCATGGCCAGCAGGGCCGCGCGCAGGTAGGCCGGGTGCAGCGCGGCGAGGTCGGCGGACAGGGC
>NZ_CAKKTM010000415.1 GCF_920888515.1 Protofrankia sp. CiP1_Cm_nod1 | reverse complement strand
GCGCGCAGGTGGGCCGGGCGCAGCGCGGCGAGGTCGGCGGACAGGGCCGCGACACCGGCGTCCGGCCACCGCCGCGCGGCCATGGCGGCACCATGCGCCAGCGCCGCGTTCAGGCCGGTGTCAGGCGTGTCGGGAACAACGACAATCCGGCTGCCCTCGGTCATGGCCCGCTCGGCAGGGCCCGGGGCCGGCAAGGAGGCCATGCCGGCCCGGGCCGCGCCGTCATTCGTCACGATCATGACGGCTTCGACCGTGCCGCGCCCGACCGCGCTGGCCGCGGCCACCGTGTCCTGGGCCATCGCGAGCGCGAGGGCCGCCCGGTCCGGATGGGCGAGCCGGCTCTTGGCGACCGCCAGCGGTTTGACCGGTACGACGACGACCCAACCGGTCATGCGGGTGGCGGCTTCATGCGGGTGGCGGCTCCGGTGACGCCGGTGTCACCCACCGGCTCTGTCTCCACCCGACTCTATGGCACGCCGGCCTTCCGGCACCTGCCACCCGGGCCGTCCCGGCACACCGGACGGGACACGATCTGCGCGAGGGCCGGGCCTTCTCGACAGCCTTCGTGTGACTGAGCAAGACTCCTGCGACGTGAAGCGAGCTGAACGCGCCGGTGCCGGGGTGATGTCGACGGCGGCCGTCAGCATGCCGTACCGGATAAGGCGGGCCGCCGTTCTCTGCGCCGGGTCCTGGGGGACCGTCTTCGCCAAGGTGCTCGCGGACGCCGGGGCCAGGGCCACACTGCTGGCACGCGAGCCCGACGTGGTCACGTCGATCAACCGGTGTCACACCAACCCCCGCTACCTGCCCGGCCTGACGCTGCCGGACCGCGTCGACGCCACGCTCGAGGCCGCCGAGGCGCTGCGCGGGGCCGATCTGGTCGTCCTGGCCGTGCCGTCGCAGGTGCTGCGGGCCTGTCTGGCGCGGTGGGCCCCGCTGGTGGCGCCGTCCGCGGTGTACGTGAGCCTGATGAAGGGTGTCGAGCTGGGCTCCCGGCTGCGGATGAGCGAGGTGGTCCAGGAGGTCACCGGGGCGGCCCCGGAGCGGATCGCCGTGGTCAGCGGCCCGAACCTGGCCCGGGAGATCGCGGCCGAGCAGCCCGCCGCCACCGTCGTCGCCAGCGTCGACGAACGGACGGCCAGGGCGGTCCAGGCGGCCTGCTGGACGCCGTACCTGCGCCCGTACACAAACCCGGACGTGATCGGCTGCGAGCTCGCCGGCGCCGTCAAGAACGTGATCGCGCTGGCCGCCGGGATGGTGGAGGGCATGGGGTTCGGCACCAACACGGCCGCCTCCCTGATCACCCGGGGGCTGGCCGAGACGACCCGGCTCGGCGTGGCGCTCGGCGCCGGCCCGCTGACCTTCGCCGGGCTCGCCGGCATGGGCGACCTGGTGGCCACCTGCTCGTCCCCGCTGTCGCGCAACCGCGCCTTCGGGGAGAAGCTCGGCCGGGGCGTGCCGCTCGCCCAGGCCGACGCCCAGCAGCACCAGGTCGCCGAGGGCGTCCGCTCCTGCCGTCCCGTCCTGGAGCTGGCCCGTTCTCTGGACGTCCAGATGCCGATCACCGAGCAGGTGGTGCGGGTCATCCACGAGGGCCTGGCCCCGCTGGACGCGGTCAAGGAGCTGATGAGCCGGGAGCCCGGCCCCGAGTACCGCGCCGGCTGACCGCCGCGCGTTGCCCGGACGGTCGTCGCGGGTGGACTCGCTGTGGGGTTCGGTGGTGCGCGGCCGGGCATCGGTTAGGGTCCCGTCATGCCTGGCTCTCCGCCGCGCCGGATCCGGATCGCCGTCCTGTACGGCGGCCGCAGCACCGAGCACGCGATCTCCTGTGTCTCGGCTGGCAGCGTCCTGCGCGCACTGGACCGGCGGCGTTATGACGTTGTCGCTGTCGGCATCACCTCCGACGGCCGCTGGGTGCTCGGCCCGGACGACCCGGCCGCGCTCGCCGTCCGCGACGGCGAGCTGCCCGCAGTCGACGCCGCCGCCAGGCCGGTGGTGCTGCCCGGCGACCCCACCGCGGGCGGCCTGCTCGCGCTCGACC
>NZ_CAKKTM010000414.1 GCF_920888515.1 Protofrankia sp. CiP1_Cm_nod1 | reverse complement strand
GTGCTGCCCGGCGACCCCACCGCGGGCGGCCTGCTCGCGCTCGACCAGGTGGCGGCCCCGACGGGCCCCGGCTCCGCCGGCCGCGATGCCGCCGGCCGCGGCCCTGTCGGCCTCGGCGCCGTCGACGTGGTGTTCCCGCTGCTGCACGGGCCGTTCGGTGAGGACGGCACCGTGCAGGGGCTGCTGGAGATGGCCGCCGTCCCCTACGTCGGCTCCGGGGTGTTCGCCAGCGCCGCGGCCATGGACAAGCAGTACATGAAGATCCTGCTCGCCGACGCCGGGCTCGACATCGGCCCGTACGCGGTGCTGCGCGCCGGGCAGGCCCTGACCGCCGACGACCGCGAACGCCTCGGCCTGCCCGTGTTCGTCAAACCGGCCCGGGGCGGGTCGAGCATCGGCATCAGCCGGGTGGACGCCTGGGACGACCTGGCGACCGCGCTGAAAGCCGCCCGCGCCGTCGACCCGAAGGTGCTGGTCGAGGCCGCCGTCGTCGGCCGTGAGATCGAGTGCGGCGTGCTCGGCAGCCTCGACGGCGGCGGACCGGAGGCGAGCCTGCCCGCGGAGGTGACGGTGACCACCTCCGCGGGGTCCGCGGGCTTCTACGACTTCGAGGCCAAGTACCTCTCGGACGCGGTCCGCTTCGACGTCCCGGCGGACCTGCCCGCCGAGGTCACCGCCGCGGTCCGTCAGATCGCCGTGCGGGCGTTCGCCGCGCTGGACTGCGCGGGCCTCGCCCGGGTGGACGTGTTCGTCCGCCCGGACGGCTCGATCATCGTCAACGAGGTGAACACCATGCCGGGGTTCACCCCGACCTCGATGTTCCCGCGGATGTGGGCGGCCACCGGCCTGGACTACCCACGGCTGGTGGACCGGCTGGTCGCGCTGGCGGCCCGCCGCGGCACGGGGCTGCACTGATCCCCGTCGCGGCTGGTCCCCCGTCGCCGCTGGTGCCGGTAGGGCCGCCCAGCCGGCCGCTGTCAGGCCGTCGTCGACCGTGTCGCGCCGCGGACCGGCGCGGCGAGCGTGGCCAGCACGTCGAAGGCCTGGACGGACGCGGGGAGCAGCAGCACGACCTGCGGACGTCGGGTAGGCGTGGAGTAGCGGACGGTGTCACCGCGTTCCTCGGCGAACCAGCCGACATCGTCGACCACCGAGAGCGTCACGTCCGGCCGGTAACCGGGAGCGGCCCCCGGCACGCCGCAGGAGAGCACCACCGGTGGGGAGCCCCAGGCCGCGACGAACGGCGACGCCGGCCGGGCCTCGCGACGTTCCAGCCCCGGCCCCAGCGAGGACGGCAGGGCGGCGCCCAGGGCGAGGCAGGCCGACCGCTGCTCCCCGGTCGGATCCGGCGCGCCGTTGACCGTGACCGGCCCCGGGGAACCGGCACACGCGGTGAGCGGAATCACAACGGCAAGGGCCATGATCCGGGCGAGGAGCGCGACCGGCCACCCGGTCCGCCGCCCGGCCGCCGGCCCCGGTGGCCCGGCTGGCCGACCGGGCCACGCGGCTGGTGCCCGCCGTGCCCGCACTCTGCCGTCCCGGCCGGTCATGACAGGGAACAAGCGCGGACGAAGCGTCAGAAGTGCACCACCGGACAGGTCAGCGTGCGGGTGATCCCGTCGACCGTCTGCACGCGTGACATGACGAGCTTTCCCAGCTCATCGACGCTGGCCGCCTCGGCACGGGCGATCACGTCGTAGGGGCCGGTGACGTCCTCCGCCTGGGTGACACCGGGGATCTGTTCGATCTCCTTGGCCACCGATGAGGACTTCCCGACCTCGGTCTGGATGAGGATGTACGCGTGGACCACAGAGGCTCCCTTGTCGGACGTCGACAACCCGTGCCGCAGAACAACGGGCCGACAGAAGGTAACAGGCAATCGGCTCCGGTGAGAGTGTCTGAGGTAGGGGAATTTGGTCTGATCGCCCGGGTGGCGGCCAGACTGGGCGCACCGGCGCCGCCAGCGGGTCCTGGTGACGACGCCGCGGTGGTCCCGACACCCTCCGGTTATGTGATTGCTACCACAGATCTGCTCGTGGAAGGGCGGCACTTCCGGTTCGACTGGTCCTCCCCATATGACGTCGGACGTAAAGCTGCCGCGCAGAGCCTCGCCGACGTGGCGGCCATGGGAGCCGTCCCGACCGCCCTGCTGGTCGGCCTGGCCTGCCCGCCGTCCACCCCGGTCGAGCTCGCCGAGGGCCTCGCCGACGGTCTGCGCGACGAGTGCGCCGAGGCGGGCGCGGTCGTCGTCGGCGGCGACACGGTCGGCGCGGCCGAGGTCTGCCTGGCCGTGACCGCGCTCGGGGACCCGCGGGGCGTCGCCCCGCTGACCCGCTCGGGGGCGCGCCCGGGGGAGTCGGTTGTCCTCGCCGGCACGGTGGGCCGCTCCGCCGCCGGGCTGGAGCTGCTGCTCGCGGGCGTGCGGGAGGGCCCTCTGGTCGACGCCCACCGCCGCCCGACACCGCCGTACGCGGCCGGGCCGGCGCTGGCCCGGGCGGGCGCGACCGCGCTGCTCGACATCAGCGACGGGCTGCTCGCCGATCTCGGGCATGTGGCGGCCGCCTCCGGCGTCGTGCTGGAGGTGGACGCCGACGCGCTGCGGGCGGCCGTCCCCGGCGTGGACGTGCGGCACCTGCTGACCGGCGGCGAGGATCACGGCCTGGCCGGGACGCTGCCGACGGGCGTCGAGCCGCCACCCGGGGTCGCCGTGATCGGC
>NZ_CAKKTM010000413.1 GCF_920888515.1 Protofrankia sp. CiP1_Cm_nod1 | reverse complement strand
GGCCAGGCGTGCGGGTCGTGGGCGGCAACGTCCCGCCGGACCTGCGCGGCGGCCCGCTCCGGCCACTGGGGCCGCCCGGCCCGACGGCCGCCGCGCCGGGCGGCTGGGACCACTTCCGCACGTCCTGAGCCGTGACGTCGAAAACCTGGATCCGCGAGGGACGAGAACCACGTCACCGCCCCACTCGCACACCTGTCCGCCCGCCTACCAGACGGGCGGCGCGGGGGCGGGTGGGCAGCGGTCTAGCGTGGGGACCGTGGTCTCTTTCGGTTCCGCTCCCGGCCCGGTCGCGCGTCTGCCGCCGGCCCGGGTGTTGGCGATCGCGGGGTCGGACTCCGGCGGGGGCGCTGGTATCCAGGCTGATCTGAAGACCGCGCTGGCCTTCGGGGTCCACGGGATGAGCGCGCTGACCGCGGTGACGGCTCAGAACTCCCTGGGCGTGCACGGGGTGTGGGAGCTGCCGCCGGAGGCCGTGGTGGCGCAGATCCGCGCGGTCGTGGCCGACATCGGGGTGGACGCGGTCAAGACCGGGATGCTGTCGTCACCGCCGATCGTCGCCGCGGTCGCGGGCGAGCTGGCCGGGGCCGGCGTCCCCGTCGTCGTCGATCCCGTGGGGGTGTCCAAGCACGGGGATCCGCTGCTCGCGCCCGAGGCGGTGCAGACCGTGCGTACCCGGTTGCTGCCGGTGGCGACGGTGGCGACCCCGAACCTCGACGAGGTGCGGCTGCTCACCGGCGTCGAGGTGCGGACCGAGGCGGACCTGCCGGCCGCCGCGCGCGCCGTGCTCGGCCTCGGGCCGCGCTGGGTGCTGGTCAAGGGCGGGCACCTGCCCGGCGACGCCGTGGACCTGCTCACCGACGGCCACCACAGCGTGGTGCTCCGGGCGCCCAGGCACGATAACCGGCACACCCACGGGACCGGCTGCACGCTCGCGTCCGCGATCGCGTCGCTGCTGGCCCGCGGGGCGGACGTCCCCGATGCCGTGCGCGCGGCAAAGGACTACGTCACCGGCGCGCTGGAAGCCGGCTTCCCGCTCGGCGCGGGCATCGGCCCGGTCGACCACGCCTGGCAGCGGCGATAGCTGGCAGCGGCGATACCTGACAGCGGCGATAGCCGCCACACCCGTCGCGGTGCCGCCGGGGCGAAACGCCGGTGCCTTGTCGACGCCGGAGGAAGCAGGCGCGCGGGCGGCTACGCCCGGGTGACCTTGCCGGCCTTGATGCAGGAGGTGCACACGTTCAGGCGCTTCGGCGTCCTGCCGACGAGCGCGTGCACGGTCTGGATGTTGGGGTTCCAGCGCCGCCGCGTGCGCCGGTGGGAGTGGGAGACCGACATACCGAAGCCCGGCCCCTTGCCGCAGACGTCGCACACCGAAGACACGAGACACTCCGCCAGAGAATAGTAATGATCATGCCGCGTTCGCGGCGGTCATCCGAGGCTACCCCACGCCGCGCCGCCACCGGACACCGCCGGCCCGTGAGGCGCCTGTGAGGGCCGTCCACGAAAGCGCACGGGCAGGCCGAACGCGTGGGGCAGATCGAAGCTGTCGGTGGGGTCGGGCAGGATCGTGGGTGTGGTCGACCAGCAGACACGGCTGCGGGACGTGGTGGGCGCGCGGACCGCCACGGCGCTCGCCGGTGCCCTGGATTTGGAGACGGTCGGTGACCTGCTCGCCCATCTGCCCAGGCGCTACCAGGAGCGGGGGGAGCTGACCGATCTCGGTGACCTCACCGTCGGTGAGGCGGTCACCATCCAGGCGCGGGTCACCAGCGCCAAGCGGCGCCCGCTGCGCGGCCGCGGGCGGGAGATGCTGATCGTCACGGTCAGCGACGGCCGGCACAGCCTCGCGCTGACGTTCTTCAACCAGCCGTGGCGGTCGCGGGACCTGCGGCCGGGGGTGACCGCGCTGTTCGCCGGGAAGGTCGAGGTGTTCAACCACCGGCAGCAGATGACCAACCCCGAGGTGCAGCTGCTCGACGACACGATCCCGGGGCTTTCCGACAGCCCCGGAGAGCTCGAGCTCCCCGGGATCACCGAGCCGGCGAACGGGCAGCGCCCGGCCCACGCGGGCGCGGTTCGTAACGGCACGAGCCGTAACGACACGAGCCGTAACGGTGCGGTCGGCGACAGCGCGGTTCCCGGTGGCGGTGGGGGTGGCCCGGGCGTGGACGTCGAGGGCTTCGCGGGCGGCATCCTCCCGATCTACCCGACTGCGGCGAAGATCCCGAGCTGGGCGATCGCCACGTGCGTGCGGGTCGTCCTGGAGCTGCTGACCGAGCTCGACGACCCACTACCGGCCGCCATCCGCGCCCGCTACCGGCTGGTGAGCCTGCTGGAGGCGTACCGGCTGGTCCACCAGCCGTCGTCCTGGGCGGACGTCGGCCGTGGCCGGACCAGGCTGAAATGGGACGAGGCGCTCGTCCTGCAGGTCGCGCTGGCACAGCGTCGGCACGACCTCGAGAAGATCGCGGCGACGCCGCGGCATCCGCGTCCCGACGGTCTGCTCGCGGCCTTCGACGCGTCCCTGCCCTTCTCGCTCACCGCCGGGCAGCGTGCCGTGGGCGCCACGGTCGCGGCGGAGCTCGCCCGGCCCTTCCCGATGCACCGGCTGCTGCAGGGCGAGGTCGGGTCCGGCAAGACGGTGGTGGCGCTGCGCGCGATGCTCGCCGCGGTGGACGCCGCCGGGCAGGCGGTGCTGCTCGCGCCCACCGAGACGCTCGCGGCCCAGCACCTGCGCAGCCTGCGCGCTCTGCTCGGCCCGCTGGGCCGGGCCGGGGAGCTCGACGCCGCGCCCGAGGCGACCCGGGCCGTGCTGGTGACGGGCTCGCTGGGCGCGAAGGCGCGGCGGGAGGCGCTCGCCGCTGTCGCGGACGGCAGCGTGGGCCTCGTCGTCGGCACGCACGCCCTGCTCGAGGAGTCGGTGGTATTTCACGATCTTGCTCTTGTGGTCGTCGACGAGCAGCACCGTTTCGGGGTGGAGCAGCGGGACGCGCTGCGCTCCCGGTCCGACCGTCCGCCGCATCTGCTGGTGATGACCGCCACCCCGATCCCGCGGACGGTCGCGATGACCGTCTTCGGTGACCTGGAGGTCTCGACGCTCACCGAGCTGCCCGCCGGCCGTTCGCCGATCTCCACGTTCGTCGTGCCCGCGACAGCGCCGAAGTGGGCCAGCCGGGTGTGGGGCCGCATCCGCGACGAGGTCGCCGCCGGCCGGCAGGCCTATGTCGTCTGCCCGCGCATCGGTGGGGACGCCGGCGACGCCGATGACGTCCCCGCGGCCGACGCCCCCGCGACCGGGGGCATGGCCGGCGACTCGGTGGCCGGCGACTCGGTGGCCGGCGGCTCGGTGGCCGGCGGCTCGGTGGCCGGCG
>NZ_CAKKTM010000412.1:4882-12365 GCF_920888515.1 Protofrankia sp. CiP1_Cm_nod1 | reverse complement strand
GCCGCGGGACGCGTCGGCGGCCGCCCGCCGGCCGGGCGCGGGTGTTCTCGACGTGCTCCCCGGTCTGCGGGCGGGCGAGCTCGCCGGGCTGCGGGTCGCCACACTGCACGGCCGGCTGCCCCCGGACGAGAAGGAAGAGACCATGACCAGGTTCGCCGCGGGGGAGCTGGACGTCCTCGTGGCCACCACGGTGATCGAGGTCGGGGTCGACGTGCCGAACGCGACCGTGATGGTTGTGATGGACGCCGACCGTTTCGGTGTCTCCCAGCTGCACCAGCTGCGCGGCCGGGTCGGCCGCGGCGGCGCGCCCGGCTGGTGCCTGCTGTACACCGACGCGCAGGAGGGCTCGCCCGCCTGGGAACGGCTGGCCGCGGTGGCGGCCACCTCCGACGGGGCCGAGCTCGCCCGTCTCGACCTCGCGCAGCGACGCGAGGGCGATGTGCTGGGGGCGGCCCAGTCCGGCGGCCGGCGTTCCCTGCGCCTGTTGGAGCTGCTCAAGGACGAGGAGCTGATCCGCTCCGCGCGGGGCGAGGCGAGCGCGCTCGTCGGTGCCGATCCGCAGCTGGCGGCGCATCCGGCGCTGGCCGCGGCGCTCGCCGCCACTCTCGACGAGACGGCCGCCGCCTATCTGGAAAAGGGATGAGCCGCCTGTCCGGAAAAGGGATGACGGGCCGGGGGAGGGATGACCGGGGCGTGGGCCGGGGCCGGTGGGCCGCGTGCCGGCGACCGGCGCGCCCGGCCACCGGAAATCCGGAGAAAAACAAGGAAAAACGACGGGGCGAAGACAGGAAATGACCAGGATAATCGGCGGGGACGCGCGTGGGCGCCCGGTTCGGGTGCCGCCGGGCGGCGGGACCCGCCCGACCTCCGACCGGGCGCGGGAGGGGCTGTTCAACACGCTCGCCTCGCTGGTCGAGCTGCGCGGCGCGCGGTTCGCCGATCTCTACGCCGGCAGCGGCGCGGTCGGGTTCGAGGCGTTGTCCCGCGGGGCGTCCCACGCCCTGTTCGTCGACCGGTCGGCGGCGGCGGTCCGCACCCTGCGCGCGAATGCGGCGGCGCTCGGGTTCACCGGTGTGGAGATCCTTTCGCAGCCGGTCCAACATGTGGTGGAAATCATGCCGGAGTGCGCGTTCGACGCGGTGTTCCTGGATCCTCCGTATGCGCTGCCGGACAGTGCGTTGACCAGCGTGCTCGCCGGGCTGATCGCCGGTGCCTGGCTGCATCCGGACGGGGTGTGTGTCGTGGAGCGCTCGCGCCGCAGCGGCCCGCCGGCCTGGCCGGACGGACTCATTACGATTCGCAATCGCGCGTATGGTGAGGGGGTGCTCTGGTACGGTTCTGGATCATGAGAAGGGCTGCCTGTCCAGGTTCGTTCGACCCGATCACCAATGGTCATCTGGATATCATCGTCCGCGCCAGTCGGCTCTTCGACGAGGTCGTCGTAGCCGTGCTCATCAACAAGAACAAGGCCAACCTTTTCACCGTGGAGGAGCGGATAGAGCTGATCCGTGAGGTGGCCCGGGATCATTCCAACGTGGTGGTCGAGTCGTCCCATGGCCTGCTCGTCGACTTCTGCCGGGCCCGCGGCATTCAGGCCATCGTCAAGGGCCTGCGCGCGGTCAGCGACTTCGACTACGAGCTGCAGATGGCGCAGATGAACCATTCACTCGCGGGCGTCGAAACCCTCTTTATGAGTACGAATCCGCAGTATGCGTTTCTGTCGTCCAGCCTGGTCAAGGAGGTCGCCACCTACGGTGGGGACGTGTCCGGCCTGGTCCCCGACGTGGTGCTCAAGCAGTTGCGCGAACGTCTCGCCCGCTGAAGCACGGCCCCGGGCGGCGTTCCGCCCGGGGCCGTGCCCGCGGGGCCTGGGGCCCCCTTTGACAAGCGTCGTCGGACCGTGAATCCTTGACTGGTTGGCGTCATAACTGTATTTGGAGTGTCTACGCAGAGTACTGGTGCTGGTCCGCGCCGGGCCGTGTCCATAGGACGGATGGGGCTTGGCGACCATGCATGCCTGAACTTCGACGACGACGACGCGTGCTGGAGCGCGCTGGCCGCCTACAGCCAGTGGGGGCTCGCCAAGGGCGAGAAGGTGCTGCTCGTCACCGGTCCCGGCATCTCGAAGAGCGAGATCTTCGCCCGGCTGGACTCCTGTGGCCCGCCGGTGGAGCCGGCATGGGAGCGCGGCCAGCTGAACATCGAGAGCACCGAAGCGGTATACCTGCCGCCTGCCCGGTTCTCCATCGAGGGCCAGATCCAGCGGTACCGGGAGCAGATCGAGCTGTCGTACCAGCAGGAGTACCCGGGATTCCGGGCCTGCGCCGACATGGCCTGGGCGCTGGATCCCGACATGGATCTCGACCAGCTTGTCGCCTATGAACATGAGCTCAAGGTCTTGTTCACCGATCCGCGGTGCAGCGTGATCTGCTGCTACGACCGGAAGCGTTTCAGCAGGGAACTGCTGGACCGCATGGACGGCGTCCACCCCATGACGGTGCTCGAAGGCATCGGATCCCTGGATATCGAGGATACCGGCTCCGGCCTGAGGCTGGCCGGAGAAGTTGATCTATCTACCCGCGAGCAGTTCATCAGTGGTCTTGAGCGGGCGTTCGCCCGGTTCGGGGACCGCCTGCTCCTGGACCTGACGGATCTTTCCTTCCTGGACGCCCATGGTGCCGGGCTGATCATCAGGCTGGCGGCCGGAATGCCGCCGGGCGGGCGGCTGGAGATCCGTTGCAGTACCCGTCAGGCGTACGTGCTACGTATCCTCGGCGCGGAATCGATCCCGTGGATGGCCCTGACCAAGGTGTGATGTGATCCGCGAATGCCAGTAGCAGAACGATCATTCCGGCCCGGAACGTGTGCCCACGGTTGTTCCGGTAGCGGTTGCCGGGCCAGGCGGCCGCGGATGCGGCCTATGCCACGCCGGTGACCCCCTACCCCCACGCCCCGACCGTGGAGCAGCTCGTCACCTGGGAGCTGCCCCTCGACCCCGCTGTTGTCGCCGCGGTCCGGGCCGGGGTTTCCCGGCAGTTGTACGCGTGGGGCTTGGAAGAAGCGGTGTTCACCACCGAGCTGCTGGTCAGCGAGCTGGTCACCAATGCGGTCTGTCACGGTGCCGCTCCCATCACGGTGCGCCTGATCCGGGAGCACGCCCTCATCTGCGAGGTCTCCGACGGCGGCCGTGGCTCCCCCCGTCCGCATCGGATCCGTGGCTGCGACGAGGGCGGGCGGGGCCTGTTCCTCGTCGCCCAGCTCTCGCGGAGCTGGGGCGTCCGCCATACCTCCACCGGCAAGACCGTCTGGGCCGAGCAGCCCCTGCCCTGAACGGCTGGTGTCACTCGCGCTGGGCCAGGGCGTATGGCCCTGGTCCACCACCGGCCATGGCCTGCCGCTCACCGTGGATCTCCATCTGTCTCCCTGAGGCGGCCATTGCGCTTGAGGCGGCCATTGCGACGCTTCGTGACATGCGGGCGGGCGACGGGCGCGGGCCGTCCGGATGCCCGGGCGTGCCGGCCCCGGGCATTGACGGGGCATTGATGTGGCCTGTCGGGGATGATGTGGCTGTCGGGGACCGCCCGCCGGCTGGCGGCCCGAGGCCGGTGGGCGTGCCACAGCCGGTCCCTGGTCCGTCCGGGGTGACGGTGAGCGGATTTCGCGAGACGATCGGATAGGGTGGTCTCCGGTACCTGGATTCCCGGGCACCAACCCATTGACCGACGAGTCACAGGTCACGAGCGCGTCACCGTCCCGCGGTCGGCCGCCTGTGACAGCGAGAGTTGTGAATCCAGTATCCGTGGCAACGACAGGCACCTCCTCCATGACCGCGCCGCCATCCCGCCGCCGGGCCCCTCGGGGCCCGCTCGTGCTCGACATCCGTGAGCTGGGCCGCCGGGCGGGATCGATGAAGCGCGTCGTGACGCGGGTGCCCGCTCCGGCGGAGCTGGGCACCGAGATGATCCACGTCCCGGTGGGCGCGCCCATCGACCTGGATCTGCGCCTGGAAGCCGTGATGGAGGGCGTGCTCGTCAGCGGCACGGCGTTCACGCCGCTGACCGGCGAGTGCGCGCGCTGCCTCGACCCGATCGAGGACGACACCACGGTCGGTCTCCGCGAGCTGTTCTACTACCCGGACCGGGCCCCCGAGGACCCCGAGGACGACTCCTTCCAGGTCGTGAACGACCATCTCGATCTCGAGCCGGTGCTGCGCGACGCGCTGGTGCTCAGCCTGCCGCTGTCCCCCTGCTGCCGGCCGGACTGCGCCGGCCTGTGTGCCGACTGCGGCGGCCGGCTGGACGATCCCGACGTCGATCACGAGCATGCCCGGGCCGATCCCAGGTGGGCGGCGCTGCCGCCACTGGCCGAGAACCTGTCACCGAATGAGCACACCCACGCAGCGAGCAACACCCACGCAGAGAGCAAGGAGAAGGACTAGTGGCCGTCCCGAAGCGCCGGACCTCGCGCAGCAACACCCGTTCCCGGCGGGCCCAGTGGAAGACGCAGGCCCCGGCCCTCACGAAGTGCCCCCGCGGCCACGTGACCCGTCCGCACACGGTCTGCCCGACGTGCGGTCGTTACAACGATCGACAGGTCCTCGACGTCTAAGTTGATGTGACACACGTCGCGGTCGATCTGCTCGGTGGTGACGGCGCGCCGGACGCGGTCGTCGACGGCATCGGTAGCGCGCTGGACGCCGACGAGTCGCTGCTGGTCAGCATCGTCGGCCCGGCCGCGGTTGCCGAACGGCTGTCGGCCGAGCGCGGGCTCGCCGTCGGTGGCCGGTTACGGCTGGCCGAAGCGCCCCATCTGATCGGTCCTGGCCAGGACGCGGCCCGTGAGGTCCGCTCGAGGCGGGATGCCACGGTCCGTGTCGCGACCCGGCTGATCAGGGACGGCGTGGCGGACGCGGTCGTCTCCGCCGGTCCGCCCGAAGCGCTCGTGGCCGCCGCCTCGTTCACCCTCGGGCCGGTGCCGGGGGCGACCCGGCAGGCCCTCGCCGTGCTGCTCGGCTCCCGGTCGAGCCCGACGGTCCTGCTGGACGCGGGCGCGGTCCCCGGCGGCGGCACCGGGGCCGACCAGCTCGTCCAGCACGCGATCGTCGGCGCGGCCTACGCGACGGCCTGTCTGGGCGTAGCGCGCCCCCGGGTCGGCCGGCTGGTGGCGGGGCCGGTCCGTCGCCCCGGAGCACGCTTTGGCGCCGGCGGACCGGGTACCGGTCGGCCAGGCGCCGGCGAACCGTATGCCGGGGGCCCGGGCGCCAGCGCGTCCGACGGGTCCGGCGACGGCGAGTTCGGTGACTTCCTCACCGGGCTGGAGCTCGACTTCGTCGGTGCCGTCGACGCCGCCACGGTGGTGGCCGGCGGACAGGTCGATGTCGTCGTCTGCGACGGTTCGACCGGAGCTGTTGTGGTCTCGTGGTTGCGGGCGGTGGCGAAGTCGGTCGACCAGCCGTCACCGGCGCTGTCGGGGTGGTATCCGCAGGAGGGAGCATTCGTGGTTGGCGTCGACGGGATCGTGATCGTCGCGGGCGGCGGGCCTGGTCCCGGCGCGGCCGGTCCGGGTATCGCGGGAGCGATCGCGCGGGCGGCCGCGCAGGCGTCCGCCGCGGACCGCTCCGGATGGGTGCTGTGCCAGCGGGCGGCCCTGGCCGGTCTCGTCACCCGCCGCCGCAGCCGGGCCGGGCTGCCGTCATGACCCGCGGCCTGCCTCCGCCGATGCCCCGGGACGGCCTGCGGGCCGCGCTCGGCGTGCCGGTCGACGTCGACCGGCTGGAGCTGGCGCTCACGCACCGTTCGTACGCCTACGAGCAGGGCGGCCTGCCGACCAACGAGCGGCTGGAGTTCCTCGGGGACTCGGTGCTCAGCCTGATCGTCACCGACGCCCTGTTCAACCGCCATCCCGACCTGCCCGAGGGGCAGCTGGCCAAACAGCGCGCGTCCGTGGTCAACATGCGGGCCCTGGCCGAGGTCGCCCGCACACTGGGGGAGAAGGGCATCGGCCCCTACCTGCTGCTCGGCCGCGGCGAGGAGACCACCGGCGGGCGGGACAAGGCCAGCATCCTCGCGGACACCCTGGAGGCGCTGATCGGCGCGGTCTACCTGTCGTCCGGTCTGGAGAGCGCCTCCGAGTTCGTCCACCGGCTGTTCGACCCGTTGCTCGACGTCGCCGCCGGCCGGGGCGCCGGGCTGGACTGGAAGACGTCGTTGCAGGAGCGTACCGCCAGCCTGCTGCTCGGCCCCCCCGAGTACGAGGTGGACGAGTTCGGGCCGGACCACGCCAAGCGGTTCACCGCCCGGGCCGTCGTGGCCGGCCGGGTGCTCGGTCACGGCGACGGGGGCAGCAAGAAGGAGGCCGAGCAGCGGGCCGCCGCCGCCGCCTTCCAGGCGCTGGAGGACGAGGCCGAAGCTCCCGGCCAGGTGGCACCCGACACCGCCGGGGCCACCGCTGACGCCGCGTCCGAGAGCGCCCATGGCCATTCCGAGGCGGCGGTGGGCACGGGCAACGGCTGACCGGCGGCCGTGCCTGATTCCCGCCTGTCCGATCCCGTATGCCTGATGCCTGAGCCGCCCGATGATGCCTGAGCTGCCTGATGCCTGAGCTGCCCGAGGTCGAGGTGGTCCGCCGCGGCCTTGAGCGGACGCTGCCCGGCCGGACGATCGCCACGGTGGCGGTCGCCCATCCCCGGGCGGTCCGGCGGCATGCCGCCGGCGCTGCCGACTTCGCCGCCGTGCTCGCCGGCCGCACGATCGAGGCTGCCTGCCGCCGGGGCAAGTACCTGTGGCTGGCCCTCGACGGCGGGGCCGCGCTGCTGGGTCATCTCGGGATGAGCGGCCAGCTGCTGGTGGTCGCCACGGAGAAGCCCGACGAGACGCACCTGCGGGTGCGTTTTACCTTCACCGACGCCGGCCGTCAGCTGCGGTTCGTCGACCAGCGCACCTTCGGGGGGCTGGCGGTCGTCCCGACCGACGCGGGCGTGCCCGCGCCGATCGTGCACATCGCCCGGGACCCCCTCGACCCGGAGTTCTCCGACGCCGGCTTCGTCGCGGCTGTGCGCCACCGCCGGACCGGGATAAAACGGGCGCTGCTGGACCAGACGCTCGCCAGCGGGATTGGTAACATCTACGCGGACGAATCACTGTGGCGAGCGGGTCTGCACTATGCGCGTCCGACCGGGACGTTGACCCGCGGCGAACTCAACCGGTTGCTGCAAGCGGTGCGCGAGGTCCTGCTCGAGGCCCTACAGGCCGGTGGCACCTCTTTCGACGCGCTCTACGTGTCGGTCAACGGTGAGAGCGGGCTGTTCGACCGTTCGCTCGCGGTCTACGGGCGGGCAGGGCTGCCCTGTACGCGATGCGAGACCCCGATCCGCCGGGACGCTTTCATGAACCGGTCCAGTTTCACCTGTCCGCGCTGCCAGCCACGCCCGCGAAAAGCACACTGGTAGGCCGGGCTCCGCCCGGCGCGGCGCACTGGTAGGCGC
>NZ_CAKKTM010000412.1:0-4449 GCF_920888515.1 Protofrankia sp. CiP1_Cm_nod1 | reverse complement strand
TGTCCGGCGGCGGTTGCCGACAGCTGGTGGTGAAAGGAGCGCGACAACCGTCATGGACGCGGATGCCGCCCTGGGAAAGATCCGTAAGCTGCTGGCGATGGCCGAGGCCGAGGGCCTGCCCGAACAGGCCCGGGAGTCCTACAACGACAAGGCCGCGGACCTCATCGCCCAGTACGGCATCGACCGGGCGCTGCTGGAGGAGGCGGTGCCCACCACGGCGGCGGCCGGGGACGTCGTGCTGGGCATCGACCATCCCTACGCCCGGGACAAGATCGCTCTGTTGGCCGCCATCGCCGGCCCGCTCGGCTGCCGGCTGATCCACCGGACGAGCCCGCTGGCCGGCGCGACCGCGCACGCGGCGCACCTGTTCGGGATGGCGGCCGATCTGGAACGGGCCCAGCTTCTCTACACGTCCCTGCTGGTCCAGCAGGCGCACGCCCTCGCGCTGGTCCGGGTGCCGCCCGCGGAGGACGCCCGCGCGTTCCGCCGGTCCTGGATGGCCGGGTTCGCCGCCGCCGTCCAGAACCGGCTCACCGCGGCCGAGTCCGGGGCCAGGGAACGTCATCGGTCCGGGCATGCCGGCGGCCGGTCGGTCGAGCTCGTCCTCGCCGACCGGTCGGCGAGGGTCGACCGGCACGTCGCCGAGGTCTACCCGCGGCTGCGTACGACGCGGTCGCGCAGCCTGTCCGGCTCAGGTGGGCCGGCCGGCTTCCAGGCCGGGCAGCGGGCCGATATCGGCACCGGCAACCGCCTCGCCGACAGGCCCCGCCGCAAACAGCTGTGACCGGCCAGGAACAGCTGCGGCCGGCCAGCAGGCCGGCGCGTCAGTACTTGCCGCCGGGGAGGTTGGGGACCGCTGTCTGGGTGGGGCCTGACGTGCGGGGCGGGGCGTAACCGGGCCCGATGATCTCGGCCGCGGCGGGCGCGGGCTCAGGTACCGCGCTGCGCAGGCCTTCGGTGCTGGCTTTCGGCACCGGCAGCACGCCGCCGTCCTGCTCGAAGTTCTGGCCACAGCCGCCGAGAAGCAGCGTCGACGGGATGACGATGGCGCACACCGTCGTCAGCGCGACCCGGCCGCGGCGGTACCGGCGCGGCCGAGGCTGACGGAAGCGGGGGGAATGTGTCGTGTCCACAGTGATCCGGTATCCTACCGGCTTCATGCGTGACGTTCCCGCCTCTCCGCCCGGCGGTCCCAGTGGGGTCCCCGGTGGATCCGCTGATCACGGCGGCCGTGATCCGTCCGCCGGCGTCAGCGGCTCCGCCTGCGCGCCCGAGGAGCCTCGGGCCCGGCTCACGGCATGGGTGTCGGGGACCGTGCAGGGTGTTGGCTTCCGCGCATACGTCCGGTCGAGGGGGCGTCGGCTCGGGCTGGTGGGCTCCGCGACCAACCTCGCGGACGGCCGGGTCGAAGTGATTGTCGAGGGCCCGCGCGCGGCCTGCCGGACCCTGCTGGAAATGCTGCGGGCGGGACACACACCCGGTCGGACGACGCAGGTGACGTACTCCTGGTCGCCGCCCAGGGGTGACCTGCTGAATTTTGTTCGTAAGTGACGCGTTTGTTGGCGCTGGCCAATCGTCCGGTCCGGCATCAATCGTCCGTCTCCGGTGCGCGGGTGGGCCGCGGCCGGATGCCAGTGGGCTCGTGCGTACCGGGCTGGTAACAGCATCGGCGCGTATCGGCCGGCTGACCGGCCGTGTCGGCGCCGATGGCATGACAACCCGGTGACATGTGTGTCCGTCGTGCCGGCGGACACACCGACAGGCCCGGGTGTCCTCATCTCGACAAAACGCCGTCGCCGTCGAGTGGGGTATGGCATCGTCTTGACTTTCGGTCGCAAGGCGTGCCATCCTCGATTCATTGTCTGGTGCGTCGTGTGGTCTGCCTGAGCTGGTCGGCCAGGCCGCAGCGCATCCCGCACCCGCTCGGTCACTCATCGTGGAGGACCACTATCATGGCGAAGGCCCTTTTCGGCCACGTCGGCTCTGGCAGCGATGTTCGTTTGTCGTATGAGGTACGCCGACTTCGTGCGCGTGTAGCAGAACTGGAGGACGAGCTCGCGCGTAGCCGCGCTCTCAATGATGCTCTTGAAGGGGTCGATGTCTCGGATGAACTCCGAGCGTTCGAGGCAGAGCCCGCGCTGACCTGATCCTCCTGGACCCGCAGCGGGACCCAAGGGACGTTTCTCTTCATGGGGAACGTCCCTTTGTGTTGTCGGCGGCATTCATGAAACCTCCCGTCGAGGTTTCCCGCCATGCCTGTGACGTTGCGAACTACGTCGATTTCTGTCGGTGATGCGATTCACCTTCCGGTGTCCGCGCGCCCCGGTCCTGCCGGCCCCCGCCGGCCACTGCCGGGCCACCGCACCCGGCCCCCGTCCACTGCCGGGCACCGCAGTATCGTGAGTACTCGATCGTCCTCTCGGGCATGGTGGCGGAGACGGGCCTAGGCACGCGTGACGGACCCGGCAGCCGGTCACATGACAGCCGGTCACACCGTGCGGCCAACTGTCCGCGGCCCGTTCCCTGCGACAGCTGTCGGAGACCGGTGCACCTCAAAAGCCTCACCCTGCGGGGTTTCAAGTCGTTCGCGAGTTCGACGACGCTGCACCTCGAGCCCGGTATCACCTGCGTGGTCGGGCCGAACGGCTCCGGCAAGAGCAATGTCGTCGACGCCATGGCCTGGGTCCTCGGCGAGCAGGGGGCCAAGGCGCTGCGCGGCGGCACCATGTCCGACGTCATCTTCGCGGGCACCCCGTCGCGGCCGCCGCTGGGGCGCGCCGAGGTGCTGCTGACCATCGACAACACCGACGGTGCCCTGCCGATCGACTACAGCGAGGTCACCGTCGGCCGGCTGATGTTCCGCAGCGGCGAGAGCGAATACACGATCAACGGCAGCACCTGCCGGCTGTTGGACATCCAGGAGCTCATGAGCGACTCCGGGATCGGCCGCGAGCTGCACGTCATCGTCGGGCAGGGGCAGCTCGACGCGGTCCTGCACGCCCGCCCGGAGGACCGCCGCGCCTTCGTCGAGGAAGCGGCCGGCGTCCTGAAGCACCGCAAGCGCAAGGAGAAGGCGCTGCGCAAGCTGGAGGGGATGGCCGCCAACCTCACCCGGCTCACCGACCTGTCCGCCGAGCTGCGCCGTCAGCTCGGCCCCCTCGGCCGGCAGGCGGAGATCGCCCGTAAGGCCGGCGTCATCCAGGCGTCGCTGCGTGACTCCCGGCTGCGGCTGCTCGCCGACGACATCGTCACGGCCCACGGGGACCTGGCAACCGACATCCGGGACGAGGAGGCGCTGCGGGCCCGGCTGGCCACGGTGGGCCGCACCCACGCCGAGGGCCAGCGGCGCGAGCAGGAGCTGGAGGCGGCGCTGGCCGCGGTGACCCCGCAGGCAGCCGCCGCGGGCGAGGTCTGGCATGCCCTGGTGTCCCTGCGGGAACGTATCCGGGGCACCCGGTCGCTGGCCGCCGAGCGGGCCCGGCTGCTGCGGGCCGGTGCCGAGGAGCAACGCAGCGGTCGCGACCCCGAGCAGATGGAGCAGGAGGCCGCCGCGGTCCGGGAGCAGGAGAGCGCGCTGCTGACCCGGCTGGACACCGACCGGGACGGCCTCGAGGAGGTCGTCACCCGCCGGGCGCGGCTCGAAGCCGCGCTCGTCCAGGAGGAGAAGGCGCTGGTCGCGGCCGCGCGGGAGGCGTCGAGCCGACGGGAGAACCTCGCCCGGCTGGCCGGCCGGGTCGAGGCCGCCAGATCCCGGGCCGCCAGCGCCGAGACAGAGATCGTCCGGATGTCCGAGGCGGTGGACGCGGCCCGGCTGCGCGGCGGGGAGACCAGCGACCAGCGGATCGCGCTCGAGTCGGAGCTCGTCCGCATCCAGACCACCCGCGGCGAGCTCACCGCGCGTCGCGAGGAGGCGGTGGCGGTGCACGCCAGCGCCACCGAGCGGCTGGAGGAGCTGCGCGGGCAGGAGCGTTCCGCCGAACGCGACCGGGCGTCCTGGCAGGCCCGCCGGGAGGCGCTGACCCTGTCACTGACCCCGCGCGACGGCGCCGCGGCGCTGCTGGACGCCGCCGCCGGCACCTGGACGCCCCCGCCCGCCGACCAGGCCGGCAGAGGGGACCAGGCCGGCAGAGGGGACCAGGCCGGCAGAGGGAAAAAGAAAAAGGGGAAGATCGGCCGGGATGCCGCCGCCGGGCAGGACCGGGCCGCCGCTGACACCGCTGACACCGCTGACACCGCCGCCGCGGGCGCCGGGGTTCGTGCCGAGCCGCCCACCGGCATCCTCGGCCGGCTGGCCGGGTGGCTGTCGGTCGAGCCGGGGGCGGAGGTGGCCGTCGCGGCCGTGCTGGGCCCGGCCGCCGACGCCGTCGCCGTCGCCGTCGCCGGCGACGTCACCGCCGCGTTCGAGTGGCTGCGGGCGGTCGACGCCGGCCGGGTGTCCCTGGTCGTCGC
>NZ_CAKKTM010000411.1 GCF_920888515.1 Protofrankia sp. CiP1_Cm_nod1 | reverse complement strand
GGCGGTGGCCGCGGCGGCCGCCGACGCCGCCGACACGGCCCTGACCGCCCTGGAGCACTCCCTCGTCGCCGCCGACACCGAACGCCAGCGTGTCGAGGCGCTGCGCCGGGGGACCGAGTCCGAGCTGACCGGCGTCCGGGAGCGGGTCCGCACGCTCGCCGCCGAGCTCGCCGCGCTGCGAGACGACGTCCACCGCGACGAGCTCGCCCGCGCCGAGAAGCGCCTGCGGGTCGAGACGCTGGAGACCAAGGCGATGGACGAGCACGGGATAGCCGCCGACGACCTGGTCGCCGAGTACGGGCCGGACGTCCCGGTGCCGCCGGACACCCCCGACGGCGAGCCCGTCCCGTTCGACCGGGCCGAGCAGGCGGCGCGGGCGGCCACCGCGGAGAAGCAGCTCAACCGCCTGGGCAAGGTCAACCCGCTGGCGCTGGAGGAGTTCGAGGCGCTGCAGGAGCGCGCGGCGTTCCTCTCCGCCCAGCTCGACGACATCAAGAACACCCGCCGTGACCTGCTGCTGGTCGTCGCGGAGGTCGACGAGCGGGTGCGGGAGGTCTTCCGGGTGGCGTTCGCGGACACCGCGCGGGAGTTCGAGACGGTCTTCGCGACCCTCTTCCCCGGCGGCGAGGGCCGGCTCGTGCTGACCGACCCCGATGACATGCTCACGACGGGTATCGAGGTGGAGGCCCGGCCGCCGGGCAAGAAGGTCAAGCGGCTGTCGCTGCTGTCGGGTGGTGAGCGGTCGCTGACAGCGATCGCGCTGCTGCTGGCGATCTTTAGGGCCCGCCCGTCGCCGTTCTACGTCCTCGACGAGGTCGAGGCGGCTCTCGACGACCGCAACCTCGGCCGCCTGCTGGAGGCGCTGGAGGGGCTGCGGGAGAAGTCCCAGTTGATTGTCATCACCCACCAGAAGCGCACGATGGAGATCGCCGACGCGCTCTACGGGGTGGCGATGCGTGGTGACGGGGTCACCACGGTGATCAGCCAGCGGCTGCGCGAGCGCGCCTCGGCCTGAGCCTCGGCCTGAGCGCGGCACGCCTGGTCTGCCAGGATCGAAGGCGTGGAGTACGTCCTCATCATTATCGCGATCGTCGTGTTCGCCATCGTCACGGCCGCCGGCCTGGTGGTGGGCACCCGCCGCCGCGGGCGGGCGGGCGGCGCCGCCCCCGGCCAGTCCCCAGGCCAGGCTGCCCCCGGCCAGGCTGCCCCAGACCGGCCACAGCCGGGTACGGACTACGCGCCCGGGGTGGGCGACGACGCCGAGGTGCCGCGGGACTCCCCCCGCCGGACGTTCGACACGGTCGATCTCCCAGCCGGTCTCGGTATCCCCGCGCCCCCCAGCGGGGCCGAGACCGCCGAGGCCGGGCTGTACGAGCTGGAACTGGAGAAGGCGCCGGAGCTGGAGGTGCCGGCTCCGGCCGCGGGCCGGCTGGTGCGGCTGCGCGCCCGCCTGGCCCGCTCCCAGAGCAGCCTGGGCCGTGGCCTGCTGCTGCTGCTGTCCGGGGACAACCTCGACGAGGAGGCCTGGGAGGACGTCGAGACGACCCTGTTGGTCGCCGACGTCGGCGTCACGCCCACCGAGGAGCTGGTCGCGTCGCTGCGGACGAAGGTGAAGGTCCTCGGCGCGCGCCGGCCCGAGGACGTCCGTGCCCTGCTGCGCGACGAGCTGCTCGCCCAGATCGGCACCAGCACCGACCGCACGGTACGGGCGTCCGCGCCGGACCGGCCGGCGAACATCCTCGTCGTCGGGGTGAACGGCACCGGCAAGACCACGACCTGCGGAAAGATCGCCCGGCTCCTCGTGGCGGACGGCCGGACAGTCGTGCTGGGCGCGGCGGACACCTTCCGGGCCGCCGCCGCCGACCAGCTGGAGACCTGGGGCAGCCGGGTCGGGGCGCGCACGGTCCGCGGCGGCGAGGGCAGCGACCCGGCGTCGGTGGCCTTCGATGCGGCCAAGCGGGGGATCAGCGACGGCGCCGACACGGTGGTGATCGACACCGCGGGCCGGCTGCACACCAAGACCGGCCTGATGGACGAGCTCTCCAAGATCAAGAGGGTGGTCGCCAAGCTCGGCCCCGTCGACGAGGTGCTGCTGGTGCTGGACGCGACCACCGGCCAGAACGCGGTGGAGCAGGCCAGGGTCTTCACCCAGGCGGTGGACATCACCGGGGTCGTGCTGACCAAGCTCGACGGCACCGCCAAGGGCGGCATCGTGATCGCCGTCCAGCGGGAGCTCGGCGTCCCCGTGAAGCTGGTCGGCCTGGGGGAGGGCCCGGACGACCTCGCCCCGTTCGAGCCGGAGGCGTTCGTCGACGCGCTGCTCGGGGACCCGGCGGCCTGAGCCGCGGCACGCGGGCGGCAGAATCCTGAAACGCAACATCGGAACGTAACAACGCGGCGAAGCGGGTGAGCGGGGGCGGAACCGGTCCAGGGACCACGGTGTGGCCACTGCGTCCGGTGCCGGGCTTCTTCCGTACCCGCATGCCGCGACCTACAGTGCCGGGGTGAGGATTTCACTCCCGGCCGGTGGCGACGGCCGGGGCGGATGACGTCCGGCGAGGTGTGCCCGCCATCCTCGGTGTGGAGGGCGGAGATCACGGCAGGCCCGCCTGTGATCGTCGTGTGGGTGCGCCTCGCCAGGGCTTGATGATCTTCTTTGTTCCGTCGGGAGTCCCGTCGGGGCGGGCGGTGGTGAGTGGTCCGGCTCCGGCTCGGGCCGGTGGGTGCGTACCCTGAGAAGTGCGGTCCGCCAGCGATCCCGGAGTGTGCGCGTGTTCGACACCCTGTCCAGCCGTCTCGACAAGGCATTCTCGTCACTGCGTGGCAAGGGGCGGCTGTCCGAGGCCGACATCAACGCCGCCGCCCGGGAGATCCGGGTGGCCCTGCTGGAGGCCGACGTCGCCCTGCCGGTGGTCCGAGCCTTCATCGGCGCCGTCCGGGAGCGGGCCAGGGGCGAGGAGGTCTCGGCCTCGCTGAACCCCGCCCAGCAGGTCATAAAGATCGTCAACCAGGAGCTGGTCACGATCCTGGGCGGCGGGACGGCCACCCTGCGGTTCGCCCGGACGCCCCCCACCGTCATCCTGCTCGCGGGCCTGCAGGGGACGGGCAAGACGACGCTGGCCGGCAAGCTCGGCCGGTGGCTGAAGGAGCAGGGCCACACCCCGCTCCTTGTCGCCGCCGACCTGCAGCGGCCGAACGCCGTCACGCAGCTTCAGGTCGTCGCCGGCCGGGCCGGCGTGGACGTGTACGCCCCCGAGCCCGGCAACGGTGTGGGCGACCCGGTCGCGGTCGCCCGCGACGCCGTGGAGCACGCCCGCCGCCGCCTGCACGACGTGGTCGTCGTCGACACCGCCGGCCGGCTCGGCGTGGACACCGAGCTGATGCGCCAGGCCGCCGACATCCGGGACGTGACCTCCCCGGACGAGATCCTGTTCGTCGTCGACGCCATGATCGGCCAGGACGCCGTCACCACCGCGCAGGCGTTCGCCGACGGGGTGGGCTTCACCGGGGTGGTGCTCACCAAGCTCGACGGTGACGCCCGCGGCGGTGCCGCGCTGTCGGTCGCGCACCTGACCGGCCGTCCGATCATGTTCGCCTCCACCGGTGAGGCGCTGGACGACTTCGACGTCTTCCACCCCGAGCGGATGGCCTCGCGCATCCTCGGGATGGGCGACGTCCTCACCCTCATCGAGCAGGCCGAGAAGGCCTTCGAGGCCGAGCAGGCCGAGGCGATGGCGGCGAAGATGGCCGCCGCCGAGTTCACCCTCTCCGACTTCCTCGAGCAGATGCTCACCGTCCGCAAGATGGGGCCGATCGCCAACCTGCTCGGAATGCTGCCCGGGATGGGGCAGATGAAGGAGCAGCTCGCCCAGATCGGCGACCGGGACGTCGACCGGGTGGTGGCGATCATCCGGTCGATGACGCCGGCCGAGCGGGACGATCCACGCATCCTCCAGGCGTCCCGCAAGGCGCGGGTCGCCCGCGGCTCCGGGGTGACCGTCACCGAGGTCAACCAGCTCCTCGACCGGTTCGAGGAGGCGCGCAAGGTCATGAAGCAGATGGCCGGCGGCCTCGGCATGCCCGGTGGGGCGTTGCGCGGGAAGTCGGCCGCGGCCCGTAAGGCCCCCAAGAAGGCCAAGGGCGCGAAGCGCAAGGGCAACCCCGCCGCCCGCGCCGCGCAGACCCAGGCGCAGCGGGCCGCGGCCGAGGCGCGGCGGGCCGGTGGGCTGCCCGGCGGGCCCGACGGGCTGCCGCCCGGGCTCGGCGAGGGCGAGCTGCCCGACCTGTCGGCCCTGATGCACGGCGAGGGTCTGCCGGGTGGTGGCTTCCCGCCGCCCGGGCAGGGGCGCGGCCGGCGGCGCTGACGGCGCCCGGGCACACCCTGCGTCGGGCGATCTGGCAAACTGGGATGGCGGTCCGGGGTTCCCGCCCTGGTCCCGTTCACCATCGGCGCCGCGAGTGGCGTCCGGCAAACCCAGCTACCGGTACTCCGCATCCGCACCGTGGTGTCCGGTGACTACTGACGTACGTCTGGAGCAGTTCGACAATCGTGGCAACCAAGATCAAACTTCAGCGCCTCGGCAAGATGCGCGAGCCGCACTACCGGATCGTCGTCGCGGACGCCCGTACCAAGCGGGACGGACGGGTCATCGAGACGATCGGGCAGTATCACCCGAAGTCCGACCCGAGCATCATCAAGGTCGACGGCGAGCGCGCCGGGTACTGGCTCGGTGTCGGCGCGCAGCCGACCGAGCCGGTGCTCGCGATCCTCAAGGTCACCGGTGACTGGCAGAAGTTCAAGGGTCTTCCTGCGCCGCCGCCGGTGAAGGTCGCCGCCCCCAAGGCCGACAAGCGCGAGGTGTTCCAGGCGGCGGCCAAGGCCGCGGCCGGCCTCACCGACAAGCCCGCCACCACCCCGAAGAAGGGCAAGAAGGCGACGGATGACGCGCCCGCCGCTGGGAAGACCGAGCCGGCGGCCGAGTCGCCGGCTCCAGAGGGGCAGTAAGTGCTGGAAGCCGCCCTCGAGCACCTTGTTCGGGGCATCGTCGACCACCCGGACGATGTGCGCGTGAACCTGCAGTCGGGCCGGCGGGGACGCACCCTCCAGGTCCGGGTGCATCCGGAGGATCTCGGTAAGGTCATCGGGCGCGGCGGGCGGACAGCCCGCGCGCTGCGGACGGTCATGGCCGGAGTGGGCGGCCGGGGCCTGCGGGTCGATGTGATCGACGTCGACCGGTAGGGGCTGTCCTCAGGTGGCTGTGGGAACACACGGCGAAAGCGCCGCCAGGAAGCCGCGGCCCCCGGCGGCGGACGAGCCGGTCGTGGTCGGCCGGATCGGCCGTCCCCACGGCATCCGGGGCGACGTGACGATCGATGTCCGCACGGACGTTCCCGAGCGCAGGTTCGCGCCCGGGACGCACCTGCGCGGCGAGCTGTCCACGGCTGTGCCCACGGCCGCGCACCCAGGCACGCCCACGGCCGTGCCGCTGGTGGTGGCGGAGTCGCGTTGGCACGCCGGCCGCCTGCTGGTGCGCTTCGAGGGAGTCGCTGGCCGCAACGCCGCCGAGGCACTGCGCGGGCGCGTGCTCACCATCCCCGCCGGCCAGGTGGGCCAGGCCGCGGACGACGGCGACGAGGACGCCGACGGCCTGTGGTGGGACCGTGACCTCGTCGGGCTGCGGGTGGTCACGGTGGATGATGTCGACATGGGCACGGTCGTCGACGTCGTCCACACACCCGCCGGGGAACTGCTCGTCGTCGAGCACGCCGGTGGCGGTGAGGTGCTCGTCCCGTTCGTGCGTGAGATCGTGCCGACGGTCGAGGTGCCGGCCGGCCGGATCGTCGTCGACCCGCCACCGGGCCTGTTCGACCTGGAGTAGCGGAGCGGTTGTGCGCGTCGACATAGTTACGATCTTCCCTGGGTATCTCAGCCCGCTGGAGCTGTCCCTGGTCGGCCGGGCCCGCGAGCGCGGCATCCTCGACGTCCACCCGCACGACCTGCGGCAGTGGGCCGATGACGTGCACCGCAGCGTCGACGACGCCCCCTACGGCGGCGGGCCGGGCATGGTCATGCGGCCACAGCCATGGTGGGCGGCGCTGGCCGAGATCCGCGCGCTGGGCGCGGCGGACGGCCGGCGGCCCCGGATCGTCGTCCCGACCCCGGTCGGACGCCCCTTCACGCAGGCGTATGCCGCGGAACTGGCCGAGGCGCCGTGGCTGGTGTTCTGCTGCGGCCGTTACGAGGGCATCGACGCGCGCGTCATCGACGAGTGGGCCGACGACGAGATCTCCATCGGGGACTACGTTCTCGCCGGGGGAGAGGTCGCCACCCTGGTCATCCTGGAGGCGGTCACCCGGCTGCTGCCCGGCGTGGTCGGCAACGCCGAGTCCGTGGTGGACGACTCCTTCGCCGACGGGCTGCTGGAGGCCCCGGTGTACACCCGGCCGGCGGTGTGGGGTGACCGCGAGGTCCCGGCCGTGCTGCGCTCCGGTGACCACGCCGCCATCGACCGGTGGCGGCGGGCGGAAGCCCTGCGGCGGACCGCGCAGCGCCGTCCGGACCTGCTCGCCCGCCGGGAGCGGCCGGCGGCGGACGACGGCCCGGGCGCGGACGGCTCGGATGGGGCCGGCGGCTCGGATGGGGCCGGCTCGAACGCTCGTGTGGCACAGTAGGATACGGTTTCCGGCCGTCCGCCGTACCGGGTGACACCACCCGGCGTGAGCGGGCACCGAGCGGATGCCACCATGGGCCGATGCCGTTGGGCGCGCACAGTTATCAGGTGCTCCGTTACAGTGGTTACAGTGGCTCACCTCCGCCGGCCGGACCAGGCTCGACCCGTCCCGTCATCACCGCGAGAAAGCGACTGCCATGCAAACCCTGGACAGCCTCGACGCCGCGTCACTGAGGACCGACGTCCCGACGTTCTGGCCGGGCGACACCCTGAAGGTTCATGTCCGTGTTGTCGAGGGCAACCGCCAGCGCATCCAGGTCTTCCAGGGCGTCGTGATCCGGCGGCAGGGCAGCGGCGTGCGCGAGACCTTCACGGTCCGTAAGGTCAGCTTCGGTGTCGGCGTGGAGCGGACCTTCCCCGTCCACAGCCCGGTGATATCCAGGATCGAAGTTGTCACCCGTGGGGACGTCCGTCGCGCGAAGCTCTACTACCTGCGTGATCTGCGCGGCAAGGCGGCGAAGATCAAGGAGAAGCGCCGGCCGGTGTAGGGCATGCCCAGCCGGCCATGGCGGTTCCGCGGGCCGGGGCTGACACTGGGACTGAGGATGGCTGGCACGACCGGCCGCGCCACAGCCGCGGCATGATCACGACTGGCGGGTGTGGCGACCCGAACATCGGACACGCGTCCGCCGTGGCGCTGTTCGAGCCGGTCCGGCGCGTAGGGTGGTCAGCGATCGTTTCCAACCGGGTTCCCCGGACAGCACATCCCAGCCCGAGTCGGCGAACCCATGAGGTGGCGCGGTGAGTGGAGCCGAGCACAGTCGTCCGATGCGCTGGGGCGAGCCCCCTCCCGCCGGCTCCACGGGCGGCCGTGAGGACGACGCGGCCGACCCGCCCGGCGAGCGGACCGGCTCCCCCCCACCGGCCGCTGTCCCTGACGACGGCCGTCCATCCGTCCGTCCGGCCGAGGCGGCGGGCGACGCTACCGGGGAGAACGTCATCGGTGAGAACATGACCGGTCAGGAGTTCCAGGAGCTTCCCGAGCCTCAGCGGGCCGGGGTGGATGCCCCGGGCGGCCCGCCTGCCCGTCGGCGCCTGCGGGTGGGCGGCCGCGGCGGCCGCGGCTCGTTCGCCCGTGAGCTGCCGTTGCTGGTTCTGATCGCCTTCCTGCTCGCCCTGCTCATCAAGGCGTTCCTCGTCCAGGCGTTCTGGATACCGACCGTGTCGATGGAGCGCACCCTGCTGGTCAACGACCGCGTGCTGGTCAACAAGCTCGTCTACCGCTTCCGGGACGTCCATCGCGGCGAGATCGTCGTGTTCAACGGCGACGGCACCGGTTTCGAGCGGGCCGAGACCCTGATCACCCCGCCGGGCAACGTCTTCTCCCGGGCGCTGCGGTCGGTACAGGGGATGCTCGGGCTCGGCGCGCCCAGCGACAAGGACTTCATCAAGCGTGTCATCGGTGTGGGTGGTGACACCGTCGCGTGCTGTGACGCCCAGGGGCGGGTGACGGTCAACGGCAAGCCGCTGGACGAGCCCTACGTGTACGAGAACAGCCCGCTCGGCGGGGGCCGTGAGTTCGAGCCGGTGAAGGTGCCACCCGGCGAGCTGTGGGTCATGGGTGACCACCGCGGTGAGTCCTCGGACTCCCGGGTGAACGGCACCATCCCGCAGAGCAAGGTCGTCGGCCGGGCCTTCGTGCGGGTCTGGCCCCTGAGCCGGATGGGGATCCTGAGCCCGCCGGACATCTTCGCCGCCGCGGGCGCGCACGCGGCGGCGACCGTGCCGCTTGCCGGCACCGGGCTGACGGGAGCGGCCGTGGTGGGGGCGGCCACCACGGCACGGCGCAGGCGGGGCGCGCCGGGCAGCCTGCCGACGCGGCCGGCGAAACGGCTCGGGAGGAACACAGGTGGTGACAGCGGCGACGTTCCGTCAGTCCGCCGTTACGGGTATCTCGGGCGGCCCTGGCGGCGCCCGGCCCGCCGGGGACGGCGCCCGGCCGGGGGCCCTCCCAGCGTTCGCGCCGACCGGCGCGGTGGCCAGAGGTGAGAGCGGGCTGTGGGGCTGTGAGCGTCTCCTGCGGCGCCGGGGGCTCGCGCCCGTGGCCGGCGTCGACGAGGCCGGCCGTGGCGCGTGCGCGGGGCCGCTCGTGGTGGCCGCTGTCGTCCTCCCCGCGAGCGGGTCGCGCCGTCTTGTCGATCTCACGGACTCCAAGCGGCTGTCGCCGCGGTTACGCGAGCGGGTGTTCGACGAGATACTCTCTGTCGCCCAGGCGTGGGCGACCGTCGTGATCCAGCCGTCCGAGGTCGACGCGTGCGGTGTGCACGTGGCGAACATCGCCGGGATGCGGCGGGCGGTGGCACGCCTGGCCCGGCGGCCGGGTTACGTCCTCACCGACGGGTTCGCGGTGCCTGGGCTGGGGGTCGCCTCCACCGCCGTGCTCAAGGGCGACCAGGTCGTCGCCTGTGTGGCGGCCGCGTCGGTGGTGGCCAAGGTGACCCGGGACAGGATCATGAAAGATCTCCACCACCGGCATCCCGAGTACGATTTCGCCCAGCACAAGGGGTATGTAACGGCCGGACACACCGCGGCACTGGCCGCGTACGGGCCGTGCGGACAGCATCGGATGTCGTATGTCAATGTGGCACAAGCTCAACGTGAACGACTGGCACGACTGGCGCGGCTGGAGGACGCCGTGACACGGACCGGGCTACCCAGCGCGACGGAGAGCGCATGAGCGCCGAAGACCTCGAGAAGTACGAGACCGAGATGGAGCTCCAGCTCTACCGCGAGTATCGGGACGTCGTCGGTCTCTTCTCCTATGTGATCGAGACGGAGCGTCGCTTCTATCTCGCGAACGACTACCAGATCGAGGCCCGCAACAGCGCTGGTGAGATCTTCTTTGAACTCACTCTGCGTGACGCCTGGGTCTGGGACATGTT
>NZ_CAKKTM010000410.1 GCF_920888515.1 Protofrankia sp. CiP1_Cm_nod1 | reverse complement strand
AGTCGTCGGCAGCGTCAGATGTGTATAAGAGACAGGTTCAAGGACATCAACGTCGAGGAGCTGACCAAGGCCGAGCTCTAGGCCGGTTGCCGTCTGTGTTCTGTGGATGAGTGAACGGCATAAGGCCCGTTTTGTCCACAGATCGGCTTCTGCTCTCGTTCTGTCCGGTTCCACGAGTCATCCTGATCTCCGCGGGCGCGTCCGTCGCCCGTGGAACGGGAGCGCACGATGCGGGTCAAGGACGTACTCGGGCGGTTCGGGGAGGACACCGCCGCCCGGCATCTGTCGCAGTGCGGGATGGAGATCCTCGACCGTAACTGGCGATGCTCGGCCGGTGAGATCGACATTGTCGCCCAGGACGGCTCGTGCCTGGTGTTCTGCGAGGTCAAAACCCGTTCCGGGGGCCGCTACGGCACGCCGGCGCAGGCCGTGGTGCCGGCGAAGGCCGCCCGTATCCGCCGGGTGGCGCTCGTCTGGCTGCGTGACCACGAGCACGCGCCGATGCCGCTGCGCTTCGACGTGGTCGAGGTGTACCGCACCCACAACAGCCCGCCGCGGGTGGAACATCTGCGCGGGGCGTTCTGATGGCGCTGGCGCGAGCGTTCAGCGTCGCGGTCGTGGGAGTGCACGGGCACCTCGTCGAGGTCGAGGCGGATCTCGCGAACGGGCTGCCGGCCATCACCCTCGTCGGGCTGCCGGACACCTCCCTGCACGAGGCCCGGGACCGCATCCGGGCCGCGATCGTCAACTCCGGCCAGCACTGGCCGAGCCAGCGGATCACGGTCGGGCTCTTCCCGGCGACCCTGCCGAAGTCCGGCAGCGGGTTCGACGTGGCGATGGCCGCCGCGATCCTCGGGGCGGCGGCCACCGTCCCCCCGGCGGCGCTGCGCTCCCGGGTGCTGCTCGGGGAACTGGCGCTCGACGGCCGGCTGCGGCCGGTCCGCGGGGTGCTGCCGGCGACGGTCGCGGCGCTCGACGCCGGCATCGAACGTGTCGTCGTGCCCGAGGCGAACGGCCCGGAGGCCGCGCTCGTCCCGGGGGCCGTCGTCGAACCGGTGAAGGACCTCGACTGCCTGGTCCGGCTGCTGCGCGGGGAGTACGAGCCGGATCCGCCGGCGGCGGCCGCCACCGACGCGGCGCGGTCCGCGGCTGCCGCCGGCGGCGAGCTCGGCGATCTCGCCGACGTGGCGGGCCAGCCACGCGGCCGGCTCGCCGTCGAGGTGGCCGCTGCCGGCGGCCACCACCTGCTCATGCAGGGGCCACCGGGCAGCGGCAAGACCATGCTGGCCGAGCGGCTGCCCGGCCTGCTGCCCGCGCTCGACACCGAGGCCGCTCTCGAGGTGACCGCGGTGCACTCGGTGGCCGGGCTGCTGCCCGAGGACTGCCCGCTGGTGCTCCGTCCGCCGTACCGCAGCCCGCATCACTCGGCCACGCCGGCCGCGCTCGTCGGGGCGGGCTCGACCGTGCTGCGCCCGGGCCTGGCCAGCCAGGCGCACCGGGGCGTGCTGTTCCTCGACGAGGCGCCGGAGTTCTCCCGCCCCACCCTCGACGCGCTGCGCCAGCCGCTGGAGAGCGGGGTGATCGAACTGGCCCGGGCCCGGGTGAGCGCGCGGTTCCCCGCCCGTTTCCTGCTGGTGCTCGCGGCGAACCCGTGCCCGTGCGCCCGGGCGGGCGCCGCCACGGCCAGGGCGTGCGAGTGCCCGAGCCTGGTGCGCCGGCGCTACCTCTCCCGGCTCTCGGGCCCCCTGCTCGACCGGGTGGACCTGCAGGTCGAGCTCGCCACGCCCAGCCGGGCGGAGCTGCGCGCGGACGCCAGGTACGCCGACACCTCGGCGGTCGCGGCGGAGCGGGTAGAGGCGGCCCGGGCGGCCACGGCGGCCCGGCTGGCCGGTACGCCGTGGCGCACCAACGCGGAGATCCCCGGTGCCGCCCTGCGGCGGACGTGGGCGCTGCCGGCGAAGGTGACCCGCCCGGCCGATCTCGCCTTCGAGTCCGGGCAGCTCACCGCGCGTGGGCTGGACCGCGTCCTGCGGGTGGCCTGGACGCTCGCGGACCTGGCCGGCCTGCCCGCCCCGGGGCTGGCCCAGATCGGGATGGCGCTGGACCTGCGGCTGCCCGGGAGGCAGCGGTGACTGCCACCGACAGCGAGCGGCTGGCCAGGGCTGCGCTGTCCCGCGCGGTCGGCGCGGACCGGCCGGCGGTCGGTGCCGAGGTGGCCCGGCGCGGCGCCGTTGCGGTCTGGGCCGAGCTGCGCGGCCGCCATCCCGACGTCGACCCGGAACGCGACCTGCGTCTGCTCACGGCTCTCGGTGGGCGGTTCATCTGCCCGGGTGACCCGGAGTGGCCGTCCGTGCTGACCGCTCTCGGCCGGCTGTCCGACGGCCCGGAGCCGGAGGCGGGGCAGCCGTTCGGCCTGTGGGCCCGAGGGGAGGGGGACCTGGGCCGGTTGTGCGAACGGGCGGTGGCGGTGGTGGGCTCCCGGGCGGCGACCGCCTACGGGACCACCATCGCGGCCGATCTCGCCGCCGGGCTCGCGGACCGGGGCTGGACGATCGTCTCCGGCGCGGCATTCGGTATCGACGCGGCGGCCCATCACGGGGCGTTGGCGGCCGCCGGCCCCACGATCGCGGTCCTGGCCGGCGGGGTCGACATCGCGTATCCCCGGGCCCACACCGAGCTGCTGGCGCGGATCCGCGCCAACGGGCTGGTCATCAGCGAGGCGGCGCCGGGAAGCCCGCCGTACCGGGGGCGTTTCCTGACCCGTAACAGGATCATCGCCGGGCTGGCCAGAGGCACCGTTCTCGTCGAGGCGGGCCATCGCAGCGGCGCGCTGAACACCGTCCGGCACGCCCGCCGTCTCGGACGGGTGGTGATGGCCGTGCCGGGGCCGGTCACGAGCGCCACCAGCGTCGGATGCCACCGCCTGCTGCGAGCCCACCGCGAACAGACCGTCCTGGTCACCGATGCCGCCGAGGTCTGTGAGGAGATCGGCGGCATCGGCGAGCTCGCCGACTACCCACCGGCGGGCCCCGGTTCCCGCGACGGTCTGCCCGAGCTGGTCCGCCGCATGCTGGACGTGATGCCGGCCCGCGGCTCGGTGGGAGCGGCGGTGCTGGCACAACGGCTCGGGGAACGGCCCGAGACGGTACAGGCGCTGATGGGCCCGCTGGTCGTCGAGGGCCTGGTCGAGCCACACGGCAACGGATACCGCCTGACGGCGCTGGGCCGAGTGCCATCCGCGGCCGGCGGAACCAGCGCGGCCGGCGGAACCAGCGCGGCCGGCGGAACCAGCGCGGCCGGCGGAACCAGCGCGGCCGGCGAGGCCGGCACGCCGGGGCGCCACGGACCGGACAGCCGGTGTTGACACGGAGATGATCGAAGGACACCGTGCGATGCATGGGCGGTGCGATCGCTGACTCCCGGAATCCGGCTGCCGGGAATACCACTGCTTCCCAGCCCACCGCCTCGCCGGACACCGCCCCGCGGAACACCGCCTCGCCGGACACCGCCCCGCGGAACACCGCCCCGCGGAACACCGCCCCGCCAGATACCGCCTCGTCGGACAGTGCTCCGCGGGACGTGGTGGCCCGGGGGGCTGCGGGGGCTTCCCGGGGGGCCGGGGCCTGTCAGGAGGCCCAGGTTTCCTGGGATGTCGCGGTTGCGGCGTACCTTCGCCATCTGGCGGCCGAGCGTGGCCGGTCCCCGGAGACCGTCCGTGCCTATCGGGCCGATCTCGCCCATCTGCGTGGGTACGCCCAGGATGCCGGGCTCGACGAGCTTGCCGGCGTCGATCTCGGGGTGCTGCGCGGATGGCTCGCCGGGATGCGGGCTCGCGGGGCCGCCGCCACCACCCTGGCCAGGCGGGTCTCGGTGGCGCGCGGCTTCAGCGCGTTCGCGGCCCGGCAGGGATGGCTGGCCGCCGACGTCGCCGAGCGGCTGGCGGGCCCCCGGCGGCCTGCGTCGTTACCGACGGTGCTGACCGCCGCCCAGACATGGGAGCTGTTGGCGGCCCGCCCCCGGCCGCTGCCCGACGATGGTGACCTGCCCGCGGCCAGCCGGCACGCGGTCGTCATCCGGCGCGCGGCCGCCGTCCGTGACGACGCCGTCCTCGAGCTGCTGTACGCCACCGCCACCCGGGTCGGCGAACTGTGCGGTCTCGACATCGACGACATCGACGACGAGCGACGGCTGGTGCGGGTCCGCGGCAAGGGCGGGCGTGAGCGCGCCGTCCCCTTCGGCGTGCCGGCGGGGCGGGCCCTGCGGAGCTGGCTTGCGGCCGGCCGCCCGGCGCTCGCCGTGGCCGGCAGCGGGCGGGCGCTGTTC
>NZ_CAKKTM010000409.1 GCF_920888515.1 Protofrankia sp. CiP1_Cm_nod1 | reverse complement strand
GTGTATAAGAGACAGGTTCCTGGGGGTGCGCGGCCGCCGGCTCGACCCCAGGACGGTCCGGCGCATCCTGGCCGCCCGGACCGCTGCGGCGGACGGGACCGGGCCGGTCAGCCCGCACGACATCCGCCACTCCGCGGCCACGCATCTGCTGGAAGGCGGCGCGGATCTCCGGTCGGTGCAGGAGTTCCTCGGTCATGCCAGCCCCACCACAACACAGATCTACACCCATGTCACGCCGCAACGGCTGCGTGCCGCGTTCGAGCAGAGCCATCCGCGGGCCTGACAGCCGGGGAGCGCCCGGCTGCCCGGCAGCGGAGGGCCCGGCTGCCCGGCAGCGGAGGGCCCGGCTGCCCGGCAGCGGAGGGCCCGGCTGCCCGGCAGCGGAGGGCCCGGCTGCCCGGCAGCGATGGCAGACGATCCCGCCCGGGGCGGCCGGCTCACCCGAGGGGCAGCAACCGCGGTGAACGGCGCCGCAGCAGACTGAGTGGATCGAGGTAGCGGGCCCCTTCGAGCAGGCCCCAGTGCAGGCAGGCGGTGGCGGGGCAGCCGGGATGCCCGGCCACCAGCCGGCCGATCGGCTCGCCCGCGGCCACCGTCCGGCCGGCCGCCACGGTCGGATCCACCGGCTCGTAGGTCGTCCGCAACGATCCGTGGCTGACGGCCGCCACACCTCGTCCGGCGATCGTTCCGGCGAACGTGACGACGCCCCGGCCGGCGGCCCGCACCTGCGTACCCGGGGCGGCCACCAGGTCGACGCCGCGGTGGCCGGGGCCGTACGGCGACGGCGGCGGGCTGAAGGGGCGGCCGAGGACGAGCGGCCCGTCCAGCGGGGCGCGCCAGAGCGGGTCTGATGATGCCGCGACGGCTCGCCCTGGTGACGCCGGGCCCGTGCCGACGCCGCTGTCGAGCACTGCTGGCTGGGTGGGAGCCGGCCGGGTGGGAGCCGGCTGTACGGGGGAGGTGGCCGCTCGGGTGCCGTAGCCGGTCAGCGGGTGCGGCCACCCGGTGGCCACCAGGGCGAGCAGCGCGGCCGTCAGCAGCAGGAGAAGGAACGGGCGGTGTCGGGACGGCGGGATCATGGCGCCTCCGGGGGCGTGCGACGTGCGGGCCCGGGAGCCGGGGCGCGCCCGTGGCGGCCCGCGTCCGCTCCCGCTGCTGCCACGGTGACCGGTGCGGGCCCGGCGGTCACGGCCGGGCGGCTGCCTGTGGACAACCCGCCTGTGGACAACCCGCTGGGGGGCGGCGCGCGGGTGGGCGTAGGATTGGGGAACGGCTCGAACCATCGAGCTGAATCCACACGCCCTTCTCCGCCCGCCCTTCCGGTGCGGCTGGAAGGCTCCCTCGGTCCGCTGCCATCCGCGGCGGTAGGGGCCAGCAGGGCGTCAGGGGCCCTGGCCACTGGCCGGGGCCGGTAACCGAGGTGCGTCGGTACCCCCGGCGCAGAAGGGAGCGACGAGCCGTGGCCGTCGTCACCATGAAGCAGTTGCTCGAGAGCGGTGTGCATTTCGGACACCAGACGAAGCGCTGGAACCCGAAGATGAAGCGTTTCATCTTCACGGAGCGCAACGGCATTTATATCATCGACCTGCAGCAGACCCTGTCCTACATCGACCGTGCCTACGACTTCGTCAAGGAAACCGTCGCGCATGGTGGCACCGTCCTGTTCATCGGTACGAAGAAGCAGGCCCAGGAAGCCATCGAGGAGCAGGCGCAGCGGGTTGGCATGCCCTATGTCAAGGAGCGTTGGCTCGGTGGCATGCTTACCAACTTCTCCACGGTGTACAAGCGTCTCCAACGGCTGAAGGAGCTCGAGGAGATCGAGCTGACCGGTGGTACCGAGGTCCGCACGAAGAAGGAACAGCTCGTGCTGTCCAGGGAGAAAGCCAAGCTCGAGCGGACCCTCGGCGGTATCCGGGACATGACCCGGGTGCCGAGCGCGGTCTGGGTCGTCGACACCAAGAAGGAGCACATCGCCGTCGGGGAGGCCCGCAAGCTCGGCATCCCGGTCGTCGCGATCCTGGACACCAACTGCGACCCGGACGAGGTCGACTACCCGATCCCCGGTAACGACGACGCCATCCGCTCCGCGACCCTGCTCACCCGGGTGGTGGCCGACGCCGTGGCGGACGGGCTGGTGGCCCGTGCGGGCGGGGCGACGTCGGCGGACGTCAAGCCGGAGACGCCCAGCGGGGGGGAGCCACTGACCGAGTGGGAGCAGGAGCTGCTGCGGGGGCAGGCCTCCTCCGCCGACGCGTCGGCGGAGGCCGGCTCCGAGGCGCAGCAGCCGGCCGGTCAGGCACCGGCCACGCCGGCCACGCCGGCCACGCCGGCCCACCCCGACTCCGACGCCGTCTCCGTGGTGGGCGCCGCGACCGCCCGGGTCTGACCAGCCGTTTCGGGCGCCGGCCTGCCCGGCCTTCGCGCGCAGCACCCATCAGAGCAGCACGTCCTCGCAGGACCCAGTAGCGACCTTACGGGGCACCAGGGCCCGGCAGCGTGAAGAAAAACGACGATCGCGCTGCCCGGGCGCCCCGGTGGCTCCCACCAACACCAGCAGCCGGATGGAACGAGAAGAGCACCATGGCAGAAATCACCGCCGCTGACATCCGCAAGCTCCGGGAACTCACCGGCGCCGGGATGAGCGACGTCAAGAAAGCGCTCGTCGAGAACGACGGCGACTTCGAGAAGGCCAGGTCCTGGCTGCGGGAGAAGGGTCTGGCGCAGGTCGCCAAGCGGGCTGGGCGCAGCGCCTCCAACGGCCTGGTGGAGTCCTACCTGCACAAGACCGACCCGCAGCTGCCCCCCACCATCGGTGTTCTGCTGGAACTGAAGTGCGAGACCGACTTCGTCGCGAAGACGGACCAGTTCAAGCAGCTCGCGCGGGACATCGCCCAGCACGTCGCGGCGGCGGATCCGCTCTACGTGACCGCGGAGCAGATCCCGAACGAGGTCCTCGAGCAGGAGAAGAAGATCTACGAGGCCGCGGCCCGCGAGGAGGGCAAGCCCGAGCAGGCGCTCCCGAAGATCGTGGAGGGGCGGCTGAACGGCTACGTGAAAGCGGTCGTCCTGCTTGAGCAGCCCTGGGTCCGGGACAGCAAGGTCACCATCCGCGCACTGCTGGAGCAGGCGGGATCCTCGCTCGGCGAGAAGATCGAGGTTGGCCGGTTCGCCCGGTTCAACGTCAGGGCAGCCTGATCCGCGCCGCTTCCGTCGCCGGGGCCGGGGCTGCGGTCCCGGCCGCAGCCTCTCACCGGAGGCGTTTCGTTCCCGCTGTCCGTCATGGGTACGTCCAGGTGTACGTCGAACGAACCGGAGGCGGCGGTCAGAGGTTCTGCGATCCGATCGGGTAGGGCAGACTACTCGCAGTGCATATTCACCGGCCGATGATCGTAGCCGAGGGCGAGGGGGCCGCTCGTGATCGAAAACGCCATCAGGGACACGGAAACGGCTCCACTCCGTAGTGGCGTTGCCGAGGTGCACTGGCGACGGGTGCTGCTGAAGCTCTCCGGAGAGGCGTTCGCCGGTGGCGAGCCACTGGGCATCGACCCGGAGACGCTCGCGACGATCGCCCGCCAGATCGCCGAGGTGAGCCGGACCGGTATCGAGGTCGCGATCGTGGTCGGCGGCGGCAACATGTTCCGTGGCCAGCTGCTGGCCGAGCGCGGTGTCGACCGGGCCCGGGCCGACTACATGGGCATGCTCTGCACAGTGATCAACTGTCTGGCCCTCCAGGACGCCCTCGAGCGCGAGGGCATCGTCACCCGGGTGCAGACGGCGATCGCCATGGGGCAGGTCGCCGAGCCCTACCTGCCGCTGCGGGCCATCCGGCATCTGGAGAAGGGCCGTGTCGTCATCTTCGGCGCGGGGCTGGGAGCGCCGTTCTTCTCCACCGACACCACGGCCGCGCAGCGCGCACTGGAAATCAAGGCGCAGGCTGTTCTCAAGGCCACCAAGGTCGACGGTGTGTACGACGCCGACCCGACGACGAACCCCCACGCGGTTCGTTTCGACACACTCGTCTACGGCGAGGTGCTGTCTCGTGGGCTGAAGGTCATGGACGCCACGGCCATCAGCCTGTGTATGGACAACAGGCTGCCGATCGTGGTTTTCGACCTGCTGACGGAAGGGAACATACTGCGGGCCGTCCGCGGTGAGAAGATCGGCACCCTGGTCAGTGCGGACGAGGGCGGGACGGAAGGACGACGGTGATCGACGATGTACTCCTCGAGGCCGAGGAGAAAATGGACAAGGCGGTCGCGGTAGCGAAGGACGACTTCGCCAACATCCGGACGGGACGGATCACCCCGTCGGTGTTCTCGAAGGTCCTCGTCGACTACTACGGTGCGCCGACCCCGGTGAACCAGCTTGCGTCGTTCCACATCCCGGAACCGAGAATGGTGATCATCACTCCGTACGACAAGGGCTCGCTGGCCGCCATCGAGAAGGCCGTGCGCGACTCCGACCTCGGGGTGAACCCGAGCAACGACGGTACGATCATCCGCTGCGTGTTCCCGGAGCTCTCCGAGCAGCGTCGGCGTGACCTGGCCAAGGTCGCCCGGACGAAGGCGGAGGAGGCCAGGATCAGCATCCGCAACGTGCGCCGGCACAGCAAGGACGCGATCGACCGCATCGTCCGTGACGGCGAGGCCGGCGAGGACGAGGGCCGGCGCGGGGAGAAGGACCTGGACGAGGCGACGCACCGGTACGTCAGCCAGGTCGACGAACTGCTGCGGCACAAGGAGTCGGAGCTGCTGGCGGTCTGACCGACATCGACAGCCTCGACAGCCTCGACAACCAGATGACGTCGTGACCCGCACCGGGCCGGCGGTCGGCACGCCCCGCCCGCGTGGTGTCCGGGCCGGTCGGGACCTGCCGGCCGCGATCGCCGTCGGGGTCGTGCTGGCCCTGGTCATCCTCGTCCCCCTGTTCACGGTCCGGCCGCTGTGGATCGCCGTCATCTGTGTGGCGATGGCGATCGGCACGTACGAGCTGGTCAGGGCGCTGCGCCAGCTCGGGGCGCGGATCGCGCTGCCGCCGCTGGCGGCGGGCACGGCGGCGATGCCCGCGGCCGCCTACGCCGGGGGTGCGTCCGCGCTGGTGGTGGCCCTGGCCGCGACCGTGGTCGTGGTGACGGCGTGCCGTCTCGCCCACGGGGGCGACCACCTGCTCCACGACGTGGCCGCGGGGGCGTTCTGCGCGGCCTACGTGGGCCTGCCGGCCGGGTGTGCCGCACTGCTGACCAGCCCGTCGGACGGGTCGTGGCGGATGGCCGCCTGCCTGGCCACCGTGGTGGCCAGCGACATCGGCGGCTATGCGGCCGGTGTGCTCTCCGGCGGCCGGCACAAGCTCGCCCCGAACGTCTCCCCGGGGAAGTCCTGGGAGGGCTTCGCCGGCTCCACCGTTACCTGCGTGCTCGTCGCCGGCACCCTGATGGCCGGGGCCCTGCACGCCGCCGTCTGGCAGGGGGTGCTGCTCGGCCTCGCGGTGGTGTGCACCGCCACCGTTGGTGATCTTGGTGAGTCGCTGCTCAAACGGGACATCGGCATCAAGGACATGGGCACCCTGCTGCCGGGGCACGGCGGGATCATGGACAGGCTGGACTCGGTGCTCTGCACTGTCCCCGTGGCCTGGCTGCTGATCACTGTTTTCGTGCCGCCGCCATGACCTGGCACACTGGACGGGCCATGGCCCTCTCCTCCTCCGCCGCCCCGTCCGTGCCGGCCCGGCCGCTGCCGCTTGTCGCCGCGCCCAGGCCGCGCCCGCCCCGCCATCTCGCGGACCTGACCACCGCGCAGCGGCGGGAGCTCGCCGTCTCGCTCGGCGAGCCGGCCTTCCGGGCCGACCAGGTCGCCCGGCACTACTTCGCCAGGTACCTGCGCGCGGGCGACGCCGAGGCGATGACGGATCTTCCCGCCGCCTCCCGCCCGGTGCTACTGGACGCGTTGCTGCCCGCGCTGCTGACCCCCGCCAAGGTCATGACCTGCGACGCCGGGGCCACCCACAAGACGCTGTGGCGGGCCTTCGACGGAGTGCTGATCGAGTCCGTCCTGATGCGCTATCCGGACCGGGCCACGGTCTGCGTGTCCAGCCAGGCCGGGTGCGGCATGGGCTGTCCGTTCTGCGCCACCGGCCAGGGCGGGCTGACCCGCAACCTGTCCGCCGCCGAGATCGTCGAGCAGGTGGTCGCCGCGGCCGGGGCCGCCGCTCGCGGCGAGCTCGCCGGTGGGCCGGCCCGGCTGTCGAACGTGGTGTTCATGGGCATGGGGGAGCCGCTGGCGAACTACGCCACGGTGGTCGCGGCGCTGCGGGCGCTGACCGCCCCGCAGCCCGAGGGCCTCGGGCTGTCCGCCCGCTCGGTCACCGTCAGCACTGTGGGGCTGGTGCCGGCGATCCGCCGGCTCACCGGGGCCGGTCTGCCGGTGACGCTGGCGGTCTCCCTGCACGCGCCCGACGACGAGCTGCGGGACAGCCTGGTCCCGGTGAACAGGCGCTGGCCGGTGGCCGAGGTGCTCGCCGCCGCGTGGGAGTACGCCGAGACGACCGGCCGCCGGGTCAGCGTCGAGTACGCCCTGATCGACGATGTCAACGACCAGCCGGAACGCGCCGACGCGCTGGCGGGCCTGCTCGCCGGCAGGCTCGTCCACGTCAACCTGATCCCGCTCAACCCGACCCGGGGGGTGTCCTGGCAGGCGAGCGAGCGGCGTCGGGAGCGCGAGTTCGTCCGACGGTTACGGTTACGCGGTATAGCGACCACCGTCCGTGACACCAGGGGGCGTGACATCGCGGCGGCCTGTGGGCAGCTCGCCGCCGACGCCCCGACCGGGCCGGATACGGACAGGCCGGACAGGAGTGCCCGTGCCGACAGGTGAGCGCCGTCCCGCCCGCCGGGTCCCGTCCCGTCGCTCCCCGCTGTGGGCGCCGCTCGTCGCGGTGGCCGGGGCGGTAATGATCGTCGCTGTGCTGGTCCTGTACGCCGGCGGGCACGGCGGCGGCACGGTCACCGAGGCCGGGCAGCGGGACGGCGCGGCGGGCGGCCCTGACGCCGCCAGCGTGCTGCCGGGGGCCGTCGGCC
>NZ_CAKKTM010000408.1 GCF_920888515.1 Protofrankia sp. CiP1_Cm_nod1 | reverse complement strand
GCCCTGACGCCGCCAGCGTGCTGCCGGGGGCCGTCGGCGGCGCCAGAGCCGGCGCTGGCGCCGGTACGCCGCGGGCGTCGGCGTCACCGGCTGTGGTGAGCGGATGCGTGTCCGGCAAGAGCATCCCGGCCGGATCGAGCAATCAGACGCTGCGGGTCGGCGCGGACACCCGTGGTTATCAGCTTGCCGTCCCCCCCGTGAGCACCCCGGCCAGACCACTCCCGCTGATCGTCGTCTTCCACGCCGCCGGGGAGAACGCCGCCGCGGTGGAGGGCTACACCCATCTGGGCCAGGCCGGCGCCAGGTCCGGTTACGCGGTGGCCATCCCGGACGGCGTGGCCGGGAAGTGGAACTCCGCCCGCGGCCCCGCGGCCGGCCCGGACGACGTGGCCTTCGTGACCGCGCTCGTCGGCGACCTGACCGCGCGGATGTGCCTGGACGCCCGGCGGGTCTTCGCCACCGGCCTCGCGGACGGCGCGGACATGGCGGTGGCCGCGGCCTGCGCGCTGCCCGGCGTGTTCGCCGCGGTGGTACCGGTGGCCTTCGCCGCTGTGCCCGCCACCTGCGCCTCCCCGGCACCGAGCCTGCTGGCCATCCACGGCGCGAGCGACCCGGTGACGCCGCTGGAGGGCGGCGCAGCCGAGCCGGTGCAGGCCAGGCTGGACCGCTACGCCGGCTTCGTGGGCTGCGGCCCGGCGGCCCCCTGGATCGACGACACCAGGTCGCTCGCCCTGCGGCGGCTGATCTACACGGCCTGCCCGGGCGGGCGTGACGTGGGCCTGCTGGCGGTGCAGGGCGGCGGGCACGTCTGGCCGGACCCCGACGCCGACCCGCCCAGCGGAGCGGCCCGCGCGCGGTTCAGCGCCTCGGAGGTCGCTCTGGCCTACTTCCGGGGGCATCCGCAGCCGGCGCCGGCCACCACCCCGCCGGGCGGATGACTACTTCTGGTAACCCCGCGTCCGGGAAATCGGGATACCCGGGACGACAGGCCGCGGCTATGGCAGCGGCTATGACAAATGCCATATCGACGGTGACCGCCGCCCTCTTCCGGGCGCGGATGGTCCTGCCCAGGCAGGGCCGGGTGTCGGCATGCGAACAGGTGTCGTCGTAGCCGGATGACGCCTGCGACAATGGTCCACGTGGTCGAGTCACCGTCCCCGCGTGAGGTTGTCCTGCTCGGTTCGACCGGTTCCATCGGGACCCAGGCCATCGATGTGGTGAAACGCAATCCCGACCGGTTCCGCGTGGTGGCGCTCACCGGCGGCGGCGGCAGGGTCGACCTGCTGGCCGCCCAGGCGCTGGAGCTGGGCGTCGAGGCGGTGGGCGTGGCCCGTGCCTCCGCCGCGCAGGACCTCCAGCTCGCCTTCTACGCGGAGGCCTCCCGGCGGGGCTTCCGGCGCGGCGAGTACGCCATCCCGAAGATCCTCACCGGGCCGGACGGCGCCACGGAGGTCGCCGCCTGGCCGTCCGACGTCGTTCTCAACGGCATCACCGGGTCGGTGGGCCTCGCCCCGACGCTCGCGGCGCTGCGGGCGGGCCGCACGGTGGCCCTGGCCAACAAGGAGTCGCTCGTCGCCGGTGGCCCGCTGGTGCTCGACGCCCTCGGCGGCGACCCGTCCCGGCTCGTCCCGGTGGACTCCGAGCACTCCGCGCTCGCCCAGTGCCTGCGCGGCGGCCGGGCCGCCGAGGTGCGCAAGCTCGTCCTGACCGCGAGCGGTGGGCCGTTCCGTGGCCGTACCCGTGAGCAGCTGGGCGAGGTGACACCCGAGCAGGCCCTGGCGCACCCGACGTGGGACATGGGCCCGCTCGTCACGATCAACTCGGCCACCCTGATGAACAAGGGCCTCGAGCTGATCGAGGCGCACCTGTTCTTCGGCGTGCCCTACGACGACATCGACGTGGTCGTCCACCCGCAGTCGCTGGTGCACTCGATGGTCGAGTTCACCGACGGATCCACGCTCGCCCAGGTCTCCCCGCCGGATATGCGGCTGCCGATCGCCCTCGCGCTCGGCTGGCCCGACCGGGTGCCGCACGCCCAGGCCCCGATGGACTGGCGCCGGGCGCAGTCGCTGACCTTCGAGCCGCTGGACGCCACGGTGTTCCCCGCCGTCGACCTCGCACGCGAGGCCGGCCGTCGCGGGGGGACCGCGCCGGCCGTCTTCAACGCCGCCAACGAGGAGGCGGTGGCGGCCTTCCTCGACCACCGGCTGCCCTTCGTGCGCATCGTCGACGTGGTGGCCGAGGTGGTCACGGCGCACACCGTGGTGCAGCGTCCGAGCCTGGACGAGGTCCTGGACACCGAGCGGGACGCGCGCGCCCGGGTGCGCTCCCTCATCGATCAAGGAGCCTGATCGAGACGTGATGCCTTCGTGACCGAGAGGTACCCAGTAGAAGCGTGTAGTGCTGTGATCGGGGCGTGAGCGCACCATGACCAACGCAGTCGGCATTGTCGCGTTCGCGCTGGCACTGCTCGTCTCGATCCTGTTGCACGAGGCCGGCCATTTCATGACGGCCCGTCACTACGGTATGAAGGCGTCGAAGTTCTTCGTCGGGTTCGGCCCCACCCTGTGGTCGCGCACCCGGGGCGAGACCGAGTACGGCATCAAGGCGCTGCCGGTCGGCGGGTTCGTCAAGATCGAGGGGATGACCCCGCTCGAGGAGATCGACCCGGCCGACGCCCACCGGGCGTTCCACACCCGGCCGGCCCACCAGCGGGCCGTCGTGCTGGTGGCCGGGTCGTTCATGCACTTCGTCATCGCGCTGGTACTGATCTACGGCGTGCTGCTGGCGCTGGGCACCTCACGCCCCAGCGAGAACACGGTCGGCAGGACGGTCTGCGTGCCGGTGGCGAACGGGTGCGCCCCGGGCGCGCCGGCCGGGCCGGCCGAACGCGCGGGCGTGCGCGCGGGCGACCGGGTGGTCAGCTTCGACGGCACGCCGGTCACCAGCTGGAACCAGTTCACCCGCCTCATCCGCGCCCACGGCGCGGGGGCCGCGCCCCTGGTGGTCGAGCGCGCCGGCCGGACCGTCACGCTGTACCCGGAGCTGGTCTCGGTCATGCGTGACCGGCAGACCGGGCTCGCCGGCAACGACCCCGTCGGGGCGATCGGGATCGCACAGGGCTACGAGACCGTCCGGTACAACCCGGTCTCGGCCGTGCCGAAGACCCTGAGCGTCATGGGCGGCGGTGTCACCGGCATGTACGACACGCTCACCCACCGGCTCGGCGAGCTCACGAACCTGTTCAGCCCCGACCGCGACCCCAACGGGCTGGTCGGTGTGGTCGGCGCGGCCCGCGTCGGTGGTGAGCTGCTGTCCGCCCCGGACTCCTCCGCGAGCCAGCGGATAGGCGACTTCATCGTTCTCGTAGCCGGGGTCAACCTGGCGGTCGGCCTGTTCAACCTGCTGCCGCTGTTCCCGCTCGACGGTGGGCACCTGGCGGTGCTCGGTTTCGAACAGGCCCGCCACGGTGTGCGCAGGCTCGCCGGCTACCGGGGCCCGACCAAACGTGTCGATCTTGCGAAGCTCATGTTCGCGGCGTATGTAATGGTCGCCTCCTTCGCCCTACTGAGCCTGCTCATCCTGTTCGCCGACATCATCAACCCGATCAGATTCAACTAGCCGGTCAACGAGGGTGTGATCAGAACTTTTTACGCCGCCGATATCCGGAAACCGGCGAGTGGTAACACCTCGTGACTTTCGTCCAGTTTCTGACCTTCGTGACCATCGACACGCCAGTGAGGACATCGTGACCGTAACTCTCGGCATGCCTGAGGCGCCGGCCCTCTCGATTGCCTCCCGGCGCCGCAGCCGGCAGATTCGCGTCGGCAACGTGCCGGTCGGCGGGGACGCGCCCGTCTCCGTCCAGTCCATGACCACGACGCTCACCTCCGATGTCAACGCCACCCTGCAGCAGATCGCGCAGCTGACCGCGGCCGGCTGCCAGATCGTGCGGGTGGCCGTCCCCAGCCAGGACGACGCGGACGCGCTGCCCGCCATCGCGAAGAAGTCGCCGATCCCGGTGATCGCCGACATCCACTTCCAGCCGAAGTACGTGTTCGCGGCGATCAGCGCCGGCTGTGCCGCCGTCCGCGTCAACCCCGGGAACATCAAGGAGTTCGACGACAAGGTCGGGGAGATCGCCCGGGCCGCCATCGACGCCGGCACCCCGATCCGTATCGGGGTCAACGCGGGCTCGCTGGACAAGCGCCTGCTGGCCAAGTACGGGCGGGCCACCCCCGAAGCGCTGGTGGAGTCGGCGCTGTGGGAGTGCTCCCTGTTCGAGGAGCACGGCTTCACCGACATCAAGATCTCCGTGAAGCACCACGACCCGGTCGTGATGGTCCAGGCGTACCGGCTGCTGGCGCAGCGCTGCGACTACCCGCTGCACCTCGGGGTCACCGAGGCGGGCCCGGCGTTCCAGGGCACGATCAAGTCGGCGGTGGCCTTCGGCGCACTGCTGTCCGAGGGCATCGGGGACACGCTGCGGGTCTCGCTGTCCGCGCCCCCGGTCGAGGAGGTCAAGGTCGGTATCGGGATCCTGGAGTCCCTGGGCCTGCGGCAGCGCACTCTGGAGATCGTCTCCTGCCCGTCCTGCGGCCGTGCCCAGGTCGACGTGTACAAGCTGGCCGAGGAGGTCAGCGCCGGGCTGGACGGGCTGACCGTGCCGCTGCGGGTCGCTGTCATGGGCTGCGTGGTCAACGGCCCCGGTGAGGCGCGCGAGGCCGATCTCGGGGTGGCCTCGGGCAACGGCAAGGGCCAGATCTTCGTCCGGGGCAAGGTCATCAAGACCGTGCCCGAGGCCCAGATCGTGGAGACCCTCATCGAGGAGGCCATGCGGCTGGCCGAGGAACTGGAGGCTGACGGCGTTTCCGGTGAACCGTCGGTTTCGGCCAGCTAACCTCGAATACTCGTGACCATGGGCCTGCCGCTGCGTTCCGCTCCCATCCGCCTGCTCGACGACCACGACCTGCCGGCGGTGCGGGAGGTGCTGGCACGTAACCCGATCGCCGACGTGTTCGTCGCCTCCCGCGTGCAGGTGTGCGGGCTCGCTCCCTGGCGGCTCGGGGCGCAGATGTGGGGCCATGTGGTCGACGGCAGGCTGGCCGCGCTGTGCTATTCGGGGGCGAACCTCTGGCCCGTGGCGGCGGGCCCGGCGTCGGCGAAGGTGTTCGCCGAACGGGCCCGTCGCCAGGGCCGCCGGTGTTCCTCGATCGTCGGGGTGGCCGAGACGGTGCTGGCGATGTGGCGGCACCTGGAACCGGGCTGGGGGCCGGCCCGCGAGGTCAGGGCGGACCAGCCGCTGCTGGCGATCTCCGGTCCGCCCGCGGCCGCTCCGGATCCGGCCGTCCGCCAGGTGCGGCCGGACGAGCTGGACGTGCTGCTGCCGGCGTGCGTGGCGATGTTCACCGAGGAGATCGGGGTGTCCCCGGTCCGTGACGGCGGCGGCGCGCTCTACCGGGCCCGGGTCGCCGAGTTCGTCAACCAGCGCCGTTCCTTCGCCCGTATCGAGGACGGGCGCGTGGTGTTCAAAGCCGAGATCGGCGCGGTCGCCGGGGACGTCTGCCAGATCCAGGGGGTCTGGGTGGCCCCGGAGCTGCGAGGCAGGGGGATCGGGACGGCGGGCACGGCCAGCGTCGTGGCGCTGGCGCAGGCCACCCTCGCGCCCGTGGTGAGCCTCTACGTCAACGAGTACAACCATGCCGCCCGCCGGGCCTACGACCGGGTGGGCTTCCACCGGGCCGGGACCTTCGCGTCGATCCTTTTCTGACCGTCCGCTCCTGATTTCTGACCGTCTGTTCCTGATGTCTGTTCCAGGCGGTCCGCCGGCCGCCTGTTCTGGCTGTCCGCTGCCGAGTCCCCACCGGCTGTTTTCCAATCGTTTCTGTGAACAAAGAGCCGGGATGGCGACCTTGTCGTAAGTCTGGCATCCTCTCCTTCTCAACCACTTCTATCGAATTTCGTGGCGCTGTGTGCTGCCACGGTGGAGGGAAGGCTCATGTCCTCGAGGAGGCTGTGGCGCCGGGTCACGCCACTGCTCACGGCCGGCGCGCTGGCGTTGGCACTGGCGGCCTGCTCGAGCGGGGGAGACGACAAGACCGTCACGCCCGCCAACACCGGCGGCAGCCCGACCGGCACCCTGCGGCTCGGTTATTTTCCCAACCTCACCCACGCACCCGCCGTTTACGGCATCGATCAGGGCATCTTCGCGCAGAAGCTCGGCCCGGGCGTGAAACTGCAGACCTCGACGTTCAACTCGGGCGTCCAGGCATCCGAGGCGCTCATTTCCGGTGCGCTGGACGCCACCTATATCGGGCCGAACCCGGCGGTCAACACCTTCACCAAGTCCAAGGGCGAGGCCGTCCGGATCATCTCGGGGGTGACCTCCGGCGGCGCCGGGCTGGTGGTGAAGAGCGGCATCACCTCGGTCGAGCAGCTGCGGGGCAGGACGATCGCCAGCCCGAGCCTGGGCAACACCCAGGACGTGGCCCTGCGCTACTACCTCAAGCAGCACGGCCTGGCCACCGACAAGAGCGGCGGCGGTGACGTCCAGATCCGTCCGCAGGACAACACGGTCACGGTGGACGCCTTCAAGTCCGGTGCCATCGACGGCGCGTGGGTGCCCGAGCCGACCCTGTCCCGGCTGGTCTCCGACGGCGGGAAGCTGCTGGTCGACGAGGCGACGGAATGGCCCGGCGGCAGGTTCGTCACCACGCTGCTGCTGGTGCGCACCGACTACCTCAAGAGCAACCCCGAGATCGTCAGGCGTCTGGTGGAGGCGAACGCCGCCTCGGTCGACGCCCTCAACGCCGACCCGGTCAAGGGCCGGGACGTGACCAACCAGGGGCTGGCGAAGCTGTCCGGCAAGCCGTTGGCCGACGCCGTCATCGAGCCGGCCTGGAAGCGCCTGACGTTCACGGTCGACCCGGTCGCGTCGTCGCTGGTCGCCTCGGCCGATCACGCGACCGAGCTCGGCCTGCTGCCCAAGGCCGACCTGAACGGCATTTTCGATCTCACGGCCGTGAACGCGCTGCTGACGGCTAGCGGCAAGCCGTCGGTGGCCGCGCAGTAGCTACACCTTCCGGAGGAGCAGGGAGCAGCTTCCAGTGACCGCTGTCATCGACGCGAGCGCGGTCCGGATCGACGGTGTGAGCCGGGTCTTCGGGTCCGGCTCACACCGCGTCCACGCACTCGACAACGTCTCCTTCGACGCCCGGCCGGGGGAGTTCGTCTGTCTGCTGGGCGCCTCCGGCTGTGGGAAGTCGACACTGCTGGGCATCCTCGCCGGCATCGACCGGCCCACGTCCGGCACGGTCGACGTGGGCGGCCGCCAGGTCGGGCTGATGTTCCAGGACTCGGCGCTGCTGCCGTGGCTGACCGCCGGGGGGAACGTCGCCCTGCCGATGAGGATCCGCGGCGTCCCCCGGGCCGACCGGAAGGCCCGGGTCGAGGAGCTGCTCAGGCTGGTGCGTCTCGCCGGCCTGGCCGACAAGCGTCCGCACGAGCTCTCCGGCGGCATGCGCCAGCGGGTCAGCCTCGCCAGGGCGTTCGCCCAGGAGGCGGACGTGCTGTGCATGGACGAGCCCTTCGGCGCGCTCGACGCGATGACGCGCGACCTGCTGCACGACGAGCTGGAACGGATCTGGCGGGAGACCGGCGTGACCATCCTGTTCGTCACCCACGACGTGCGGGAGGCGGTGCGCCTCGGCGACCGTGTCGTGCTGCTGTCGAGCCGGCCGGGGCGGGTGGCCGAGATCTTCGACGTCGGGCTGCCGCGTCCCCGCCGTATCGACTCGCCCGACGTGGCCGCGCTGGCCGTGGCCATCACCGACCGGCTGCGTGAGGAGGTGGTCCGCCATGGCCACTGAGGCCACGGTCGCGTCCGACGCCGATGTGGCCGCCGACGTCGACGCCGCGCTCGCCGGGCTCGACGCCCTCGAGACGGCCGTCGAGCCCCGTCCCCCGCGCGCGCTGAGGATCTGGTCGGCGACCTGGCCGAAGCTGGGCGCGGTCGTCATCTTCCTGCTGCTGTGGCAGGTCGTGGTGTGGAGCGGCTGGAAGCCCTCCTATGTGCTGCCCGGCCCGGGCGAGGCCCTGTCGGACCTGGCCGAGAGGGTCACCACCGGTGACTTCTGGTCGGCCGCAGCCCGCACCCTGCAGCGGGCCGTGGCCGGGTACGCGCTGGCCATCCTCATCGGCGGGATCGTCGGTGTGGCCGTGGCCCGGTTCTCCCTGCTGCGCTCCGCGGTCGGGTCGTTCATCACGGCGCTGCAGACCATGCCGTCCATCGTCTGGTTCCCGCTGGCGATCATGCTGTTCAAGCTCACCGAGTCCGCGATCCTCTTCGTCGTCGTGCTCGGCGCGGCGCCGTCGATCGCCAACGGTGTCATCAGCGGCATCGACTACGTCCCGCCCCTGCTGACCAGGCTCGGCCGGACCATGGGAGCGCGTGGCCTGCAGCTCTACCGGCTGGTGGTGGCACCGGCGGCCCTGCCGTCGGTGCTGGCCGGGCTCAAGCAGGGCTGGGCGTTCGCCTGGCGCAGCCTGATGGCCGGCGAGCTGCTCGTCGTCGTCCCCGGCCATCCCTCCATCGGCTCGGACCTGGAGGACAGCCGGCAGCTGCTGGACACGGTGGGTGTGCTGGCGATGATGATGACGATCTTCATCATCGGGGTGCTGGTGGACGCCGCCTTCAACGCCGGCGACCGCCGGCTGCGCGCCCGCCGGGGGCTGCTGCCGCCTCAGTCACGCTGAGTGATCCGGCAAGATGGGTGCATGCAGATCTCCGCGCGAGCCGACTATGCCCTGCGTGCGTTGCTCACCCTGGCCGCGTCCAACGGCGGCCTCGTCAAGGGTGAGACGCTGGCGACCGCGCAGGATCTGCCGCTGCGCTTCCTGGAGAACATCCTCACCGACCTGCGCCGCAGCGGCCTGGTGCTCAGCCGGCGAGGGGCCGACGGCGGCTACCGGCTCTGCCGGCCGGCGAACGAGATCACCGTGGCGATGGTCATCCGGGCCACCGACGGCCCACTGGCCAGCGTCCGGGGCCGCCGGCCGGAGGAGGCGGTGTACGAAGGCGCCGCCAAACATCTCCAGGAGGTGTGGATCGCCGTGCGGGTCAGCATACGCCGGGTCCTTGACGAGGTGACGCTCGCCGACATCGCCAGCGGCCGCCTGCCCCCGATCGTCGGCGAGCTCGGCCAGGACCGTGACGCCTGGGTCGGCCGCTGAAGCCCGCGTCCTCAGACGCCGGGCAGCGCCCGGACGGCCCGCTCCACCGGCTGGCCCGCGGCGAGGCGCGCCTGCTGGCCGCGCACCGCCGTGCCCGCCAGCACGTCGACCACCAG
>NZ_CAKKTM010000407.1 GCF_920888515.1 Protofrankia sp. CiP1_Cm_nod1 | reverse complement strand
CCGGCAGCTGGTACGCGGGCTCGGCCGCGGGCGGGCTGCCGCCGCGGCCGAGGATCTCGGCCACCAGCCGGTCCCGCAGCTCCCGGTGGGCGCCGTAGGCGCTCTGGGCGAGCAGCCGGGCCGGGTCCGAGACGGGCCGCAGCGGCGCCAGCGCGCCGCCGGCCGCGGCGGCGGCGTACACGGCGGCGTGCTGCACCGCGAGCAGACCGGACAGCGCCCTGACGGTGCCCGGATCGTCCGTCACCAGCGGTCACCTGGCCAGCTGGGTGAGCAGGTCGGCGTGGGCGAGCTCGGACGCGTGGATGCTGGCCAGCAGGGGGACGACGCCCACGGCCGCCGTCAGGCACCGGGCGCGCAGCAGAGCCGCGGCCTGCCGCTCCAGCTGGACGAGCGCGGCGACCGTGGCCTGCTGGGATGCCGCGGTCTGCTGGGGCACTGTGGTCTGCTGGGGCGTCCCCGGTGGGCTGGTCATGATTGTGAAGCCGCCGGTCACTGCCGATCCGATACGGCCGGCGTGCTCGGCGTGGTGGGCACGCAGCACCGCCAGGGTGGCGGCGATCGACGGATGCGCGAGGATAGCCTGATCATACGCGACGAGCAGGCCCTGTTCGGACCGCGTCACCGCCTCGAGCAGGGTGTTGTCGACGGTGTCCGGGCCGCCAGGCCCGCCCGGGCCGTACGCCGACCGGGTCCAGCTACAGCCGGTGAGCTCACTGGCGAGCGCGCCGGTGAGCGCGGCCGTCGCGGCCAGCGGGAGCGCACCGAGAACACCCCGCCGGCTCGGCCGCCGGCCAGCACCTGTCACGCTCACGGTCCAGCAGCTTGTCACAGCGACGGCGGACGTAGGCTCAGGATCTCCGGAGAGCACCATCCGAGAAAGGAGCGGGTCGACATGGGCGACGCCGTGGCCACAACCAGTGCCGCCGACGCCGGGGGCGCCGCCGTCGATGCCGGTGGTGGGCGACGTCGCGCCCAGACGCGGCCGCGAGGCCCGGACACCCGGCCCCGCTCCGCCCGGGCGGAGCTGGTGCGCCTGCTCACCCCCGCGCTGGCCGCGGGAGGGCTCGACCTGGAGGACGTCACCGTCAGCCGGGCCGGATCCCGCAGCGTGGTCCGGGTGGTCGTGGACCGCGACGGCGGAGTGGACCTGGACGCGGCCGCCGAGGCCAGCCGGGTGGCCTCGGCCGTGCTCGACGCCGCCGAGACCGATCCGGCGGCCGGCGGCCCGCCGCTGGCCGGGCCGTACGTCCTCGAGGTCAGCTCGCCCGGTGTCGATCGTCCGCTGGTGGCGCCGCGGCACTGGCGCCGGGCCCGCGGACGGCTGGTGTCGGTGCGCACCCGGGACGGCCGGCAGCTGCTCGGGCGGGTGCGCGCCACGGACGAGCAGGCGGCCGAACTGGTGCCCGAGGGTGGGCGCGCGGCCGTCGGCGACGTGGTGCGGATATCCTTTGCCGACGTGGTCAGAGCCGCCGTGCAGGTGGAGTTCCGCGCAGCCGACGAGGACCTCGCGACCGGCGATGAGGATCCCGCGGGCGACGAGCATCCTGTAGGCGACGAGGTCCTCGCGGCCGGCGAGGCCCAGGACGCGGAGGCGCAGCGATGAGACTCGACGTGGCGGCGTTGCGCGGCATCGAACGTGAGAAGGACATCGCCTTCGACACCCTGGTGGAGGCGATCGAGACCGCGCTGCTGACCGCCTACCGGCACACCGACGGGGCGGCCGCGGACGCCCGGGTGGTCATCGACCGGACGTCCGGGCAGGTGGCGGTGTACGCCCGCGAGACCTCCCCGGACGGGATGACGCGGGAATGGGAGGACACCCCCGCGGACTTCGGCCGGATCGCCACGATGACGGCCAAGCAGGTGATCATGCAACGGCTGCGCGAGGCCCAGCAGGAGATCACCTACGGGCAGTATGCCGACCGGGAGCACGAGGTCGTCTCCGGCGTCGTCCAGCACCACGAGCAGCGGGCCGGGTCGAAGGTCGTTCTGGTCGATCTCGGCACCCTCGAGGGTGTGCTGCCGCCCGCCGAGCAGGTCCCCGGCGAACGTTTCGAGCACGGGGACCGGATCAAGTGCTATGTCGTCAGCGTCACCCGGGGCGTGCACGGCCCCACGGTGACCCTGTCGCGGACCCATCCGGAGCTGGTCAAGGGCCTGTTCCGGCTGGAGGTGCCGGAGGTGGCCGACGGCACGGTGGAGATAGCCGCGATCGCCAGGGAGGCGGGCCACCGCAGCAAGATCGCGGTTCGGTCGACGGTGGCCGGGGTGAACCCGAAGGGCGCCTGCATCGGCCCGATGGGAGCGCGGGTGCGGGCCGTCATGGCCGAGCTGCACGGTGAGAAGATCGATATCGTCGACTGGTCCGCCGACTCGGCCGCGTTCGTCGGTAACGCGCTGTCACCGGCGCGGGTGGCGCGGGTCGAGGTCACCGATCCCGCCGTCCGCGCGGCGCGGGTGGTCGTGCCGGACTACCAGCTTTCCCTCGCCATCGGCCGGGAGGGGCAGAACGCCCGGCTGGCGGCACGCCTGACCGGGTGGCGCATCGACATACACTCGGATACGGAAGGCGCTGGTGACGCAGTGGTAAGGGATGGTGCGGAGGCGGGTGCCCGGCGGGCCGCGTCGCCGTCCTTCCCACGGAGATCTCCCGCTACCGGCGGCCCCTCGTCAGGTGCAACGAGATAGACTGATGGGCGCACGCCGTGCGGAGCCGGTCCGTACATGTGTGGGATGTCGTGCCCGGGTGGCGCGGTCGGACCTGATGCGTACGGTGGCGGTAGGCGGTGAGCTCAGACCAGATGTTCGCCGCTGTATGCCTGGGCGGGGGGCACACCTGCACCCCGATCTGGCATGCCTGGACCTCGCGGAACGCCGCAGGGCGTTTCCGCGGGCGCTGCGGGTCGCGGGGCCGCTCGGGCTTGAGCATGTCAGGGCGCACCTCGTCCAGCGGCGCACGGCCGGGGAGCAGCGGTAGGACGGACAGGCCTCGCACCGATGCGGGGCTGACGGAAGATCGGACGACATCACCCGATGTCGACACGGAAGCAGGTCGAGACAGCGATGACCGCGCGATGAGCACGCAGCCATGATCACGACCAGCAGGTAACCAGGGTCACGCGGGCGGACCGCGGGCCGAACGAAGGAGCACCGTGGCAGGAAAGGCCCGCGTACATGAGCTCGCCAAGGAGCTCGGCGTCGACAGCAAGACCGTGCTTGCCAAACTGAAGGATCTCGGCGAGTTCGTGAAGTCGGCATCATCCACAGTCGAGGCACCGGTCGTCCGCAAGCTCAAGGAGTCGTTCCCCTCCGAGAGCGCCGGTGCGCAGCGCTCCGCCGGGCGCGGCGGAGCCCCCGCGGGCAACAGCGCCCGGCCGGTGCCAGGTGCCCGTCCAGGGCCGCCACCGCCCCGCCCGGGCCC
>NZ_CAKKTM010000406.1 GCF_920888515.1 Protofrankia sp. CiP1_Cm_nod1 | reverse complement strand
CGGTGGGGGCGCGGGTGCCCCCGGCCGTCCCGGCGGTGGCGGTCCCGGCGGCCCTGGTGGTCCCGGTGGTCCCGGCGGCCGACCCACCTCCGGGGGGCGCGGCCGCGGTGGCACCACGGCCGGTGCGTTCGGTCCCGGTGGCCGTGGCCGCCCGGGGCGCCAGCGCAAGTCCAAGCGTGCGAAGCGGCAGGAGTGGGAGAGCGGGCTGGAAGCCCCCCGCATGGGGGCGATGGTCCCGCGCGGCAACGGGCAGGTCATCAGGCTGCCCCGGGGCGCCTCCCTGGCCGACTTCGCGGACAAGATCGACGCCAACCAGGGCGCGCTCGTCCAGGTCGTGTTCACCCAGCTCGGTGAGATGGTGACCGCGACGCAGTCGTGCACGGACGAGACCCTGCAGCTGCTCGGCGTGACGCTCGGGTACGACGTGCAGATCGTCAGCCCCGAGGACGAGGACAAGGAGCTGCTGGAGAGCTTCGACCTGTCCTTCGGCGGTGAGTACGGCGACGAGGTCGAGCTGCAGCCGCGCCCACCGGTCGTGACCGTCATGGGCCACGTCGACCACGGCAAGACGAAGCTGCTCGACGCGATCCGGCAGACGGACGTGGTCAGCGGCGAGGCCGGTGGGATCACCCAGCACATCGGGGCCTACCAGGTCCGGGCGAAGGTCGACGGCGAAGAGCGGAAGATCACCTTTATCGACACCCCTGGTCACGAGGCCTTCACCGCGATGCGTGCCCGTGGCGCGCAGGTGACCGACATCGTGGTGCTGGTGGTCGCCGCCGACGACGGCGTCAAGCCGCAGACGATCGAGGCGCTCAACCACGCCCAGGCCGCGGACGTGCCCATCGTCGTCGCCGTCAACAAGATCGACAAGGAGGGGGCGGACCCGCAGAAGGTGCGCGGGCAGCTCACCGAGTACGGGCTGGTCGCCGAGGAGTACGGCGGTGACGCGATGTTCGTCGACGTCTCCGCCCGCAACCGCACCAACATCGACGGGCTGCTCGAGGCGGTCATCCTCACCGCCGACGCGGCGCTGGACATGCGTGCCCCGACCGAGGTCGAGGCCCAGGGGGTGGCGATCGAAGGCCGGCTGGACCGCGGCCGCGGCCCGGTGGCCACCGTCCTCGTCCAGCGCGGGACGCTGCGGGTCGGGGACTCGATCGTCGCCGGCGAGGCGTTCGGGCGCGTCCGGGCGATGCTCGACGAGCACGGTGACCCGGTGAGCGAGGCCGGCCCGGCCCGGCCCGTCCAGGTGCTCGGGTTCACCAGTGTTCCCGACGCGGGCGACAACTTCCTGGTCGTCCCGGAGGACCGGGTCGCCCGCCAGATCGCCGAGCGGCGGCAGGCGCGCGAACGCAACGCCGAGCTCGCGCTCAGTCGCGGCCGCCCGACCCTGGAGACGATCCTGGAGCGGATGAAGGAGGGCGAGAAGACCCAGCTCAACCTCATCCTCAAGGGCGACGTGTCCGGTTCGGTCGAGACGGTCGAGGACTCGCTCCTCAAGATCGACATCGGCGACGAGGTCTCGTTGCGGATCATCGGGCGCGGCGTCGGTGCGATCACCGAGAACGACGTGAACCTGGCCAGCGCGTCCGACGCGGTCATCCTCGGCTTCAACGTCCGCGCCGAGGGCAAGGCGCGGGAGCTCGCCGAGCGCGAGCGCGTCGACGTCCGCTACTACTCGGTCATCTACCAGGCGATCGAGGACATCGAGAACGCGCTCAAGGGCATGCTCAAGCCGGTCTACGAGGAGATCCAGCTCGGGACCGCCGAAGTCCGCGAGGTGTTCCGGGTGCCGCGGATCGGCAACGTCGCCGGCTGCCTCGTACGCTCCGGGCTCATCCGCCGCAACGCCAGGGCACGCCTGGTCCGCGACGGTGTCGTCGTAGCGGACAACCTCACGGTCGAGTCGCTCAAGCGGTTCAAGGACGACGCGACCGAGGTCAGGGAGGGCTACGAGTGCGGTGTGGGGCTCGGCTCGTTCAACGACATCAAGATCGATGACGTGATCGAGACCTTCGAGCAGCGGGAGGTTCCCCGTTCCTGAGGAGCTTCCCGGGCAGCCTTGAGGACACGGCTATGTGGACAGGAACGGCGGTGTTCGACCTTCTCCTCGGCGACATCCGCTCGCTGAAGGAGAAACGGTCGGCGGTCCGGCCGGTGGTGGCGGAGCTCCGCCGCAGGTATGCGGTGAGTGCGGCGGAGACCGGCCATCACGATCTGCACCGTCGGGTACAGATCGCCGTGGCCGTGGTGGCCGCGGACCGGGCCCACTGCGTCGAGATCGTCGAGGCATGTGAGCGCCTGGTTGCGCAGCGTCCCGAACTGGAGCTGCTTTCGGCGCGAGTACGGTATTTCTCCGACGAGGACGACTCCTCCGACGAGGACGATTCCCCCGACGAGGATGCGGCGACAGTGACGGGAGGAAGCCATGGCTGACCCTGCTCGGGCCCGCCGGCTCGCGGTGCGTATCCGTGAGGTGGTCGCGGCCGCGCTGGAACGTCAGGTGAAGGACCCCCGGCTGGGCATGGTCACCGTGACCGATGCCCGGGTGACGCCGGACCTGACCGAGGCCACCGTCTTCTACACCGTCTACGGCGACGACGCGGACCGGGCGGACTCGGCCCGCGCGCTGGAGTCGGCCAAGGGCCTGCTGCGCAGCCAGGTCGGCCGACAGACCGGGGTCAAGGTCACTCCGGCCCTGACCTTC
>NZ_CAKKTM010000405.1 GCF_920888515.1 Protofrankia sp. CiP1_Cm_nod1 | reverse complement strand
CCGGCTGCCGGAGGTCGCCCGTCACCTCGAGGAACTGATCATCACTGCCCGGAAGCGGGACGCGAGCCTTGCCGGCGTGCGGGATGGCGCCCGACCGGCCGGTGAGGCCGACCCTTACCGTAAGCCTCGTGAGGATGACGAGCCCGCTGGGGGCATGATGTCTGACGAGGGCCTGATGGGGACATGATGGGGGTCGAGCTGCGATGACCGACGTGACGAGCCTCGCGGACCTGTCCCTGCTACCGGTGCCCGAGGCCGGGGACGCAACGGCTCGGGCGCAGGCGGAGTCCGAGGACGTGGCCGGTGAGCAACGGGGCCGCGCGGTGGAGGCGATCCTGTCCGCCGTCCAGGGCGGCGAGAGTATCCTGCTGGTGGCGCACGTCGACCCGGACGGGGACAGCCTCGGGTCGGCGATCGCGCTCGGGCTGGCCCTGCGCACGCTCGGCAGCCGGGCGTCGGTGTCGTTCGACAGCGACCCGTTCGTGGTACCACGTTCCCTGGCCTTCCTGCCCGGCCAGGACCTCCTCGTCCCGCCGTCGCTGGTCCCGGCGACCCCGGACCTGGTGGTGACGCTGGACGCCGGCAGCCTCGGCCGGCTCGGGGCGCTGGGCCGGGTCGCCACCCGGGCCCGCCGGATGGTCGTGATCGACCATCACGCCTCGAACACCCGGTTCGGGGACATCAACGTCATCGACGCCGCCGCAGCGTCCACCAGCGTGATGATCACTGATGTCATCGACGCGCTCGGCGTGGAGCTCGACCACGACCTGGCCGTGGCGATCTACACCGGTCTGGTGACCGACACCGGCTCGTTCCGCTACGCCGCGACGACCCCGGCCGTCCACCAGCTGGCCGCGCGGCTGCTGGCCACCGGCATCCGCCACGACCTGATCACCCGTACGGTGTGGGACACCCACCGCTTCGGCTACCTGCGGCTGCTCGGCGAGCTGCTCGGCCGGGCCCGCCTGGAGCCCGAGTACGACCTGGTCTGGACGTGGTGCGCGTTCCCGGACCTCACCCGCGCCGGGCTCACCCTGGACGAGATCGAAGGGGTGATCGATATCGTGCGGACCACCGCCGAGGCCGAGGTGGCGGTCGTCTGCAAGCAGGGCGCCGACGAGGTCTGGCGGGTGTCGGTGCGTTCCAAGGGCGCCATCGACGTCGGCGCGGTGTGCACTGAGCTCGGTGGCGGCGGCCACCGCTTCGCCGCCGGGCTGACCTCGTCGAACCCCCTTGAGCAGACCCTGGACACCCTGCGCGGCGCGCTGGTGCGAGCACCCCGGCTGCCTGTCTGATGGCTGCCGCCACCGCCCCGGGCGGGGCGGAAAGCCCGGCTGTGGAAAGCCCGGCTGTGGAAAGCCCGGCTGTGGAAAGCCCGGCTGTGGAAAGCCCGGCTGTGGAAGGCCCGGCTGTGGAAGGCCTGGTCGTGGTCGACAAGCCGGCGGGCTGGACCTCGCACGACGTGGTCGCCCGCTCCCGCCGGATACTGCGCACCCGCCGGATCGGCCACGCGGGCACGCTCGACCCGATGGCCACCGGCGTGCTGGTGCTCGGGGTCGGCCGGGGCACCCGGCTGCTCGGTCATCTCGCCCTGACGGGCAAGGTCTACGAGGCGACGGTGCGGCTCGGCGTGTCGACCACCACCGACGACGCCGAGGGGGAGGCGCTCGCCGTCGCGGACGACGCCGTCGCCCAGGCGGCGGCCGCCGACCAGCCGCGCCTGGCCGCCGCCATGGCGGCGCTCACCGGTGAGATCGACCAGGTCCCGTCCGCGGTCAGCGCGGTGAAGGTCGACGGGGTGCGGGCCTACGCCCGGGTGCGCGCCGGGCAGGACGTCGTCCTGGCGGCGCGCCGGGTGACGGTGAGCCGCTTCGACCTGCTCGCCCGCCGCGGGACGGATCTCGACGTGGCCGTGGCCTGCTCCAGCGGCACCTACGTGCGGGCGCTGGCCCGCGACCTGGGCGCGGCGCTGGGCTGCGGCGCCCACCTCACCGCCCTGCGGCGGACGTCGGTGGGCTCGTTCGGCCTTGCCGGGGCGGTCACGCTCGACACCCTCGCCGAGCGGGGGGCGGCCGCGCTGCGTCCGCTGGCCGGCGCGGTCGGCGCGCTGTTCCCCCGCCGCCAGGTCGACGCCGACGAGGCAGGTGCGATATCTCATGGCCGCCGGCTGCCGCCGTTCGGCGTGCCCGGCCTCTATGGTGTCTTCGGCCCTGCTGGTGAGCTGCTCGCCCTGGCCCAGGACACCGCGGGGGCCGGCCGGCCGTTGGTGGTTTTCACGCCGCCTTCCACCCCTGGGCCCGCGGAGATCCCGATAGGCTTCTGAACGTGCAGTGGTGGCGTGAGGTGCGCAATACGCCGGACGACTGGCCCGGCGGTGTCGTGACGATCGGTTTTTTCGACGGCGTCCACCGCGGCCACCAGCAGATCATCACCCGTGCGGTCGAGCGGGGGCGTCAGGCCGGCGAGCCGGTCCTGGTGCTGACCTTCGACCCGCATCCGGCGGAGGTCATCAGTCCAGGCAGTCACCCACCGTTGTTGACCACTCCTGATTTCAAGATCGAACTGCTGGGCCGCCTGGGTGCCGACGCCGTGTGCGTACAGTCGTTCACGCCCGAGTTCAGCCTGATGCCGGCGGCGGACTTCGTCCACGGCATGCTGCGGCCCCGGCTGCGGCCGAGTGTGGTGGTGGTCGGCGATAACTTCACCTACGGCCACCGGGCGGAGGGGAACCTGGAGAGCCTGCGCCGCGCCGGCGAGGCGGCGGGCTTCGCGGTGGAGGGCGTCCGGCTCGTGCGCGAGGACGACCATGTGCTCTCCTCCACCCACATTCGGGCTCGTATCGCCGAGGGTGACGTGGCGACGGCGGCGCGTGCGCTCGGCCGTGACCATCGGGTCGAGGGGACCGTGGTGCACGGGGACGCGCGCGGGCGGACCATCGGATATCCGACAGCGAACCTGCGCACCACCCGGTACGCGGCGGTGCCGGCGGACGGCGTCTACGCCGGGTACGTGCTGCGGGCCACCGAGCGTCATCCGGCGCGTCACCCGGCGGCGATCTCGATCGGGACGAACCCCACGTTCGATGGCGCCGACCGCCGGGTCGAGGCGTACCTGCTCGACTTCGACGGCGATCTCTACGGCGCCCAGCTGGCGTTCGAGTTCACCGAACGGCTGCGCCCGACCCTGCGTTTCGACTCCGTGGGCGACCTCGTCACCCAGATGGCCGCCGACGTGACCGCCACCCGCAAGATCATCGCGGTAGCGGGCCCGGGGCACCGGTAGCCGTGGGACGCCGGCGGACGCAGGTCGGGCAGTACCCGCTGGGTTGGTAAGCTTCGACACCAGACGAGCGTGGTGTGTCCGTCAGCCCGGGTGGGGAAGACCCCGGGCGCGCATCCCGCCCGGTGACGAAAGAGGTTTCGCATGCCGCTCGCGAGCGACGTCAAGCAGCAGATCCTGTCCGAGTACGCCACGGTCGAGCGGGACACCGGCTCCCCCGAGGTGCAGGTGGCGATGCTCACCCGGCGGATCAGTGACCTGACCGAGCACCTGAAGATGCACAAGCACGACCATCACAGCCGGCGGGGCCTGCTGCTGCTGGTCGGGCGCCGGCGGCGGCTGTTGAACTACCTCGCCAACACCGACATCAGCCGGTACCGGTCGCTGATCGAGCGGCTCGGGCTGCGGCGGTAGCGGCGGAGGCGGGGATAGCGATGGGGAAGCGATGTCGTATGTGAGGCGATGTCGCTTCCATTGATCTGACCGGGTCCGTGACGGTGCGAGCTGTCGGTCCTCGGTGGTGGTGCCCGGGTGCTGGGCCGTACGAGGCGGTCGTACGGTGGACCCGGGGGCTTCGACTGAGCGCCGGCCTCCTCGGCGAGACGGACCCGGCCGATGTGGAGGAGGAATGGTGCCAGTAGAAGACCAGACGATCTCGGCCGAGGCAGTCATCGACAACGGTGCCGCCGGCCAGCGGACCGTCCGTTTCGAGACGGGCCGGCTGGCCCGCCAGGCGGCCGGCTCGGCCGTCGCCTACCTGGGCGACACGATGGTGCTGTCCGCGACGACGGTCAGCAAGCAGCCCAAGGAGCAGCTCGACTTCTTCCCGCTGACGGTGGACGTCGAGGAGCGGATGTACGCCGCCGGGCGTATCCCCGGCTCGTTCTTCCGGCGGGAGGGGCGTCCCAGCGAGGACGCGATCCTGACCTGCCGCCTGATCGACCGCCCGTTGCGGCCGTCGTTCGTCAAGGGCCTGCGCAACGAGATCCAGATCGTGGCGACAGTGCTCGCCCTCGACCCGGACACGCTCTACGACGTGGTCGCGATCAACGCCGCCAGCGCGTCCACGACACTGGCCGGGCTGCCGTTCTCAGGCCCGGTCGGGGCCACCCGGGTCGGCTATGTGGACGGGACCTGGATCGCCTTCCCGACCCACGCGGAGCTGGAGCGGGCCACCTTCGACATGGTTGTGGCCGGCCGCGTCCTCGACGACGGCTCCGACGTCGCGATCATGATGGTCGAGGCGGAGGCCACCGTGCAGACGATCCCGCTGCTCGCCGCGGGATCGTCCGCCCCGACCGAGGACGTCGTGGCCGCGGGCCTGGAGGCGGCCAAGCCCGCCATCCGGGAGCTGTGCCGGGCCCAGCGCGAACTGGCCGAGCGGGCAGCCAAGCCCACCCGTGACTTCCCGCTGTTCATCGACTACCACGACGACGTGCTGGAAGCGCTCACGATAGCGGTCGGTGACGAGCTGGCCGCGGCGCTGCGCATCGCGGGCAAGCAGGAGCGGGAGACCGAGCTCGACCGGGTCCGCCTGCTGGCCGCGGAGAAGGTCGTGGGCCAGTTCGAGGGCCGGGAGAAGGAGATCGGCGCGGCCTACCGCGCCCTGACCAAGAAGCTGGTGCGCCAGCGCATCGTCGCCGACGGCGTCCGCATCGACGGGCGTGGGGTCACCGAGATCCGCGAGCTGGCGGCGGAGGTCGACTTCATCCCCCGGGTGCACGGCTCGGCGCTGTTCGAGCGGGGCGAGACCCAGATCCTCGGCGTGACCACCCTGGCCATGCTGCGGATGGAGCAGACGGTCGACACGCTCAACCCCGACCGCACCAAGCGCTACATGCACAACTACAACTTCCCGCCGTACTCCACCGGGGAGACCGGCCGGGTGGGCTCGCCGAAGCGGCGCGAGATCGGCCATGGCGCGCTGGCCGAGCGGGCGCTGCTGCCCGTGCTGCCCAGCCGGGAGGAGTTCCCGTACGCGATCCGGCAGGTCTCCGAGGCGCTGGGCTCCAACGGGTCGACCAGTATGGGGTCGGTCTGCGCGAGCACGTTGTCGTTACTGAACGCCGGTGTCCCGCTCAAGGCCGCCGTCGCCGGGATCGCGATGGGGCTCATCCGCGAGGGTGACCAGTTCGTCACGCTCACCGACATCCTCGGTGCCGAGGACGCCTACGGCGACATGGACTTCAAGGTCGCCGGGACGCGGGAGTTCGTCACGGCCCTCCAGCTCGACACGAAGCTGGACGGCATTCCCGCCACCGTCCTCGCCGGCGCGCTCCAGCAGGCCAGGGCCGCGCGGCTGGCGATCCTCGACGTCATGGCCGAGGCCATCGACGGGCCGGACGAGATGTCCGCCCACGCGCCACGGGTCATCTCCGTCAAGATCCCGGTAGACAAGATCGGTGAGGTCATCGGCCCGAAGGGCAAGATGATCAATCAGATCCAGGCGGACAGCGGGGCCGAGATCACCGTCGAGGACGACGGCACCATCTACATCGGCGCGCAGGACGGCGTCTCCGCCGAGAGCGCTCGTTCGGCGATCAACGCGATCGCCAACCCGCAGCTCCCCGAGGTCGGGGAACGCTACCTGGGCACGATCGTCAAGATCACGACCTTCGGCGCGTTCGTCTCGCTGACCCCGGGCAAGGACGGGCTCCTCCACGTCAGCAAGCTCAAGCAGCTCTCCGGAGGGAAGCGGGTGGAGAAGGTGGAAGAGGTGGTCCAGGTCGGCCAGAAGCTCCAGGTCGAGATCACCGACATCGACAGCCGCGGGAAGATCAGCCTGAGCCCCGTGGTCGAGGACGCCGACGGCGTCCCGGTCGGGGCCTGACCGCCGCCGGTGACCGACACGGCTGTCATCAGGGCGGGCGAGGAGCTGCTGTCCGGCGGGGTCCGGCGGGTGATGCTGCCCGGTGGGCTGCGGGTGCTCACCGAGCAGGTCCCCGGGGTCCGCTCGGTCGCGATCGGGATCTGGGTCGGGGTGGGCTCCCGCGACGAGAGCCCACTGACGGCGGGCTGCTCCCACTACCTCGAGCACCTGCTGTTCAAGGGCACTCCCTCCCGGGACGCGCTCACGATCAGCGCGGCGATCGAGGCGGTCGGCGGTGAGCTCAACGCCTTCACGACCAAGGAGTACACCTGCTACTACGTGCGGGTGCTCGACAGCGACCTCGCCGACGCGGTCGAGGTGCTCAGCGACATGATCTCCCATTCGCTGATCACCGCCGACGACGTCGAGGCCGAGCGCGGCGTGATCCTCGAGGAGATCGCCATGCACGACGACGACCCGAGCGACGTCGTGCACGACGTGTTCTCCGCGGCCCTGCTCGGCGACACCGAGCTGGGCCGCCCGGTGCTGGGCACGACCGAGTCCATCGAGAACCTCGAGCGCGACACCATCGCCGAGTACTACCGCTCCCGGTACACCCTGTCGGACATGGTGGTCGCGGTCGCCGGCAACATCGACCATGAGCGGACGCTCGCGCTCGTCACCTCGGCCTTCGCCGACCGGCTGGGCGGGCTGGGCGCCCCGGCGGCGGCGCGCGGCGGTTCCTACACCTACCCCGACGCCGCGGGCGTGGTGGTCCACCGGCGTCCCACCGAGCAGGCGCACGTCGTGCTCGGCACCGTCGGGATGTCCCGCCAGGACGACCGCCGGTTCGCCCTGGGAATCATGTCCTCGGCCCTCGGCGGGGGGATGAGCTCCCGGCTGTTCCAGGAGGTCCGGGAGAAGCGCGGGCTGGCCTACTCCGTCTACTCGTTCGCCTCCCACTTCGCCGACGCCGGGCTGTTCGGCGTGTACGCGGGATGCGCGCCGCGGCGCGCCGACGACGTGCTCGCCCTCTGCCGCGAGCAGCTCGAGCTGATGGCGACGGCGGGCGTCACCGACGAGGAGCTGGCCCGGGCCAAGGGCCAGAGCCGGGGCTCCCTGGTGCTGGGCCTGGAGGACACCGGTTCGCGGATGAGCCGGATCGGCAAGAGCGAGCTCGTCCACGGCGAGCTGCTCTCCGTCGACGAGATACTCGCCCGGGTGGACGCGGTCACCCGCGACGACGTCCGGGCCGTCGCCGCCGAGCTGCTCACCCGTCCGCTCGCCCTGGGCGTGATCGGCCCGTTCGACGGCCACGACTTCGCGCGGGTGGTCGCGGCATGAGCTCCGCTCCTGCCGCCCCCGAGCGCCTGCGGGTCGGTGTGCTCGGCGCCCGCGGCCGGATGGGCTCGACGGTCCGCGCCGCCGTCGAAGCCGCTGACGATCTCTCCCTGGTCGCCGCGGCCGACGCCGGGGACGACCGCGACGCCCTGCGCGCCGCCCAGATCGTCGTCGACTTCACCCGCCCCGACGCCGTCATGGACAACCTGCGCTGGTGCGTCGACGCCGGCCTGCACGTCGTCGTGGGCACCTCCGGCTTTGACGCGCAGCGGCTGGCCACCGTGCGCGGCTGGCTCGCCGACGCCCCCGGGGTCGGGGTGCTGGTGGCCCCGAACTTCGGGGTCGCGGCGGTGCTCATGATCCATTTTGCCGCCCAGGCAGCCCGCTTCTTCGAGTCCGTGGAGATCGTCGAGCTGCACCATCCGGGCAAGCTCGACGCCCCCAGCGGGACGGCCGCCCACACCGCGGAGGCGGTCGCGCGGGCCCGGGCCAAGGCCGGGCTGGACCCGGCCGGCCCGGACGCCACCTCGTCCGCGCTGCCCGGGGCGCGCGGCGCGCGGGTCGGCGGGGTGCCCGTCCACAGCATCCGGCTGTCCGGGCTCGTCGCGCACCAGGAGGTGCTCTTCGGCGGCGCCGGCGAGACGCTGACCCTGCGTCACGACTCGTTGGACCGGACCTCCTTCATGCCGGGGGTGCTGCTCGGCGTGCGGCGCACGCCCGACCGGCCCGGCCTGACCGTGGGCCTCGAGGCCCTGCTCGAGCTGTGAGGCCCGGACCGTTGGGGCCGCGGCGGTGAAGGCCCGTCACGTGGTGGTCGTGCTGGTCGTCGCGGCGGTGTTCTACCTCGCCCTGATCGGCTGGCGGGGCGTCCAGCTGCTCACCGAGGACAGCTGGGCCGCGCGCGGGATGGGCGTGGGCGTCCTGCTGCTGCCCGTGGTGGGCGTGGCTGTCGTCGTCCGGGAGCTGCAGTTCGGCCGGGCGGCCGAACGGCTGGGCCGCCAGTTGTCAGCGGAATCCGCCGACGTCGCGACGCAGCTGCCGCGACGCCCCTCCGGCCGGATCGACCGCGCCGCCGCCGACGCGCTCTTCGAGACCCGGCGGGCCGAGACCGAGGCGGCCCCCCGGGACTGGCGGGCCTGGTACCGGCTCGCGGCGGCTTACGGTGACGCTGGGGACACCCGTCGGGGACGGCGTGCGATGCGCTACGCAATAGCTCTCGAACGCGCCGATTCCGCCGCGTGATCTCGATACGTTTCGGACATGAGCGCGGGCGTCGTCTACGGAATCGATCTCGGAACCACGTACAGCTGTGTTGCCCGGGTGAACCGGTCGGGGGAGCCGGAGGTGGTCCCGCTCTCCGACGGCGCCGCCACGCTGCCGAGCGTCGTGCTGTTCGTCGGGCCGGACGACTACGTCACCGGTGAGCCCGCCCGCCGTCTCGCCCGCGCCCGTGCCGACGACGTGTGCGCGCTGGTCAAACGCCGGATGGGCGACGGTGACTGGCGTTTCGTCAGCTCCGGGCGGGCCTGGTCGGCACCGGCGGTCAGCAGCCTGATCCTGCGGGCGCTGGTCGGCGACGTGGCCTTCGCCGCCGGCGAGTCGGTCCGCGACGTCGTCATCACCGTCCCGGCCTACTTCGGTGACGAGGAGCGCCGCGCGACGGTGCTCGCCGGGCAGTACGCCGGCCTCACGGTCGTGGACGTCATCAACGAGCCGACCGCCGCCGCGCTGTCCTATGGTTTCGCCCGGTTCAACGCCGACGCCTCCGGCGCCTCCGACGCGGGCCGGAGCGGGCGGGAGGGGCACGAGGAGGCCGCGCTCGTCTACGACCTCGGCGGCGGCACCTTCGACGTGACCGTCGTCGAGCTCGCCGACCGCCGGGTCTCGGTGGTCGCGGTCGACGGCGACCACCAGCTCGGCGGGGCCGACTGGGACGAGAAGATCGTGCTGTACCTGTCCCGGCAGTTCCTCGACGCCCATCCCGGCGCCGAGGACCCCCTCGACGACTCCGAGGCCGCCCAGGCGCTGCTGCTGGCGGCCGAACAGGCTAAGCGCGAGCTCAGCGACCGGACGCGGACAACGGTCCGGGTGGAGCACGACGGGCACGCGCTGACGGTGCCGTTCTCCCGGGACGACCTGGAGCGGCTGACCGCCGGCCTGCTGGAGCGGACCGTGACACTGGCCCGCTCCGTCCTGGCCGCGGCCCGGGCCCGCGGGGTCGCCCGGCTGGACCGGGTGCTGCTCGTCGGCGGCTCGTCCCGGATGCCGGCGGTGGCCCGCCGGCTGGCCGCCGAGCTCGGCGTGCCGGTGGAGCTGCGCGACCCCGACCTCGCGGTTGCCAAGGGCGCGGCCCTCTACGGGGAGAAGAAGGCCATCGAGCGGCTGGTGCTGGCCGACCTGGTGTCCCGGGGGCAGATCCTCGACGGCGCCCAGCCCGACACCGCCGCGCCCGAGGATCTCGCCGCCGCCTGCCGGCGCCTGGCGGACGCCTTCGGGCTGACCGCCGAGCGGGTCCGCCGCACCGTCGAGGTGCAGGTGGTCAACGTGGTCTCCCGCGGGTTCGGCGTGCTCGCGCTCGACCGTTTCGGCGAACGCTCCGCGGTGTTCCTCGTCCACCGCAACGACCGGCTGCCGATAGCGGTCAGGCGCAGCTTCGGCACCGTCCGCGACGATCAGGATGTTGTCACGGTTCATGTGGTGGAACAGGGCGGCGGTGCCGAGTCGACCCGGGTCGACGACGTTAAGATCATCGCACAGGCGGACATCACCGGGATCCCCCCGGGCTTCCCGGCCGGGACGCCCATCGAGATCACCTTCCGGATGGGCTTCGACGGCATCCTGGAGGTGACCGCGCTGCACGAGGGGCTGGCCGACCGTCCCCTGACCGTGCGGGTGGAGACCAGCGCGGCACTCAGCCAGGCCGACGTCGCCCGGGAACGGGACGCGGTGGCCCGGCTGCGCCGTCGGGAGGGCTGAAGGAGCGGGCGTGGAGGATTTCCAGCCTAACGACTACCGCAAGCGGGTCCTTGCCGTCGTCCAGGCCCGCGGTGGGGCCGGGCAGTCCGACCCCTTCGAGCTGTACGACATCCCGCTGGCGGAGGCCGACCGGCTCACCGACGCCGACGTCGCCGCCCGCGTCGAGGCGGTGTGGGCCTTCTGGCAGAAGTCCCGGGACCATCCCAAGTACCGAGGCCTGGTGCTCGCCCTGCTGGCCGCGCACGACCAGGCCGGCCCGGAGCTGCTCGACGCGCGCCGCCGCGGCCTGCTCGCCGAGCGGGTCCGCCGCGAGCGCGACGACCGGGACGGGCAGCGCTTCGCCGACCTCGACGCCGCCGTGGCCCGGCTGGTGCAGCGCTTCGGCGGCCTGCCCGAGGACAAGCTCCCCGGCCTGCGGCAGCTCGCCGCCGAGCGTGGCATCGACGCCGACGCCTTCGCCCTGCGGGTGCGCCGGTACAAGGTGCTGCCCGCCGGGACGCCGGCGCGTCCCGACCGTCCCGCCGTCGACCCCGACCTGCTCCGGCAGGTACGCGCCGACCTCGACGAGCTCGGCCGGCTGTCCGGGGAGACCCCGCCGACGAGCCTGCTCACCCTGCTCGGCCTGCCTCCCGAGGCCGACCGGGACGAGATCCGCCAGGCCCGGGACGAGTTCGCCGCCCGCAACCGCGAACGCCGCCCGGACCGCCGCCGCGCACTCGTGGACGACCTGCTGGCCGCGGTCACCGCCCTGCTCGTCGACGCCGACCCGGCGCTGTACCTGGACGCCCTGGCGGCCGACGTGACCGCCCGGCTGCGCCCGGCGGTGGCCGCGGCGGTGCTGGTCGAGGACGCCCTCACCCCACGGCACTACACGGGCTTCCTCACCGAGGCCGAGGAGCACGGCCTCGACCGGGGCCGGGCCGAGGCCGTGCTCGCCGAACTCGCCCGCGAGCACGGCGTCGACGTGCCGGACGCCCCCGTCCGGGCTCAGCCGGCCCGGCTGCCCCGGCCGGCCCAGCCGGCCCGACCGGCCCCGCCAGCTCAGCCGTCCCGGGCCACACAGTGGCTGGAACCGCTGGCCAGGGCCCGGGCCGCGCTACGGGCGGGCCGCCCGGTCGAGGCCCACGAGCAGGTCGCCGAGGCCCGGGAGCGGGCCGGGGAGCTGCTGCCCGCGATCCGGGCCGTCGCCGACGAGGTCGAGCAGGCCATCCGCGAGGCCGGGTCGCGGTGGCGGCAGGTCGAGGCGGCGCTGGCCGGCCGCAACCTGCGGACCGCCGCCCGGCTGCTCGA
>NZ_CAKKTM010000404.1 GCF_920888515.1 Protofrankia sp. CiP1_Cm_nod1 | reverse complement strand
TCGCCGAGGAGACCGCGGCCGTCCGCGAGCAGCTCGCGCGCGCCGACGAGATGGTCGCCGCCGCCGGCCGCAGCCACGGCGCGCAGCGGGAGAGCCTGCTGCTGGAGGCACTGGAGATCGTCGCCGACCATCAGGCCGCCCGCGACGCCCTCGCCGTCACCGGGGTGGCGCCACCGGCGCGGGTGCGGGCCCGGCGTGCCGGCCGCGCCGTGGTGGTCACCTGGCAGCCGTCGCCGTCGGCAGGCACGATCAGGTACCGCGTGCTGCGGATCGGGCCGGACGGCGCCTCCCGCGCGGTCGGCGTCACCCAGGTCACCAGCATCGAGGACGGCGGGGTCGGCCCGGACGCGCCGATCCCGGTCTACGAGGTGCTCGCCGGCCGCTCCGGGCTGTGGTCCGCCCCCGCCCGGTCCGGCGCGGACCAGCCCGGCCCTGCTCCCGTCCTGACCGCGCCCGTCGCCCTGAACGCCGCGGACCGCCTCGAGCCCGCGACCGGTCTGCACCTCGCCGGTGACCTGCTGCGCTGGACCTGGCCGCCGGGCTGCACCGAGATGATGGTCGTCTGGCGCTCCGACGCGCCGGCCGGCACGGCGGACGACCCGGCCGCGCATCGCCGTAAGGTCACCAACGCCAGGTACGACGTGGACGGCGGCCTCCCGGTGCCGGCCGAACGGCCGCTGCACCTGGCGGTGTTCGGATGCGTGCGCGACGGCGGGCGGCTGCTGGTCGCCAGCGTCTGCCCGCCGTCGGCCCGCCTGTGGGCGGCCGGGGGTTGACGGGGGGATGACCGTCGATCCTGGTCTACCACGGCCCGGCGCCGCCCAGAATCTAGGCCGCCGTAGGTCGCCATAGGTCCGGTCCGGGGCCAGTTGGCCGCAGGTTACGGTATGGGCATGCGCGTCCAGATCATCGCTCAGACGCAGTTCACCCCACCGGACGACGTCGACTGGTCCACCGATGCCGACGGTGGCCAGGCGCTCGCGGAGTTCGCCGGCCGGGCCTGTTACCAGAGCTGGTCGAAACCGAACCCCGCCACGGCCACGAACGCCGGCTACCTGCGCCACATCCTCGACGTCGGGCACCTGTCCGTGCTCGAGCACGCGACGGTGAGCGTGTACATCACCGGGGTCTCCCGGAGCCTGACCCACGAGCTGGTCCGCCACCGGCACTTCTCCTACAGCCAGCTTTCCCAGCGTTACGTACCGGAGCGGGACGCCGCCGTGATCGAGCCCGACGTCATCGCCGAGGACCCACGGCTGCACGAGCTGTTCACCGAGGCCGCCGCCGCCTCCCTGGAGGCCTACGGCAGGCTCCTCGAGGGGCTGGAGAAGCGGTTCGCCGACGTGGCGGCACCGACCTCCCGGCGCAAGCTCGCCCGGCAGGCCGCCCGGTCGGTGCTGCCCAACGCCACCGAGACCCGGATCGTGGTGACCGGGAACTACCGGGCCTGGCGTCACTTCGTCGCGATGCGGGCGAGCGAGGCGGCCGACGTCGAGATCCGCGCCCTGGCGGTGGCGGTGCTGCGTGAGCTCCAGCGACTCGCGCCGAATGTCTTCGGCGACTTCCAGGTGACCGCCCTGGACGACGGGACCGAGGTTGCGTCGAGCCCGCTCGCCGACTGAGGTGGATGCATGACCAACAGCCTTCTCACCGCCGCCGCAGGGCCGCTGTCACCGGGGCCGCTGTCACCGGACGAGCTGCGGCGCATCCACGCCTACTGGCGCGCGGCGAACTATCTGTCGGTCGGCCAGATCTACCTGCTCGACAACCCCCTGCTGCGGGAGCCCCTGCGGGCCGAGCATGTCAAGCCCCGCCTGCTCGGCCACTGGGGCACCACACCGGGGCTCAACCTGATCTACGCCCACATGAACCGCGTGATCAGGACGAACGACCTCAACGCGATCTACGTCATCGGCCCGGGCCACGGCGGCCCCGGCATCGTCGCGAACGCCTACCTGGAAGGCACGTACTCCGAGGTCTGCCCCTCCATCACCCGGGACGCCGCCGGGCTGCGCCGGCTGTTCCGCCAGTTCTCCTTCCCCGGTGGCATCCCCAGCCATGTGGCGCCGGAGACCCCCGGCTCGATCCACGAGGGCGGGGAGCTCGGCTACGCCCTCACCCATGCCTTCGGCGCCGCGTTCGACAACCCTGACCTGCTGGTCTGCGCGGTCGTCGGGGACGGGGAGGCCGAGACCGGCCCGCTGGCGGCGAGCTGGCACTCGAACAAGTTCCTCGACCCGGTCCGTGACGGCGCGGTACTGCCGATCCTCCACCTGAACGGCTACAAGATCGCCCAACCGGCCGTGCTCGCGCGCATCCCCCAGGCCGAGCTCGACCATCTGATGCGCGGCTACGGCTACCAGCCGTTCCACGTCACCGGGGACGATCCCGAGCAGGTCCACCAGCGCTTCGCCGCCGTCCTCGACACCGTCGTCGCCGAGATCGCCCGGATTCAGCGGCAGGCACGGGCGCACGGCGACCCGTCCCGCCCGCTGTGGCCCATGATCGTCCTTCGCACCCCGAAGGGCTGGACCGGCCCGGCCGTCGTCGACGGCGCGCAGGTCGAGGGCACGTGGCGGTCCCACCAGGTGCCGGTCGCGCAGATCCACGACAGTCCGGAGCACCTGGCGGAGCTGGAACGGTGGCTGCGCGGCTACCGGCCCGAGGAGCTCTTCGACGCCGACGGCCGCCTGGTCGCCGAACTCGCCGGCCTCGCGCCGTCGGGCAACCGGCGGATGAGCGCGAACCCGCACGCCAACGGCGGGGAACTGCTGCGCGACCTGGCCCTGCCCGACTTCCGCGACTACGCCGTGGAGGTCACCAGCCCGGCCACGACGTTCAGCGAGGCGACAAGGGTCCTCGGCGGCTTCCTGCGGGACGTGATGACGGCGAACCCGACGACGTTCCGGGTCATGGGCCCGGACGAGACCGCCTCCAACCGTCTCGGCGCGCTGTTCCAGACGACGTCCCGGGCCTGGAACGCGCAGATCGTCGACGGTGACGACGACCTGGCGCCGGACGGCCGGGTCATGGAGGTGCTCTCGGAGCATCTGTGCCAGGGCTGGCTGGAGGGATACCTCCTCACCGGCCGGCACGGGCTCTTCTCCTGCTACGAGGCGTTCATCCACATCGTCGACTCGATGGTGAACCAGCACGCGAAGTGGCTGAAGACGACCCGCCACATCCCGTGGCGGCGCCCGATCGCGTCGCTGAACTACCTGCTCACCAGCCACGTCTGGCGGCAGGACCACAACGGCTTCTCCCACCAGGACCCGGGCTTCATCGACCACGTGGTCAACAAGAAGGCGGAGATAATCCGGGTCTACCTCCCGCCGGACGCGAACACACTGCTGTCCGTCGCCGACCACTGTCTGCGCAGCCGGCATTACATCAACGTCATCGTGGCCGGCAAGCAGCCAGCGCTGAACTACCTGCCGATGGACGCGGCGATCGCCCACTGCGCCCGGGGCATCGGCATCTGGGACTGGGCCAGCAACGACCACAAAGCCGGCGACCACAAAGCCGGCGATCACGGATCCGTCGACGGCATGCCCGACGTGGTCATGGCATGCGCCGGCGACATCCCGACCCTGGAGACCCTGGCCGCGGTCGACATCCTGCGACGTCACTTCCCCGACCTGAAGGTACGTGTCGTCAACATCGTCGATCTGATGTGCCTCCAGCCCGACAGCGAACATCCACACGGGATCTCCGACGCCCGGTTCGACGCGCTGTTCACCGCTGACCGGCCAGTGATCTTCGCCTACCACGGCTACCCATGGCTGATCCACCGGCTGACCTACCGGCGTACCAACCACATCAACATCCATGTCCGCGGCTACATCGAGGAGGGCACGACCACCACACCGTTCGACATGGTGATGATGAACAACCTCGACCGGTTCCACCTGGTGATCGACGTGATCGACCGGGTCCCGTCACTGGGCGCGCGCGCCGCACACGTTCGGCAGGACATGGTGGACGCCCGGATCGCGGCCCGCGCGTACACCCGCGACTTCGGCACGGACATGCCCGAGATCTCCAACTGGACCTGGCCCTACTAGACGGCCCAGCGCTGTGCACATCAGCGGCGTGAACATCCTCGTGGTCAACGCCGGTTCGTCCAGCCTGAAACTGCGCCTCCTCGGGCCGGGGGACGCTCTGCTGGCCGCGGTCGACCTTCGCGCGCGGGAAGGCCGACCGGACCCGGACGAGGTCACCGCGACGATCACGGACCTGGCCCGCCGCGGCGAGTTCGGCGCGGTCGGGCACCGAATCGTGCACGGCGGGACAGTGTTCACCGGCCCGGTGGTCGTCACCGACCGGGTGGCCAAGGAGCTACACTCGCTCGCCGTACTGGCCCCGCTGCACCAGCCGGCGGCGCTCGCCGCACTGGCCGAGATACGGACCGCGGCGCCCGGCATCACCCAGGTCGCCTGCTTCGACACCTCCTTCCACGCCCGGATGCCACCGGCCGCGACCACCTACGCGGTCCCGGCCGACTGGCGGGACCGTCTCGGCGTGCGCCGCTACGGCTTCCACGGGCTGTCCCACGCGTACGCGTCCCGCCGGGCGGCGGTACTGACCGGCGGGAGCCGGGTGGTGACCTGCCATCTTGGGTCGGGCGCGTCGCTGGCGGCCGTCCGCGACGGCGTCGGCATCGACACCACCATGGGGTTCACCCCCTTGGAGGGGCTGGTCATGTCGACCCGCTCCGGCACGATCGATCCGGGTCTGCTGTTGTGGCTGCAGACGTCGGCCGGCCTGTCCGCCGACGAGCTCACCGAGGCGTTGTTCCACCGGTCGGGCCTGGCCGCCCTGGCCGGCACCCCGGACATGCGTACGGTCGTCGACCAGGCCGTCACCGGCGAGGCCGCCTCCTCCCTGGCGCTGGCGGTCTACCTCCACCGCCTGCGTGCGCAGATCGCCGCGATGGCGGCGGCTCTCGGCGGCCTGGACACGCTGGTCTTCACCGGCGGGGTGGGGGAGCGCTCCGCCGCGGTACGAGCCGGCGCCGCGGACGGGCTGGGCTTCCTCGGTGTGGCTGTCGACCCGGACCGTAACGCCGCCCATACCTCTGGTGATCATGACATCACTGCTGCCGGCTCGCCGGTCCGGACACTCGTTGTCGAGGCCCGCGAGGAGCTGGAGATCGCCCGAGGCGTCCGCGCGTGCCTTGCCGGACAGCTCCCGCGTTGAGGAGAGCGGTGACCGACTCCTGAAGGTGCAGCGGTTCCCCGGCCCACCGTCCGGTGATGGCGTCGTGGGCGACGGACGCGGTCGCGTCCCGCAGATGGCGTAGCGGCTCGTCGCCTGTGCTGAGGGGAGGCTGATGGGGAATCACGGTACCGTCGGGACGCCGTACGGTGACGCTGTGACCCTCGCCGATGGCGAGGATGAGCCCCGCCTCGTGGACGGCATGGTGATGGAACGAGCAGAGCAGAACGAGGTTGTCGAGATCCGTTCTGCCGCCGTCGGCCCAGTGGACGGCGTGGTGGGCGTGCAGCCAGCGGGTGTGGTCGCAGCCGGGGTAGCGGCAGGTGCCCTGGTCACGGGCCTCCAGGAGACGACGTAGGGCCTGTGGGACGGTGCGGCGCCGGCGTCCGGCGTCCGGGATGGTGACACCCGCGTCGCAGGCGAGCCGGCGAACGGTTTCCGGGTGCACCGCGACACCGGGTTCGACGTCACTGCGGGGCTGGTGCGGGCGGCCACTGTCGTGTGGAGGGACGCCGTCGGTGAGCAGGTTCGCGTCGACGTGGACGTGGACGGTGTAGCGGGCGGGGTCGGCCAGCGTAGGTGCCCTGCTGGCGAGGAAACCGCCGGCGACCGTGGTGAGGGCGTCGGCATTCGCGGCCTGGTCGCGAGGCATGTCAGATGTGTGGCCGGCGTGAGCCGCGTCAAGGGCCTTGATGAACAGGGCGCCGTCCTCGGGGGTCAGCCGCGCGTGGACGATCAGGCTGCCGTCGTCGTCCCACCGCCACGAACAGGACCGGCGGGCGTGTCGGTCGACCGCCCTTCCCAGCCCGTCGCGGCCACGCAGACGGCCGTACGCGGCGACGAGCCGGTCAAGCTGACTGGCCGTGGCATGTTCGGCCTGGCGGACCCATTCGGCCTCGCTGTCGACGTCGGCGACCCGGCTGATGGCGCGGGCCTTGGCATAGGACAGCCGGCCGCCCGCGAAGGCGTCGCGCAGCGCGGGGAGCTGTTCGAGAGCATGCCCGACACGGAGGTGCTCATAGCCGGTACGCAGGCTGATCCCGCACTTCCACGACAGCCAGTGCGCACAGGAGCGGATCCCCACCCCTGCCCAGCCCTCGCGGCGGTCGAACGCGGCCAGCGCCAGCAGCCAGGCGCACATCGCGGCTGAGATCCGCCCGGCCCAGGCGCAGATTTCCGCCTCAAGCTGGTGGAGAGGGGCATGCTCCACGTCGATATCGAACATAAGTTCGATATTAGGCCTGCGTCGCCTGTTGCGCAAGAGGGTCGTGACGGCATAAAAGGTCGTGACGGGAAGCCTGAGAGGGGTCGTGAGAGGCGAAGGCTCGTGAGGCGTGAGGCGTGAGGCGCGGGTCGGAGGCTGGACTCGTGCCCCGCGGAACACGGCTGCGTCGGTTGCAGAGGCCTGGTGGTCGTAGGTGGTGCTTGCTGATAGTGACGATACGTGCACCGATCTGCTGCTTTTCTGGCGGCAGGCTGTTGCTCGGGTGGGCTGCTGGGGAGCCTTCGGCAGAAAGTCGATCTTTCTGGAGGGAGGGCTGTGTTCCGCGGAACACGGCCGGGACGGCGATGGAACACGGCCGGTGGGCGCAGTGGACGCTGCTGTGCCCAGGGCTGCTGCGCCCGTCAACGGAGTAGACTGATCGCCATGCCGAAGAAACCCGGGCCGGGGGCGCCGTCGGGGTGCTGCCGCCGGGATGCCGGTCGCGCTGGGTAGCGGCTATCGTCGAAGCTTCCTGGCCGTCGTCGGCATTCCGGCCGTCTCATGTGTGACGGACTCATGTGCGTCCGAGGTTGTGCGTCCGAGGTGCCGTCACGTGCCGTGTCGGGTATTGTCCGACAAGGCACCATGAGAACTAAGGTGACCGGCATGTCAGTGTTGTCCCGAGCGCCCTTCGGTCGCATGATTACAGCAATGATCACTCCGTTCACCGTGGACGGTGAACTTGATCTTAAAGGTGCCGCGGCACTCGCGGAGTATCTGGTGGACGTCGGCAACGATGGCCTGGTCGTCAACGGGACGACAGGGGAATCGCCGACCACCTCGGACGCGGAAAAAGAAGAGCTGCTCAGGGCGGTGGTGGAGGCTGTCGGCACCCGGGCGAAGGTGATTGCCGGTGTGGGCACCAACGACACCCGGCACACGGTGGAACTGGCCGTGGCGGCACAGAAGGCCGGCGCGCACGGGCTGCTGGTGGTCAGCCCTTACTACAGCAAGCCTCCGCAGAGCGGGCTTGCGGAGCACTTCCGTACCGTCGCGGACGCTACTGGGCTACCCGTCATGATCTATGATATACCTGGCCGTACCGGTGTCCCGGTGGCAACGGATACGCTGGTACGCTTGGCCGACCATCCACGGATCGTGGCTGTCAAGGACGCCAAGGACGATCTTGGTGCGTCATCGTGGGTCCTTGCTCGAACAGAACTTGCGTACTACTCCGGTACGGACATTCTCAACCTCCCACTCCTGGCGGTGGGGGCCGTGGGGGTCGTAAGCGTCGTCGGGCACGTCGCCACCGCCCGGATTCGTTCGATGATCGATGCTTTCGACGCAGGTGACGCCATTCGTGCCCGTTCACTGCACCTGAGTCTGCTTCCGGCGTACGAGGGCATGTTCAGGAACCAAGGTGTGATCATGACAAAAGCTGCTCTTCACATGGCCGGGCTGCCCGCTGGGGGAGTCCGGCCGCCGCTGGTGGACGCCACCGGGCAGGAGCGCGAGCAACTCCGGGCCGACCTGGCCGCGGCCGGGATCGACCTGTCCGCGGACGTGGCCACCGCTACGGCTGTTACGGCTGCTACGGCTGCAACGGCGGGTTCCGCGTGAGCCATCCCCACCCCGGGCTGAGAACACCGCCACCGCTTCCGCCGGACGGGCTGCGTATCGTCGCGCTCGGGGGCCTCGGCGAGATCGGCCGCAACATGACCGTGTTCGAGTTCGACGGCCGGCTGCTCGTCGTCGACTGCGGAGTGCTCTTCCCCGAGAGCGACCAGCCCGGCGTCGACCTCATCCTCCCCGACTTCACCGCCATCCGGGACAGGCTGGACGCCATCGAGGCGGTCGTGCTCACCCACGCCCACGAGGACCACATCGGCGCCGTCCCCTACCTGCTGCGCGAACGTGCCGACATCCCGCTGGTCGGCTCCCGGCTGACGCTCGCGCTGACCGTGGCCAAGCTCGCCGAGCACCGCATCACGCCGGTCACGGTCGAGGTACGGGAGGGGCAGGTCCACAGTTTCGGCCCGTTCGGTTGCGAGTTCTTCGCGGTCAACCATTCCATCCCGGACGCCCTGGCCGTCGCGATCCGCACACCGGCCGGTCTGGTGCTGCACACCGGCGACTTCAAGATGGACCAGCTTCCCCTCGACGGCAGGCTGACCGACCTGGGCGGCTTCGCCCGGCTCGGCCAGGAGGGCGTCGACCTGCTGCTGTCCGACTCCACCAACGCCGAGGTGCCCGGCTTCGTGACCTCGGAACGGGAGATCGCTCCTGTCCTCGACGGCGTGTTCCGGGATGCGAACAAGAGGATCATCGTCGCGTGCTTCGCCAGCCATGTACACCGGGTACAGCAGATCCTTGACGCGGCGGAGGCGCATGGTCGCTCGGTGTGCTTCGTGGGACGCTCGATGGTGCGCAACATGGGGGTGGCCCGCGACCTGGGCCTGCTGCGGGTCGCGCCGGGCCTCATGGTCGACATGCGGGACGTCGCCTCGCTGCCCGACCGCAACGTCTGCCTGGTCTCAACCGGTTCCCAGGGCGAGCCGTTGTCGGCCCTGTCCCGGATGGCCAACCGTGACCACGCGATCCGGATCGAGGCCGGCGACACGGTCGTGCTCGCCTCCAGCCTGATCCCGGGCAACGAGACCGCGGTCCATCGGGTGATCAACGGGCTGACCCGCTGGGGAGCGAAGGTCGTCCACAAGGGTGTGGCCAAGGTGCACACCTCCGGGCACGCACCGGCCGGCGAGCTCCTCTACGTCCTCAACGCCACCCGTCCGTCCAATGTCATGCCGGTACACGGCGAGTGGCGCCATCTGCGGGCGCACGGCGCGCTCGCCGAGGCGACCGGTGTGCCCGCGGACAGGATCGTGCTCGCCGACGACGGCATGGTCGTTGACCTGGTCGACGGGCAGGCGAACATCACCGGTGTCGTCCCGTGCGGCTACGTCTATGTCGACGGGCTCGCCGTCGGTGACGTCGGCGAGTCGAGTCTGAAGGACCGTCGCATCCTGGGTGATGAGGGCTTCATCACGATCACGGTCGTGGTCGACGCCGCGTCGGGGAAGGTCGTGGGCGGCCCCGAGCTGTCGGCCCGGGGGTTCTCCGACGTCCGCGAGACGTTCGAGCAGGTACGCGGCCTGGTGTCCGAGGCGTTGGCCGAGTCGATGCGCTCTGGCATGGTGGACGTCGCCGCGCTGCAGCAGCTGGTCCGCCGCACGGTCGGACGCTGGGTGAGCGACACCTACCGGCGTCGGCCAATGATCGTGCCGGTGGTGGTCGAGGTCTGAGGCAGCATGCTCTGAGGCGACGCGCCCGGAAGGTCGGGGTTGCCGGATGTCGCGGCCGGAGACCGGTACCGTCCTCGAGTGGCCACACGGGCGAGTGGTACGCGGACGCGTGCCCAGGGCGGGAGGTCTCCCTCCGGCTCGGCGCCTGCGCGGCGTCCACCGGCCGGGGGCAAGGCGTCGAGCGGGAAGCCGGCAGCGAACAGGCCCCGGCCGAAGGCCGTCCCCGCGAAGGCCAGTGCGGGAAGAACCGATACGGGAAGAACCGGTACGGGCAGGTCACGCCCCCCTTTTACCGTGGTCGCCGCCCTTGCCGCGATCCGGCTGTTGGTCCGGGCCTGGGGGATTGCGGCCACGCTGCTGGGCGAGATGGGCCGCCGGATCGGTCGGGGTGCCCGTGACCTGCGTATCGACGAGGCGCACCGGCGGGACGGGGCGGGGCTTGCCGCGCTCGGCGCGACCGCGCTCACCATGGCCGCGGTCTGGTTCCATGCCGGCGGGCCGGTGGGCGGTGTCGTCGCCGGCCTGCTGCGCTTCCTGGTCGGCGCGGGGGCGCTGGCGCTTCCGCTGTTCGGCCTCGGCGCGACCTGGCGGCTGATCCGCAGCCCGAGTGATCCGGACAGCCGTGGCCGGGTGCTGATCGGCTGGGCCGCGTTCGCAGCGGGTGTGCTGGGGCTGGTGCACGTCGCGCACGGGGTGCCCGACTTCGGTGCCGGTACCGCCGCGATCGAGCGGGCGGGGGGGCTGGCCGGGTTCCTGGTCAGCTCACCGCTGTCCAGCGCCGTCACCGCGTACCTGGCGGCACCCCTGCTGCTCCTGGTGAGCGTGTTCGGCATACTCGTGATCACCAGGACCCCGATCCGCGTGATCCCCGACCGGCTGCGCGATCTGCGGGACAGGCTCGTGGCCGGTTACCACCAGCACGGGGACGATCACGATCATCGGCCGGTGGGCAGCCGTGGAGGCCGCCGGAACGAGCCGGTCGCCGGCAGCCCGGCGCGGGACCAGTTCCGCGGGTCGCTGGTGGAGGACCTGCTCGGTGCCCCTGGCTCCCGGTCGCTACCGGATCCGGACGTGTTCGATATCGACGCGCTCGGAGATGCCGAGCCGCCGGTGGCGGACGAGCCGGCGCCGGCTCCCCGGGCTGGCGAACGGCGGGCCGCGAAGACGCGTGGCCGCGGGCCAAGGCCCGAGCCGCCGTCCGAGGTGGAGCACTTCGTCGCTCCCGGACTGAGTGGGACAGCGGACAGTGACTACGTTCTGCCGTCACCGACCCTGTTGCAGCAGGGTACGCCGCCGAAGGTGCGGTCGGCCGCGACGGACACGGTGATCGGTTCGTTGACGGACGTCTTCGCGCAGTTCCGGGTGGATGCCAAAGTGACGGGTTTCACCCGGGGGCCGACGGTGACCCGGTACGAGATCGAGCTGGGCGCGGCGGTGAAGGTCGAGCGGATCATCCAGCTCACCAAGAACATCGCGTATGCGGTGAAGAGCCCGGATGTGCGGATCATCAGCCCGATCCCGGGGAAGAGCGCGGTCGGGATCGAGATCCCGAACAGCGACCGGGAGCTGGTCTCGCTCGGGGACGTGCTGCGCAGCGAGGAGGCGACCGGGAACCCGCATCCGCTGCTGGTCGGCCTGGGCAAGGACATCGAGGGCGGCTATGTGGTGGCGAACCTCGCGAAGATGCCGCACATCCTGATCGCCGGGGCGACCGGGGCGGGCAAGTCGACCTGTATCAACACGCTGATCACGAGTGTGCTGGCGCGGGCCACACCGGACCAGGTGCGGCTGGTGCTGGTGGACCCCAAGCGGGTGGAGCTGACGAGCTACCAGGGGATTCCCCATCTGATCACGCCGATCATCACGAGTCCGAAGAAGGCCGCGGACGCGTTGGAGTGGGTGGTCAAGGAGATGGAGAACCGCTACGAGGACCTGGCCGCCTGCGGGGTGCGCCACGTCGACGACTTCAACCGCAAGGTGCGGGCCGGTCAGATCGTGGCGCCGCCGGGGTCGGAGCGGGTGTACACGCCGTATCCGTACATCCTGGCGATCGTGGACGAGCTGGCGGACCTGATGATGGTGGCGCCACGGGACGTCGAGGACTCGATCTCGCGGATCACGGCGATGGCGCGGGCGGTGGGGATTCACCTGGTGCTGGCCACACAGCGGCCGTCGGTGGACGTGGTGACCGGTCTGATCAAGGCGAATGTGCCGTCGCGGCTGGCGTTTGCGACGTCGTCGCTGGCGGACAGCCGGGTGATCCTGGACCAGGCGGGGGCGGAGAAGCTGGTCGGTCTCGGGGACGCGTTGTTCCTGCCGATGGGGGCGGGGAAGCCGGCGCGGATCCAGGGGGCGTTCGTCTCCGAGGAGGAGATCGCCGCGATCGTCGCGCATACCAGGGAACAGGCGGCTCCGGCGTTCCGGGCGGATGTGTTCGACGGTGCCACCGAGCCCAAGAAGGAGATCGACGAGGACATCGGGGACGACCTGCAGCTGTTCGTACAGGCGGTCGAGCTGGTGGTGTCGACCCAGTTCGGGTCGACCTCGATGCTCCAGCGCAAGCTGCGGGTCGGGTTCGCCAAGGCCGGCCGGCTGATGGACCTGATGGAAAGCCGGGGCATCGTCGGTCCGAGCGAGGGGTCGAAGGCTCGGGACGTGTTGGTCATGCCGGACGAACTTGAAGGACTTCTGGTGACTCTACGCAATGGCTAGTGACGTCGGCGGCGATCATCGGAGTGTGCTTTCGGCGACTGGCCAACCACCGTAGACTCGCCAGTACTGCCGATCCGACCGGGCGGAGGGTGACTATGCAGTCCCCTGAGGGCGTGGGCGCGGTGCTCGCAGCCGCCCGCGTCAGACAGGGTCTGTCGATCTTGGATGTCAGCGAGCGGACCCGTGTGCGCACCGCACTGATTGAGCAGATAGAGGGTGACGATTTCACCAGCTGTGGTGGTTCGGTGTATGCGCGTGGCCATATTCGCAGCATCGCCCGCACTCTGGGGATCGATCCCGTACCGCTGATCGCCGAGTTCGACCGGCGTCACGGCCGGCTGACCGGGCCGCAGCCGCTCCCGGCGCGGCCGGTCGACCCGTTGATCCCGCAGGGGGCGGGGGCCCGTCGGGGATTTCCCTGGGCGCCCGCGGTGATCGTCGCGTTGGTGGCGGTCTGTGTCCTGGCGGCTCTCGCCGTCCTCGTCCCGAACGGCTCCGGCGGTGCGCTGCGTGACCCCACCGGTGTCCGGGCTGCCGCCACGGTCCCGCCGGTGACGCCGGGAGCCGGCGCGACCGGTGCGCCCGCCGGGCCCGTGCGGTCCGCGACGCCCGCGCCGAGCGGGGTGAACGTCGAGGTGGCGGTGCGGGACGAGCCGAGCTGGCTGGAGATGCGGGACGAGGCCCAGCGGGTCCTGCTGCAGCAGCTCCTGCAGCCCGGCGACAGCCGGCTGGTGAAGGCGGCCCGTTCCGTGGAGATCAGAATCGGTAACGCCGGGTCGGTGGCGGTCTTCTGCAACGGCCGGGATCTGGGAGTGGGGGGCAGCCCCGGCCAGGTTCTCACCGTACGTGTGGGACTGGGTGCGTCGGGAGACTGTGCCATTGGTAACCCGGCATCCCGGTAGCCTGACGTCGTGCCCGATCGTCCTGTTCGCCGTGTCGCGCTGATCACATTGGGCTGTGCCCGCAACGACGTGGACTCCGAGGAGCTCGCGGCGCGGCTCGGGGGGGACGGCTGGGCCGTGGTCGACGATCCGGCCAGTGCCGACGCCGTGGTGGTCAACACCTGCGGTTTCGTCGACGTCGCCAAGAAGGACTCGATCGACACGTTGCTCGCCGCCGCCGACCTGCGCGACGCCGCCGGGGGCCCGAAGGCCGTGGTCGCGGTCGGCTGCCTGGCCGAGCGGTACGGCCGGCAGCTCGCCGAGAGCCTGCCGGAGGCCGACGCCGTCCTCGGCTTCGACGCCTACCCGGCGCTCGGCAGCCACCTGGACGCGGTGCTGCGCGGCGAGAAGCCCGCGGCGCACACTCCGCGTGACCGGCGGGCCCTGCTGCCGATCACACCGGTCGACCGCCAGGCAGGGCAGCAGGCAGGGCAGCAGGCAGGGCAGGCGGAGCGGTCCGGGCCCGCGTCCGGCCCGCCGGTCCTGCGCCAGCGCCTGCTCGGTGGGCCTGTCGCGTCGTTGAAGATCTCCAGTGGCTGTGACCGGCGCTGTGCGTTCTGCGCGATCCCCACGTTCCGCGGGGCACACGTCTCCCGGCCGCCGCAGGACGTCCTCGCCGAGGCCGAGTGGCTCGCCGGCCAGGGCGTGCGGGAACTCGTCCTGGTCAGCGAGAACTCGACCTCCTACGGCAAGGACCTCGGGGACCTGCGGGCGCTGGAGAAGCTGCTGCCCCAGCTGGCCGCGATCACCGGTGTGGTCCGGGTCAGAGCGGTGTACCTGCAGCCCGCCGAGGTACGCCCGTCCCTGCTGGAGACGGTGCTGACGACCCCCGGCGTCGCCCCCTACCTCGATCTGTCGTTCCAGCACGCCAGTCCGTCGGTGCTGCGGCGGATGCGCCGTTTCGGTGGCGCGGACGCCTTCCTCGATCTGCTGGCGCGGGCCCGCGCGCTGGCCCCGGACGTCGGCGCCCGCTCGAACGTGATCGTCGGCTTCCCGGGCGAGACCCGGGCGGACGTCGCGCTGCTGGAGCGCTTCCTCACCGACGCCGACCTCGACGCCGTCGGGGTCTTCGGATACTCCGACGAGGACGGTACCGAGGCGGCCGGCCTGCCCGGCAAGGTCACGCCGGCCACGGTACGCCGGCGCCAGGCGCGCGTGACCGACCTGGTCGAGCAGCTGACCGCCGCCCGCGCGCAGCGGCGGCTCTCCTCGGTCGTCGAGGTCCTGGTGGAGGAGGCCGCCGGTGGGCTGGCGCACGGACGGGCCGCGCACCAGCAGCCCGAGGTCGACGGGGCGTGCACGGTCCGCCTGCCACCGGCCGAGGCCGCGCGGGTACGGGTGGGTGATCTGGTGAGCGCGAAGGTGGTCGCGGCCGAAGGGGTGGACCTGGTCGCCGAGCTCCTCGACGTTGTCGACTCCGTGGGATGAGCGGGGCTGGTGCCGCTGTCAGCCGGCTGAACCTCGCCAACGCGCTCACCGTCGGGCGGGTCGCGCTCGTCCCGGTGTTCGTGGTGCTCATGTTCGCCGGCGGGCAGGACGGTTCCGGCTGGCGGGTGGCGGCGTTCGCCGTCTACGCGCTCGCGGCGGTCACCGACCAGGTCGACGGATACATCGCCCGCAGCCGCGGGATCGTCACGGATTTCGGGATCATCCTCGACCCGATCGCGGACAAGGCGCTCACCGGTGCCGCGCTGCTGTCCCTGTCGCTGCTCGGTGAGCTGCCGTGGCTGGTGACGGTGGTCGTCGTGGTCCGGGAGGCCGGGGTCACCCTGCTGCGGTTACGGATGATCCGCTACGGGGTGATGGCGCCCAGCCGCGGGGGCAAGCTGAAGACCCTGCTGCTCAACTGCGCGATCGGTCTCTACGTGCTTCCCCTGGAGGGGATCGCCGCCTCCGCGCGGGCGGTCGTTCTCGCCGCCGGGGTGCTGGTGGCGGTGGTCACCGGTCTTGACTACGTGGGACGGGCGCTGGCCCTGCGACGGCAGGCGACGCGGCCGGTCCCCGCGATCTCCGAGGAGAACGATGCGGGCTGAACTACTGGCTGTGGGCGACGAACTGCTGTTCGGGGACATCGTCAACGGCAACGCGGCGTGGCTCGGGCGGCAGCTCGCCGACGTGGGCGTACGGCTGACGATGTCAACGGTGGTGGGCGACAACGTCGACGTGATCGCGGCCGGGATCCGGGCGGCGCTGGGCCGCGCGGACGCGGTCATCCTCACCGGCGGGCTCGGGCCGACCCAGGACGACCTGACCAGGGAGGGGATCGCCCTGGCGGCTGGTGTGGCCCTGCGCCGGGACGCCTTCCTGGAGGCGGCCTTACGGCGTCGGTTCCAGGCGCTGAGGCGGGATGTGCCGAGCGGTACGGACCGAGGGGCGCCGGAGATGAACTACCGGCAGGCAGATCTCCCCGAGGGAGCCGAACCGCTGCCGAACGAGGTCGGCACCGCCCCCGGCGTCCGGCTGGAGACAGCCGGCGGCGTGGTGTACGCCCTGCCTGGCGTCCCCAGCGAGATGTACGCCATGTTCACCGGGTCGGTCCTGCCGGATCTGCTGCGCCGGGCCGGGGAGCCGGCGGTCGTGGTGCACCGGGTCCTGCGCACCGCCGGGATCTGGGAGTCGGCGGTGGCCCAGGCGCTGGCCGGTGAGGTCGAGCGGCTCGCCCCGGTCGGGAACCCGACAATCGCCTTTCTGGCCAGCGGCGGGCAGACCCGGGTGCGGGTCAGCGCCCGCGCCGCAGACCGGGCCGAGGCGTACCGGCTCATCGAGCCGGTGGAGAAGGCGGCCCGCGACGCGCTCGGGACCGCGCTCTACGGCGTCGACGACGACACCCTGGAGGGGACCGTCCTGCGGCTGCTCGCCGAGCGCGGTGAGACGCTCGCCGTCGCCGAGTCGATGACCGGCGGGCTGCTCGCCGGCCGGCTCACCGATGTCGCCGGTGCCAGCGCGGTGCTGCGCGGCGGGGTGGTCTCCTACGCCACCGAGGCCAAGCGGGACGTGCTCGGGGTCGGCCCGGAGGTGCTGGCGACGTCCGGCGCGGTGTCCCCGGAGGCGGCGGCGGCGATGGCCGCGGGCGTGCGGGACCTGCTGGGGGCGAGCACCGGGCTGGCGGTGACCGGGGTGGCCGGCCCCGACGAGCAGGAGGGCAAGCCCGTCGGGACCCTGCACATAGGTATGGTTGGTGCCTTCGGCACGCTGACGAGGTCCCTACGCCTCCCCGGCGACCGTCGTACGAACCGTGTCTATGCGGTCGTCCAGGCGTTGGACGTTCTTCGGCGTACCCTGACTGTTCATACCTGTTGACTGGGATGAACCGCCGGACGCGTGTTGCTTACATGGTTACAGTCGTATCAACGGCCAGCCATCACGGTGGACAGCAGGTATACGGTAAGGCCCAGCCCGAGGACGAAGGAGGAGGCACGATGGTCCTGCTCCGACGCATGCTCGGCGAGGCATTGCGCCGCCGCCGCCAGGATCAGCACCGGACCCTGCGTGAGGTGTCCTCCAACGCGAGGGTCTCGCTCGGATACCTCTCCGAGGTCGAGCGAGGGCAGAAGGAGGCGAGCTCCGAGCTGCTGGCGTCGATCTGCGACGCGCTCGGCGTCCGGCTCGCCGACCTGCTGCGTGAGGTGAGCGACGACCTGGAGCTCGCCGAGCTCGCGGCTGGCGGCCCGGCCCGGGTGGGCGCCCCGATGGCGGGGATGCCGCCGATGGCCGCCATGCAGTCCCGCGGCGGCGCGACCACCGCCGTGGTCGACCGTGCCGCCTAGCCGACTGCCGTTTTCGTAGGCCGGGGGGCACCGATGTCCGGCTTGGCGTGCGACGATCGGGGGTATGGCGAACGTCGTCCGCAAGTTCTACCGCTATCTGTCCGCGTCGGCGAACCGGAAGCTGGACGAGAAGGCTGACCCCCGGGTCCAGATCGACCAGGCGATCACCGAGGCGCAGCGGCAGCACCAGGCGCTCGTACAGCAGGCCGCCGCGGTCGTCGGCAACCAGCGGCAGCTGGAGATGCGGATGGCGCGCCAGATCGAGGAGGTCGAGAGCCTGGCCGCCTCCGCGCGCCAGGCCATCCTGCTCGCGGACGCGGCCAGCGCGAAGGGCGAGGTGGACGCGGCCGCCCGCTACGAGCAGACCGCGCAGGCGTTCGCCGGCCAGCTCGTCGCCGCGGAGGGCTCCCTCGACGACCTCAAGTCCCTGCACCAGCAGGCCGTGCTCTCCGCCGAGCAGGCCCGCCGCGCGGTGGAGGACAACACGCTGCGGCTGGAGGGGCAGCTCGCCGAGCGGGCCCGGCTGCTGACCCAGATCGAGCACGCCGCCATGCAGGAGCAGATGAGCAAGGCGCTCGACGGCATGTCCCGGCTCACCCCGCCGGGTGACACCCCGACGCTGGGGCAGGTCCGGGACAAGGTCGAGCAACGCTACGCGGTCGCCCTGGGACACCACGAGCTGTCCTCGCAGGGGGTGGAGTCGCGGATGCTGGAGATTCGCCGGGCGTCGTTGGACGCGAAGGCGTCCAACCGTCTCACCGAGATCCGCACGGCCCTGTCGGCCGGGCCGGCGGCGGGCGGATCCGACGGCACGCTGTCCCTGAACAAGGGATCACCGCCGTCCCTGGACAAGGGACCGGCCGATCAGCCGGACGGCTGACGGTGCTGCCGGCACACGGGACGGGGCCGAGCAGCCGCCTGCCGGAGTGGCTGCGTGCCGACATCGAACGCCGGAACCTGCTGCGCGGCGAGCAGCGGCTGGTCCGCACCCAGGCCCGGCTGCGCCGCCGGGCCGCCACGTCCGCGCGGGTGTGGTCCGGGGTCGCGGTCCTCACCCCGGCCGCCGCGGTGCTGGACGGGACGTGGGCCTGGCTGGTCGTGGGCGCCGGCGCGCTCGTGCGGGCCGGGCTGTCCTGGCG
>NZ_CAKKTM010000403.1 GCF_920888515.1 Protofrankia sp. CiP1_Cm_nod1 | reverse complement strand
GGGCCGCCGCCGAGGCGGTCCGCGCGGCGATGGTGTCGGCCGCCCAGGTGGTCGACGGTCTGCGCGGCCAGGCCGCCCGGGTGCTGGCCGCCGAGTCGGCGGCGCGCGCGGTCGTCGACCCGGACCGCCGCGCGGAGATCACCAGCATGATCATGGGCCTGGTGAGCGCGATGACGACCGCCGCGAACGCTCTCGACGAGATGCTGGCCGCGGCCAGTGACCTGCTCGCCTCGACACCGTCGGCGCTGTCGCCGGCGGGGCCGGGGATGCCGGGGATGGGGCGCGGCGGCGAGCTCGAGCGAGGGACCGCAGCCCTGCGCGGCTTCGCCGACGGCCTGCGCGAACTCATGCGGGATGGTTCAGGCCCGTAGCCGCAGGCTTCAGGCCCGTAGCCGCAGGCCGCGGGGCGTGGGGTGGAAGCCGGCGCGTTCCAGGGCCTGCCCGAGTTCGCTGGCGCGCAGCTCGCTGGTGAGCACGGCCTGGCCGTCGGCCTTCTCCACGGACAGCTGCCCCAGCCAGCCGTCCCGCACGGCGAGCGCGAGGGCGTCGACCGCCGGCTGTACCCGTCCGGGGCCGTCGGTCCAGGTCAGCAGCGTCCGGCCGCCGCGTTCGACGTACAGCGCCAGTTCGCCGTCGACGAGCACGACGAGCGCGCCCGGCGTGCGTCCCGGCCGGTGTCCCGAAGAGCTGGCCGGCCAGGGCAGGGCGGCGCCGTAGGGGTTCGCCGGGTCGGTCGCGGCGAGCACGGTCGCGCCGGACGTCGCCGGCGTCGCCCGCAGCCGGTCGACCGCGCCGGGGACGGCGAACTGGGCCGCGCCGAGGGATTCCACGAAGTAGCCACGTCTGCACTGCCCGTTGTCCTCGAAGGCGGACAGGACGCGGTACACCCCGGCGAAACCGCCCGGGAGCCCCTCGGCCGTGACCGCGCCGCGGGTGACGATCCCGTACCGGTCGAGCAGCGTCCCGGCCTGCGCGTGGGCGCGCAGGGTCAGGTCGGGATCCCGCTCGGGCAGCAGCGACCAGCGGCCGGCCACCGTCGGCGGGCCGGTCCGTGACGGCATGCGCGGGCGGGGGACAGCCGGGCGGGAATAGCGGACCGGGCGTAACCGTGGGCTGCGCCGGGCGGTCGGATGGCTGCCGCGGCGGGCGGCCAGCGAGGCCCGCAGCGGGGCGAGGCTGTCGTTGGTGACCAGGCCCGCCCACACCAGATCCCACAGCGCGGCCGCGAGCGCGGCGTCGTCGAGGCTGGTGACCCGGTCGGAGAGGGTCCGGAAGAACAGAGCGGCCCCCGCGTCGAGGGCCTCGAGCACGGCGGCGTGCAGCGGGGTGCCCGCCGCGTCCGGGGCGGGTGGTGGCAGCAGCAGGGGGGCGCTGTCGGCGAGGACCAGGGCCAGCCAGCCGTCGTTGCCGGGCAGCCCGCCCGCGCCGGCCCACAGCACCTCACCGGACACGCACAGCTCGTCGAGCATCCCCGGCTGGTAGTCCGCCACCCGGGCGGGCAGGATGAGCTGCTCCCAGGCGCTGGCCGGCATCAGCGCGCCCTGCAGCTGCTCGATGGCCCGCAGCGCCGCGTCGACGCCGTGGCTGCCGCCGTGCGCGCCGTCCCGGCCGTGTGAAATCCCCTGCCAGGCGGGCAGGAAGCGGCCGAGGGCCGCCGTCGGGGCGGGTTCGACGTCGCGGCGGGAGGCGGCGAGGCTGCGTCGGCGCAGTATCCGTAACACCGTGTTGTCACACCACTGCTCTCCGGTGTCTCCCGGGCGCAGCTCGCCGCGGACGAGCCGGCCGGTGGCGAGCATCCGCTCCAGACCGGCGGTCACCACCGCCACCCCCAGCCCGAACCGGTCGGCGGCCGCCTCGGCGTCGAACGGGCCGTGTGTGCGCGCGTAGCGGGCGAGCAGATCGCCGAGCGGGTCGCGGACCGTTTCGGTGAAGGCCGTCGGCACCCCGGCCGGCACCGGGATGCCGACGGCGTCGCGCAGCCGGCCGGCGTCCTCGACGGCCACCCAGCGTTCCTCGCCGGCGATGCGTACCCGCAGCGCGCGGTGGGTGTCGGCGAGCTCGGCGAGGTGGGCCGGGGCCGCGCCGCGGGCCAGCGCCTCCGGCGTGCTGAGGTCGCCGACCACGCGCAGCAGGTCGGCGACGTCCTCGACGTCACGTGCCCGCCGGCCGGGTGCCAGGCGCTGCAGCTCGGCCTCCACCTGGGCGAGCACGGCCGCGTCGATCAGCTCCCGCAGGTCGGCCTGGCCGAGCAGCTGGGTGAGCAGGGAGCTGTCCAGCGCGAGCAGCTGGGCCCGGCGTTCGGCCAGCGGGGTGTCCCCGTCGTACATGAACGCCGCGACGTAGCCGAACAGCATCGAGCGGGCGAACGGCGAGGGTGCCGCGGTCTCCACCTCGACGACACGCAGCGTGCGGGCCGCGACCTGACGCATCAGCCCGGTCAGGGCGGGGACGTCGAAGACGTCCTGCAGACACTCCCGCATGGTCTCCAGCACCACGGGGAAGTCGTCGAAGCGGGCTGCCACCTCCAACAGGTGGGCGCTGCGCTGCCGTTGCTGCCACAGCGGCGTCCGGCGGCCGGGGGTGCGCCGCGGCAGCAGCAGCGACCGGCCCGCGCACTCCCGGAACCGGCTCGCGAACAGCGCGCTGGTACCGACCTCGGCCCGCACGAGCGCGTCGATCTCGTCGGGGTCGAACACGGCCACGTCGGCGGTGGGGGCGAGGCCGGCGTCCGGGATCCGCGCGACGACACCGTCGTCGCAGTGCATGATCTGCACCTCGACGCCGTAGCGGTCGCGCAGCCGGGCGGCGATGGCCAGCGCCCACGGCGCGGTCACCGGGGCGCCGACGGGCGAGTGGACTGCCAGCCGCCAGTCGCCGAGCTCGTCCCGGAAGCGTTCGACGACGATCGTCCGGTCGTCCGGCAGATGCCCGGTGGCCGCCCGCTGGTCGGCGAGGTAGGCGAGCAGGTTGTCGGTGGCCCACCCGTCGAACCCGGCCGCCCGCAGGCGCTCGCGCGCCGGCCCGGTGTCGAGGCGGGCCAGCTCGCGGGTGAAGGCGCCGATCTCGCGGCCGAGTTCGGCGGGACGCCCGAGCGTGTCGCCGTGCCAGAACGGCAGCTTGCCCGGCCGGCCCGGCGCCGGGGCCACCAGCACCCGGTCGGGGGTGATCTCCTCGATCCGCCAGCTCGACGACCCGAGCAGAACGACGTCGCCGGCCCGGGACTCGTAGACCATCTCCTCGTCCAGCTCGCCGACCCGGCTGGCCTTCTCACCCACCAGGAAGACCCCGAACAGGCCGCGGTCGGGGATGCTGCCGCCGCTGGTGACCGCCAGCCGCCCGCTGCCGGGCCGGCCGGTGAGGGTGCCGGTGGCCCGGTCCCAGACCAGGCGGGGACGCAGCTCGGCGAAGTCGTCGCTGGGGTAGCGGCCCGCGAGCATGTCCAGGACCGCATCCAGGGCGGACGGCGGCAGCGTCGCGAACGAGGCCGCCCGGCGTACCAGCGCGGCGACGTCGTCGACCTGCCAGGGGTCCATCGCGGCCATCGCCACGATCTGCTGGGCGAGCACGTCCAGCGGGTTGCGCGGATAGCGCAGCTGCTCGATCCCGCCGTCGCGCATCCGTTCGGCGACGACGGCGCACGACAGCAGGTCACCGCGGTGCTTGGGTATGATCACTCCGCGGCTGGCGGCCCCGACCTGGTGCCCGGCCCGTCCCACCCGCTGCATGCCGGCGGCCACGCTCGGTGGTGACTCGACCTGGACGACGAGGTCGACGGCGCCCATGTCGATGCCGAGCTCCAGGCTGGAGGTGGCCACGACCGCGGGCAGCCGGCCGGCCTTGAGATCGTCCTCGATGAGCGCCCGCTGCTGCCGGCTGACGCTGCCGTGATGCGCCCGGGCCACCTCCGCTGTGGCGAGGGTGTTCAGCTGGGCGCACAGCCGTTCGGCCAGCCGGCGGGAGTTGGCGAACACGATGGTCGAGCGGTGCGCGAGGACGAGGTCGAGGATCCGCTCCTCCACGGCCGGCCAGATCGACGCCGCCGGCCGCGTGTCGGTGCTGGGGCCGGTGAGCTGGGTCATGTCCGGCACCGGCACGACCACGTCGATCCGCAGGGTCTTGTCCGTGGACGGGCGGACCACCGTGACCGCGCGGGCGCCCCCGAGGAAGCGCGCGGCCTCCTCGGCCGGGCGCACCGTCGCCGACAGGCCCACCCGCTGGGCGGGGGTGTCCAGCAGCGCGTCGAGGCGTTCCAGGCTCAGGGCGAGATGGGCGCCGCGCTTGGTACCGGCCACGGCGTGCACCTCGTCCACGATGACCGTCTCGACCCCGCGCAGCGCCTCGCGCGCCTGGCTGGTCAGGATCAGGAACAGCGACTCGGGCGTGGTGATGAGCACGTCCGGGGGCAGCCGCCCGAACGCCCGCCGCTCGGCGGCGGGGGTGTCACCGGAGCGGATGCCCACCCGCACGTCAGGCTCGGGCCGGCCCAGGCGCGCCGCGGTGGCCCGGATCCCGGCCAGCGGGGCCCGCAGGTTGCGTTCGACGTCCACGGCCAGCGCCTTGAGCGGGCTGACGTAGAGCACCCGGCAGCGCCGGGAGGCGTCGGCCGGAGGGCCGGTGCGGGCGATGCGGTCCAGCGACCACAGGAAGGCGGCGAGCGTCTTGCCCGAGCCGGTCGGGGCGACGACCAGCACGTCGTCCCCGCGGCTGATCGCCTCCCACGCGCCGGCCTGCGCGGGGGTGGGCGCGGGGAACACGCCGGTGAACCAGGCCCGGGTGGGGGCCGAGAACAGCGTGAGAGGGGACGGCGCGGGCATGCCTTCGAGTCTGCCTGTCACGAGTCCGTCTGTCGGGAAGGGCAGACTTGCACCCGTGCGGCTGACCGAGTTCTGGGCGCGAATGAACAAGCAGTTCGGCTCCGGGTACGCGGAGTCGGTTGCCCGCGACCATGTTGTCGCCGGGCTCGGCGGGGCCACGGTCGAGGCGGCCCTCGCCCGCGGTGACGACGCCAAGGACGTCTGGCGGGCGGTGTGCGAGGAGTTCGGGGTGCCCGCGCGCGAACGCTGAGGCTCCATCCCGGGAGCCTCAGCGTGTCGACGGCGTGTCGATGATGCCATCGAACGCATGTTCGCCTACTGTGGATGTCGAGTAGCGAGGTGCCCCGGTGGGGTGAGAAAGGCTGTTGATCGTGGCTGCTTCGACCGTCCAGTTGTCCACAGGCGCGGCCCGGCGCTCGAAATTGTCGGACCCGCCCCCTACCGTCGCCATCGTGGCCAAGAATCGACGACCTCAGCCTGGAGTGACCCCGATGGCAGGACTCGACCGCGAGAAGGCGTTGGAGAACGCCCTCGCACAGATCGACAAGCAGTTCGGCAAGGGCTCGGTGATGCGGCTCGGTGACGACACCCGCCCACCGGTCCAGGTCATCCCGACCGGTTCCATCGCCCTGGACGTGGCACTCGGCATCGGTGGGCTGCCGCGTGGCCGCGTCGTGGAGATCTACGGTCCGGAGTCGTCCGGGAAGACGACCGTCGCGCTGCACGCGGTCGCCAACGCCCAGGCCGCCGGCGGGATCGCGGCCTTCATCGACGCCGAGCACGCGCTCGACCCCGACTACGCGGCCAAGCTCGGGGTCAACACCGACGCGCTGCTGGTCTCCCAGCCCGACACCGGTGAGCAGGCGTTGGAGATCGCGGACATGCTCATCCGGTCCGGCGCGATCGACATCATCGTCATCGACTCGGTGGCGGCCCTCGTGCCCCGGGCCGAGATCGAGGGTGAGATGGGTGACAGCCACGTCGGTCTGCAGGCCAGGCTGATGTCCCAGGCGCTGCGCAAGCTCACCGGTGCGCTGTCGCATTCGGGGACCACCGCCATCTTCATCAACCAGCTCCGCGAGAAGGTCGGCGTCATGTTCGGTTCGCCCGAGACGACCACGGGCGGCAAGGCGCTGAAGTTCTACGCCTCCGTGCGGCTGGACGTCCGCCGCATCGAGACCCTGAAGGATGGGGCGGATGCCGTGGGTAACCGTACTCGGGTGAAGGTCGTGAAGAACAAGATGGCCCCCCCGTTCCGCACGGCGGAGTTCGACATCGTCTACGGCGGCGGCATCAGCAGGGAGGGCTCGTTGATCGATATGGGGGTCGAGCACGGCATCATCCGCAAGTCGGGAGCCTGGTACACCTACGACGGCGACCAGCTGGGCCAGGGCAAGGAGAACGCTCGTTCCTTCATGCGGGACAACCCCGACATCGCCGACGAGATCGAGAAGCGAATCAAGGAAAAGCTCGGCCTGGTGCCGACGCTCGACGTGGATCCGGCGTCCCCGCCGCCAGCCGACCTGTGAAACAGGCCGCGGACCTGTGAAAGAGGCCGCGGACCCGGTCGCCAGAGCGCGGGAGATCTGTCTGCGTCAGCTTGAGGCCCGGCCGCGAAGCCACGCGGAACTGGCTGCCACCCTGGCGCGGCGTGGGGTGGATCCCGATACCGCGCGGGCGGTGCTGGCCCGCCTGGCCGAGGTGGGTCTTGTCGACGACAGGGCGTTCGCCACCGCGTTGATCTCCTCCGCGCGGGTGAACCGCGGCCTGGGGCGTCACGGGCTCGTGCACGAGCTGCGCCGTCGGGGGGTCGACGTGGAGGTCATCGCCGCGGCGCTCGCCGACCAGGACAACCTGGACACCCACGACGAGGAGGCCGCCGCGCGGGAGCTGGTGCGACGTCGTATGCCGGCGATGGCAGGGCTGCCGGCCCAGGTGCGCACCCGGCGTCTGGCCGCGTTGCTCGGCCGTCGTGGCTACCCGTCCGATCTTGTTGTGCGAGTGGTCACCGAGGAGGTCGCGGATGGTTCGCTTGACTAGCTTTTCTTGACCGTCCATGAGTCGCAGACCTACTCTCAGCAAAGGTGAGAGGGCTCCCGCGGTGACGCGGTTCCGATAGTGCGAAACAACTTCACACGAGGGCGGCTGGCCCGGATCGCGACGTCTGCGGACGCCGCCGCATCCGCGTGGGCTCAGGCGTTTGTCGGTGGCAACACGCCTTCACGAGTTCCGGAACAGCCCGTTTCGTGAGTCCCTCGCCGTTCCGGCCCGCTGATCGCGGGTCGATCCCGGCTGAGGGAGGAGGACCGATGAGCGTTCTCCTCGTCGTGCTTGCCGTCTGCGTGCTCCTGGGTCTGGGAGTAATCACGCTGCTCCTCCTGCGCGTCCTGCGTTCGGGAGGCGCTGACGCCGAGGTGGCGACGGCCGAGCCCGGCGAAGCCGCTGAGATCATCAGGCAGGCCGCCGGCCTGCGGGAGCAGACGGAGCGGGAGGCCGCGGACCTGCTCCGCCGCGCGGAGGAGAACGCCCGGGCGCTGCGGGAGCGGGCCGATGCGGAGCTGGCGCTGCGTGGCTCCCTTGTCGAGGCGAAGGCGCGCGAGGCCGGCCGGAAGTCTGCGGAGACCTTCCGGACGCAGGCCGAGGAGGAGGTGCGGGCGCTGCGGGCGGAGCTGCACGAGCGGGACGCCCGTCTCACCCAGCGCGAGCAGCGGCTGGAGGCCCGCGCCGCCGCCATGGATGAACAGGCCCGTCACATCGAGGCCAGGGACCACGACCTGGCGGCCCGGGAGGCCGAACTCGCCAGGCGGCGCGCGGAGGTCGTCGACCTGGAGGAGGAACGCCGCCGGACGCTGGAGGAGGCGGCCCGGCTCACCGCCGCCCAGGCGCGGGCCGAAATCGTCAAGGTCGTCGAGGCCGACGCCCGGCGGGACGCGGCCGTACTGGTCCGTGACATCGAGGCACAGGCCCGGGAGCAGGGTGAGGAACGGGCCAGGAAGATCGTTACGCTGGCCATTCAGCGGGTCGCCCTGGAGACGACCACGGAGTCGGTCGTCTCCGTCCTGCACCTGCCCAGCGACGAGATGAAGGGCCGCATCATCGGCCGTGAGGGGCGCAACATCCGGTCGTTCGAGTCGGTCACCGGCGTGAACGTCATCATCGACGACACGCCCGAGGCGGTACTGCTCAGCTGCTTCGATCCGGTACGCCGCGAAATCGCCAAGATCACGCTGGAGGCCCTGGTCGGAGACGGGCGGATTCACCCGCACCGCATCGAGGAGGAGCACGACCGGGCCAGGCGCGAGGTCGAGACGCGCTGTGTGCGCGCCGGTGAGGACGCGCTCATGCAGACCGGTATCGCGGAGATGCACCCCGAGCTGATCGCCATCCTCGGGCGGCTGCGGTACCGGACCAGCTACGGCCAGAACGTCCTGGCACACCTGATCGAGTCCGCGCACCTGGCGGGGATCATGGCTGCCGAGCTGCGGCTGCCGCCGGCGCTGGCCAAACGGGGCACCCTGCTCCACGACCTCGGCAAGGCGCTGACCCACGAGGTGGAGGGCAGCCATGCCCTCATCGGCGCCGAGATCGCCCGCCGCTACGGCGAGGACGAGGAGATCGTCCACGCCATCGAGGCGCACCACAACGAGGTCGAGCCGCGTTCGGTCGAGGCGGTGCTCACCCAGGCCGCCGACCAGATCTCCGGCGGACGGCCGGGGGCCCGCCGGGAGAGCCTGGAGTCCTACGTCAAACGGCTCGAGCGCATCGAGCAGATCGCCGGGGAACGCCCGGGGGTGGAGAAGGTCTTCGCGATGCAGGCCGGCCGCGAGGTCCGGGTGATGGTCGTCCCGGAGCAGGTGGACGACATCGCCGCGCACATACTCGCCCGTGACGTCGCCAAGCAGATCGAGGACGAGCTGACCTACCCGGGCCAGATCCGGGTCACGGTGGTCCGCGAGACCCGCGCCGTCGAGACCGCCCGATAGGGGCCGCCTGTCAGAGGTGGTGGAAAGTGTCTGTTGCGCCCGCGCCGTAGGCTGGCTGTGTGAGTCCCCGCAGTTACCAGGTCCGGACATTCGGATGTCAGATGAACGTCCATGACTCCGAGCGGATCGCCGGCATGCTGGATGCCGCCGGCTACGTGCCCGCGGCCACGGATGCCACGCCGGACGTGGTGGTGTTCAACACCTGTGCCGTCCGCGAGAACGCCGACAACCGGCTCTACGGCAATCTTGGCCAGATGTACCCGGCGAAGAAGCAGCATCCGGGCATGCAGATCGCGGTCGGCGGCTGTCTCGCGCAGAAGGACCGTGCGACGATCACCGAGCGGGCGCCCTGGGTGGATGTCGTCTTCGGCACCCACAACCTGCACCGGCTGCCCGTGCTGCTCGAGCGCGCGCGGCACAACGCGGCGGCCGAGGTCGAGATCGTCGAGGCGCTGGAGGTCTTCCCCAGCGCGCTGCCCTCCCGCCGCTCGACGCACCACTCGGCGTGGGTGAGCATCAGCGTCGGCTGTGACAACACCTGCACCTTCTGCATCGTGCCGAGCCTGCGGGGCAGGGAGACCGACCGGCGTCCGGGCGACGTCCTGGCCGAGGTCGAGGCGCTGGTCGCCGACGGCGTCATCGAGATCACCCTGCTCGGCCAGAACGTGAACTCCTACGGCCGGTCGCTGGGCGATCCCGGGGCGTTCGCGAAGCTGCTGCACGCCTGCGGGACGATCGAGGGGCTGGAGCGGGTCCGGTTCACCTCACCGCATCCACGGGACTTCACCGACGACGTGATCGAGGCGATGGCGACGGCCCCGAACGTCTGCCCGCAGCTGCACATGCCGCTGCAGTCGGGGTCGGACGCGGTGCTGCGGCGGATGCGCCGCTCCTACCGCCAGGAGCGCTTCCTGGGAATCCTCGAGCGGGTCCGGGCCGCGATGCCGCACGCCGCCATCACCACCGACATCATCGTGGGCTTCCCGGGCGAGACGGAGGCCGACTTCGCCGACACCCTGCACGTGGTGCGCCAGGCGCGGTTCGCCGGGGCCTTCACCTTCCAGTACTCCCCGCGGGCGGGCACCCCGGCCGCCACCATGGACGGCCAGGTCGACCCGGCCGTCGTGCGGGACCGCTACGAACGGCTCGTGGCGGTCCAGGACGAGGTCTCCTGGGTGGGCAACCGCGCGCTCGTCGGCCAGCCGGTGGAGGTCCTCGTCGTCGAGGGGGAGGGGCGCAAGGACGCCGCCACCGGGCGGCGTTCCGGTCGCGCCCGGGACGGCCGGCTGGTCCATCTGGGCGCGCCGTCGGCCACCCTGATCCGTCCCGGTGACGTGGTGCGGACGGCGGTCACGCGGGGCGCGCCCCATCACCTCGTCGCGGACGGCCCGCTGCTCGCCCACCGGCGGACCAGGGCCGGTGACCTGTGGG
>NZ_CAKKTM010000402.1 GCF_920888515.1 Protofrankia sp. CiP1_Cm_nod1 | reverse complement strand
GTTCGACAGCCGCGCGGACGGCCACGACGCCGCGGTGGCGGCGGCGCTCGCCGCCGGCGACGCGGCCGCGCTGCTGCGCCTGGACCCGGCTCTCTCGCGGGAGCTGCTGGCGGCGGGCCGCGCGTCGTGGCAGGTACTCGCCGGCGCGCGGCTTGCCGGTGCTACCGTCACCGCCACAGCGCACGATCCGGGCATCACCATGAGCGACACGCGCACGTGGTCATGGACGTCTCGTGCTGAGTATGTCGCCGCCCCTTACGGTGTGGGGTACGTGGTCGCCGTGTGGGAGCAGGGGAGTCCTGGGTAATGATCTCGAGGTCGACGGAACTGCCATCCGGGGTACAGCACTCGACCTGCGCGAGCCTCGCGGTCCTACGAGCCGGATCGCCCGTCGACCCGCCGGTCGTCCTGCTGCCCGGTTACACCGGGAGCAAGGAGGACTTCCTGCCGATCATTCCGCGGCTCGCGCGGGCCGGGTTCGACGTGGTCGCGGTCGACCAGCACGGCCAGTACGAGTCACCCGCGGCCGACCCGGAGCGGGACTGCACGGTCGACGCGCTGGCTGGACACGTCGGCCGGGTGGCCGACGAGATCGGTCGCCCGGTGCACCTGCTCGGCCATTCCTTCGGGGGGCTGGTCGCGCGGACCGCGGTCATCGCCCGCCCGTCGTGCGTGGCAAGCCTCGTGCTGCTCAGCTCCGGCCCGGCCGGGATCGTCGGCCCTCGGCGGATCGCGCTGCAGGCCATGCGGGTGGTGTACAAGCGCAGCGGCCGGGACGCGGTATGGGCCGCCATGCGGGCCGCGGACACCGCCGTGTACCCGCCCGGTGGCCTGGAGTTCCTGGAGCGCCGGTTCTTCGCCAGCAGCAACGTCGGCCTGCGGGTGATGGGGGAGCAGCTGCTGAGCGAACCCGACCGGGTCGGTGAGCTCGCTGACGCCGTCAGCCAGGACGACGTACCCGTGCTGGTCGCCCACGGGGCCGCCGACGACGCCTGGCCGCCGCGTCTGCAGGCGGAGATGGCGGCACGCCTGGACGCCCGCTACGAGGTGATCGCCGGGGCGGCGCACTCGCCGGCGACCGAGAACCCGGAGGTCACCGCCGCGCTGCTGGTCGAGTTCTGGCGCAACGGCGTGGGCCAGCGGGCCGCGTAGGCCCGCTGGCCTCAGGCCAGCCTCAGGCCGGTTCGAGGAAGAAGCTGGTGAGCTGGGAGGCGAGCTCGGCCGGTACCCGGGCCCGCAGGACCGTGCCGGTCGCCGTGTGCTCGAGGCCGAGGACCTCCCCGCGGGCGTACACCCGGGAGACCAGGTCACCGCGGGTGAACGGCAGCAGCACGCACACCTCGACGTCGGGGTGGGGGACGCGCTCGGTCAGCTCCGCCACCAGGGCGGCCAGCCCCTCCCCGGTGCGCGCCGAGACGAGGAGCGCGCCGGGGACGGCGCGGCGCACCCGGGCGAGCACGTCCGGGCCGGCGGCGTCGATCTTGTTCACGACCAGCAGCTCGGGGACGTCCCCGGCGTCGATGTCGTTGATCACGGTGCGGACCGCGGAGATCTGTGACATCGGGTCGGGATGCGAGCCGTCGACGACGTGCAGCAGCAGGTCGGCGTCGGCGACCTCCTCCAGGGTGGAGCGGAACGCCTCCACGATCTGGTGCGGCAGGTGGCGGACGAAGCCGACGGTGTCGGCGAGGGTGAACGTCCGGCCGTCGGGCAGCGTGGCCCGCCGCACGGCCGGGTCCAGCGTGGCGAACAGGGCGTCCTCGACCAGCACCCCGGCGCCGGTCAGCCGGTTGAGCAGCGAGGACTTGCCGGCGTTGGTGTAGCCGGTGATCGCGACCGCGGGGATGCCGCTGCGCTGCCGCGCCGAGCGTTTGGTCGTCCGGACCGTCTTCATCCCGGCGAGCTCCCGGCGGAGCCTGGCCATGCGCGTGCGCAGCCGCCGCCGGTCCGTCTCGATCTTCGTCTCGCCGGGGCCGCGGGTGCCGATGCCACCACCGGCGCGGGACATCGACTCACCCCAGCCACGCAGCCGCGGCAGCATGTACTGCAGCTGCGCGAGCTCGACCTGGGCCTTGCCCTCCCGGGAGGTGGCGTGCTGGGCGAAGATGTCGAGGATCAGCGCGGTCCGGTCGATGACCTTGACCTTGACGACGTCCTCCAGCTGGCGCAGCTGGCCGGGGGTCAGCTCACCGTCGCAGACGACGGTGTCGGCGCCGGTGGCGGTGACGACGTCGCGCAGCTCACGCGCCTTGCCGGAGCCGACGTACGTCGCCGAGTCGGGAGTGTCCCGACGCTGGACGAGCGCGTCCAGGATGACCGAGCCGGCCGTGGCCGCCAGGGCGGCGAGCTCGGCCATGGAGGTCTCCGCCTCGGCGGCCGTGCCCGAGGTCCACACCCCGATGAGGACCACCCGCTCCAGCCGGAGCTGGCGGTACTCGACCTCGGTGACGTCGTCGAGCTCGGTTGCCAGGCCTGGTACCCGGCGCAGTGCCAGACGGTCGGCGAGGTCGAGCGCCTCGCCGGAGGCGTCGAAGAGGGCGGGAAACGTCATGTCGCTGCCTCCTTTATCGCAGGCTCCCACGTCCGTTCCGGGGCCGCGACCGAATTTTCTCGACCGGACGACGGTGGTTCCCGGTCAGATGACGGCGGCCATGCTGGCGGTGCCGGTGGCCCGGTCACCGCGGTCGGGCGCGGCGCGCCCGGCGCGTCCCGTGCCGCTGGCCGGCCGGGAGCGCCC
>NZ_CAKKTM010000401.1 GCF_920888515.1 Protofrankia sp. CiP1_Cm_nod1 | reverse complement strand
GGCGCGTCCCGTGCCGCTGGCCGGCCGGGAGCGCCCGTGGCGCCGGTTCGGCCGGCCGCGGCCCAGGGCGATCATCCGGGCGTCGTCGGTGGGGACGGGCGGGCAGAACAGGCGGCCGGCTCCCCGGTCACAGTGCATCGCCGCCAGCCGGGACGCCGTGACCGCGCTGTCGACGCCCTCGGCGGTCACGACCAGCCGCCGCCGGTGGGCCAGTGTGATGATCGAGGCCAGGACAGCCTCGCCCTCCAGGTCCCGCTGCATCGCGTGCAGGAAGCGGCCATCGATCTTCACCATGTCCAGCGGCAGGACGTCGAGGGTGGACAGCGACGCGTACCAGGTGCCGAAGCCGTCGACGCCGATGGCCGGCCCGAACGAGCGCAGCCGGGCCAGCAGCCGGGGCACCCCGACGCGCGCGAGGCCGAGGGTCTGTTCGGTGAACTCCAGCCCGAGCGCTCCCGGCGGCAGCGCACGGCCGTGCAGGAGCTGTTCCACCTCGATCGCGAAACCGGGCCGGGTCAGCTGGTCGGCGGTCACGTTGACCCACAGCCGGGGCGGGCGGATCGCGGTTCCCGCGGCCATTTCGTGCCATGTCCGGGCCTCGGCCACGGCGGTGCGTAACACCCAGCGGCCGACCTGGTCGGACAGGCCCGCGGCCGCGGCGGCCGGCATGAACTGCGACGGGTTCATCAGCCCCCGGTCGGGATGGTGCCAGCGCAGGAACGCCTCCATCCCGGGGACCGACCCGGTGCGCAGGTCGACCTCGGGCTGGTAGTGCAGTTGTAACGACCCGTCGTCGAACGCGGCACACAGGGCCGGGACGAGGTTCAACTCGATCGCGGTCACACATGTCTCCAGACGACGGGTGTCTCCAGCCGGCGGGAAGAACGAGCCACGGAGTCGTCGCACGTTCAGGCCGAGTCGACCATGCCCGCCACCTGTTCGACGTCGGGACGGTCCAGCCAAATTATGCGAGGATCGCGCCGAAACCACGACCTTTGTCTGCGTGCAAGTCGGCGCGTCGCGGCGATTGTCGCGAGCCGGGCCGACTCGGCCGAATCGAGCGCGCCGTCGAGCCAGGCGAGAACCTGGGCGTAGCCCAGCGCCCGGGACGCGGTGGGGCCGTCCCGCAGGCCCATGTCGACGAGGGCGCGGACCTCCTCGATCATGCCGGCGGCCCACATACCGGCCACCCGGCCGGCGATCCTCTCGTCGAGCTGCGGGTGGTCGATGCCGAACTGGACCACGTCGTAGACCGAGCGGTGCTCCGGCAGGGAGGCGGTGAAGCCGCCGGTGAGCTCCACCACCTCCAGCGCGCGCACGATACGCCGGCCGTTGCCAGGCAGGATGGCCGCCGCCGCCGCCGGCGCCCGCGCGGCGAGATCGGCGTGCAGCGCGGCCGGGCCCCGCTCGGACAGCTCCCGCTCCAGCCGTCCCCGTACGGCCGGGTCGGTGCCGGGGAAGGCGAGGTCGTCGAGGACGGCCCGGACGTAGAGCCCGGAGCCGCCCACGAGCACCGGCGTGCGGCCGGCGGCCAGCAGGCCGTCGACGGCCTGCCGGGCCAGCGCCTGGTAGGACGCTACGTCGGCGGCGCGGGTGACCTCCCAGACATCGAGCAGGTGATGGGGGACACCACCGCGTTCCGCCGGCGGCACCTTGGCGGTGCCGATGTCCATCCCGCAGTAGAGCTGCATGGAGTCGGCGTTGACGATCTCACCGCCCAGCTCGGTGGCCAGCGCGATCGCCAGGTCGCTCTTGCCGGCCGCTGTCGGCCCGACGACAGCCACGACCCGGCCGGCGCGGTGCCGGTCGACACCTGTGCCCATGCTCACTCCCGGGAGGATCAGACCCGGCGAAGAACCGCGACGATCCGGCCGAGGATCGTCGCACTGTCACCCGGAATGTCAGCATAGGCCGGATTCTGCGGCTCGAGCCAGACGTGGCCGTCACGACGGCGCAGCGTCTTGACCGTCGCCTCGCCGTCGATCATCGCGGCGACGATCTCGCCGCTGTCCGCGACCGGCTGCTGGCGGACGACCACCCAGTCGCCGTCGCAGATCGCGGCGTTGACCATGGAGTCCCCGACGACCCGCAGGGTGAACAGGGTGCCCTCCCCCACGATCTCGCGGGGGAGCGGGAAGACCTCCTCGACCGCCTGCTCGGCGAGGATCGGCCCACCCGCGGCGATGCGGCCGAGGACCGGCACATAGGCCGCCTGTGCGGGGCCAGCCGCCGACGAGCCTGCCGCGAGCGTACCAACGGCGGGCGCCTGGCGTGGCACGGGGCGTACCGGTGCCTGCGCGGAGAGGACCTCCATGGCCCGCGGGCGGTGCGGGTCGCGGCGCAGGAAGCCCTTCTCCTCCAGCGTCTTGAGCTGGTGCGCGACGCTGGACGTGCTCGTGAGCCCCACCGCATCGCCGATTTCCCGCACGCTCGGCGGGTAGCCTCGGCGCTCGACGGCGTCGCGGATCACCTCAAGCACCCTGCGCTGGCGGGGGGTCAGGCCCGTGGCGTCCGCCGGCCCGTCCGGCAGGTCGCGCACGGAGCCGCGGGGTGGCCGGCCGCGGCGGGTGCGGTTGTCGTCGGTGGTCATCCCTGCCGTACTCCTTCGTTGTCGGTCATGGCAGACTTGCGCTCCCGGCATATCCGACGTTCTGCCGTGAACCGGAGCTGGCGGCCACGACCTGGATCTGACCTGAATCTGATCGCTACGACCGTAACCGCCGCGGCCGGATATCTCAAACGTCTGTTCGAGCGTGTCACGACGATTCCGTCGGGACCGTGCGGTACAAACTCGATCAGACGTTCGATCGAACGGATGTTCTTTGATCATGTTGTTGGAAGTGGTATGTGCTGGTGGAAGTTGGGGAGGTGGACGATGCGGGCGTCGGCTGAGCCTCCGCTGCGGCTGACCGGGCGGGGCCGGGTTGTCCTGATTGTCCTGGTCATGCTGGTGTCCTGCCTGGTGCTGTCCGTGGCCCGGGTGACGTCGTCGGCCGCGCCGACCGGGGACGACCGGCCGGTGCGCGTCCACGTGGTGCGTTCCGGGGAGACGCTGTGGGGCATCGCGCGCGCGCTGGCTCCCGACGGTGACACCCGGGTGGTCGTGGCCCGGCTGGCCGGCCTCAACCGGCTGGAGACGACCGATCTCGTCCCCGGTCAGATGCTCCGTCTGCCGTGACGGGCCTGCCATGACGGGCCTGTCATGACAGGTCCGCATGAAGGGTCTTCTGTGATGCATGTGTCATGAGGTTCCGCGGGTGGGCCAGCTTGCCAGCTCGTGGTGTCCGGTCCTAGTGTTGACCACAACATCTTGTAGTTACGTGGCTGTAAGTCGACAAGATCTTGGAGGTTGTGCGTGCGGTGTCCGTTCTGTCGGCACCCTGACAGCAAGGTTGTCGACAGCCGGGAGGCCGAGGAGGGCGCCGCGATCCGTCGCCGTCGGTCGTGCCCGTCCTGCGGCCGTCGTTTCACGACGATCGAAGAGGCGTCACTGCGAGTCATCAAGCGCAGCGGTGTCACCGAGCCGTTCAGCCGCGGGAAGGTGATCGCCGGCGTGCGGCGGGCATGCCAGGGGCGGCCGGTCCAGGCGGACGCGCTGGCCCGGCTCGCCCAGCTGGTCGAGGACACGCTGCGTGCCTCGGGGGCCGCCGAGGTCGCCTCGGACGAGATCGGCCGGGCGATCCTCGGGCCGCTGCGGGAGCTCGACGAGGTCGCCTACCTGCGGTTCGCCTCGGTGTACCTCTCCTTCGACTCGCTGGCGGACTTCGAGACGGCGATCACCGACCTGCGCGGGCGGGCCGACCGGGCGCCGTCGTAGCCACGCACCCCGACGCGACAGACAGCTGGTGAGAAACACCATCCGACCGACGCCAGACGAGGAGCGCCATGACCGACAACCGTGGCACGAAAGCGACCAAGGCCGCCCCCAGGGCCGGCACCAAGGCCGCCCCCAGGGCCGCTGGCCTGCAGGTGCGACGCGTCAACACCTCGCCGGGCGTCCACCCCTATGACGAGGTCACCTGGGAGCTGCGGGACGTCGTCATGACCAACTGGCGCGACGGCTCGGTCAACTTCGAGCAGCGCGGGGTGGAGTTCCCCGACTTCTGGTCGGTGAACGCCACGAACATCGTCACGAGCAAGTACTTCCGCGGCGCGCTCGGCAGCTCCGCCCGCGAGTGGTCCCTGCGCCAGCTCATCGACCGGGTCGTGCGCGCCTACGGCGCGGCCGGCACCGAGCACGGGTACTTCGCCTCGCCGGCGGACGCCGAGATCTTCGAGCACGAACTGACCTGGATGCTGCTGCACCAGGTGTTCAGCTTCAACAGCCCGGTGTGGTTCAACGTCGGCACCCCCGCGCCGCAGCAGGTCTCGGCCTGCTTCATCCTCTCGGTCGACGACACGATGGAGTCGATCCTCAACTGGTACCGGGAGGAGGGGCTGATCTTCAAGGGCGGGTCGGGCGCCGGGCTGAACCTGTCGCGTATCCGATCGTCGAAGGAGCTGCTGTCCTCCGGCGGCACCGCTTCGGGCCCGGTGAGCTTCATGCGCGGGGCCGACGCCTCGGCCGGCACGATCAAGTCGGGCGGCGCGACCAGGCGGGCCGCGAAGATGGTCGTGCTCGACGTCGACCATCCGGACATCGTCGACTTCGTCGAGACCAAGTCCCGCGAGGAGAGCAAGATCCGTGCGTTGCGGGACGCCGGCTTCGACATGGATCTCGGCGGCCGTGACATCGTCTCGGTGCAGTACCAGAACGCCAACAACTCCGTGCGGGTGACGGACGAGTTCATGCGGGCCGTCGTCGACGACGCCGGCTTCGACCTGCGGGCCAGGCTCGACGGGCGCACGATCGAGACCCTCCGGGCCCGGTCGCTGTTCCGCTCCATCGCCCAGGCGGCCTGGGACTGCGCGGATCCCGGGATCCAGTACGACGACACGATCAACGACTGGCACACCTGCCCGGAGTCCGGCCGGATCAGCGCCAGCAACCCGTGCAGCGAATACGTGCACCTGGACAACTCCAGCTGCAACCTGGCGTCGCTGAACCTGATGAAGTTCCTGCGCAAGGACCTCAGCTTCGACGCCGACGCGTTCGTGGCGGCCGTCGAGCTGATCATCACGGCGATGGACATCTCGATCTGCTTCGCGGACTTCCCGACTCCGGAGATCACGCGGGTGACCCGGATGTTCCGCCAGCTCGGCATCGGCTACGCCAACCTCGGCGCGCTGCTGATGGCCACCGGCCGCGCGTACGACTCCGAGGGCGGCCGGGCCATGGGCGCGGCCGTCACGTCGCTGATGACCGCGACGGCCTACCGCCGCTCGGCGGAGCTCGCGGCGGCGCTCGGGGCCTACGACGGCTTCGCCCGCAACACCGACGCCCACCGCCGGGTGATCCGCAAGCACGCCGCCGCCACGGACGCCGTCCGCACGGTCGGGGTCGACGACGCCCGGGTGCTCGCCGTCGCCGCCCGCGAGTGGGAGCGCGCCCAGGGCGTCGGGGAGAAGCACGGCTGGCGCAACGCGCAGGTCAGCCTGCTCGCCCCGACCGGCACGATCGGCTTGGCGATGGACTGCGACACCACCGGCATCGAGCCCGACCTCGCGCTGGTGAAGATGAAGAAGATGGTCGGCGGCTCCAGCATGCGGATCGTCAACCAGACGGTTCCCGCCGCGCTGCGCGCTCTCGGCTACGCCGAGGAGACCGTCGAGGCGATCGTCGAGTACATCGCCGAGCACGGTCACGTCATCGACGCCCCCGGCCTGCGCCGCGAGCACTACGAGGTCTTCGACTGCGCGATCGGGGAGCGGGCCATCAGCCCGATGGGCCACATCCGGATGATGGCGGCGGTCCAGCCGTTCCTGTCCGGCGCCATCTCCAAGACCGTCAACATGCCCACGTCGGCCACGGTCGAGGACGTCGAGCAGATCTACCTGGAGGGGTGGCGGCTCGGTCTGAAGGCGCTGGCGATCTACCGGGACAACTGCAAGGTCGGCCAGCCGCTGTCGGACCTGCGCGGCGCGAAGCGGTCCGTGACCGGGGGCGCGGGCGAGCAGCCGGCCGCACAGCCCGCCGCCGCACAGCCCGGGGAGCACCGTCCGGTCCGGCGCCGGCTGCCGAAGATCCGCCAGTCGCAGACCGTCTCCTTCACCGTGGGCGGTGCCGAGGGGTATCTGACCGCCGGGTCGTATCCCGACGACGGGCTCGGCGAGGTCTTCATCAAGATGTCGAAGCAGGGCTCGACCCTCTCCGGCGTGATGGACGCGTTCGCCATCGCGGTCTCGATCGCGCTCCAGCACGGCGTCCCGTTGGAGACCTACGTCCGCAAGTTCATCAACATGCGCTTCGAGCCGGCCGGCATGACCGACGACCCGGACGTGCGGATCGCCCAGTCGGTGATGGACTACCTCTTCCGTCGCCTGGCCCTGGACTACCTCCCCGAGCAGACCCGCGCGGAGCTCGGCGTCCTCAGCGCGCGGGAGCGGGCCCGCCAGCTCACCGGCCAGCACGGCGGGGCCGGCCAGCCGGACGCGGTGGAAACGGACACGGTGGAGACAGCCGACGCCGGGCCGGCCGAGGCGACCGGCTCCGCGACGGCCGGGCCCGCGGCGAACGAGGCGGCGGCGGCCGGTGC
>NZ_CAKKTM010000400.1 GCF_920888515.1 Protofrankia sp. CiP1_Cm_nod1 | reverse complement strand
GGGCCCGCGGCGAACGAGGCGGCGGCGGCCGGTGCCGCGGCGGTGCCGACGGTGCCCGCCGAGACCGGTCACACCCACCCGGTGGGCCTGTCGGCCCGGGAGGTGCGGGGCGAACTGCCGCGCAGCGTCCCACCGGGCGAGGCGCTGTCGGCGCAGAACGTGGTGGACGCGCCGCTGTGCTTCACCTGCGGGGTCACCATGCGTCCCGCAGGCAGCTGCTACGTGTGCGAGCAGTGCGGCTCCACCAGCGGCTGCAGCTGAGACCGGGCGGTATCGCGGCGGGATGCGGTATTTCGCCTGATCTAGATAGCCTTCGGCTGTCGAGCCGTCGCAGGACCACGCCGAGCGCTGTCCGTAGAGTTGCGTTGATCGGGTTGTGGTCGGTAGGCAGCGGAGGCCGGTGCGTGGACGAGATCGACTCGCTGGAGGGGGCGACCCTGGTCAGGGTGCTCTCCCAGCTGCGCACCGGCTTTGAATACCGTCCGAGTGCGTTCCCGGCCTCGGTCGCGCTGTGCGGGCTGCGGGACGTTCGCCACTACAAGGTCGCCGCCGGCGGCAGCCCAGAACTGTCCGGGGGGCCGAGCCCGTTCAACGTCATCGTCGAGTCGCTGCGACTCGGTGACTTCACGCTGGACGAGATCCACGATCTTTACAGTCAGCACACGGCAGAGACCGATCGGGTGTTCACCGATGAGGCCGTGGAGCAGGTGCACCGGCTGGCCACGGGCCAGCCCTGGCTGGTCAACGCGCTGGCGGCCGAGATCGTCGACCGGATGAAGGTCCCGGTCACAGAGCCGGTCTCGGTGGAACACGTCAACGCTGCCCGGGAACGGATCATCCAGGCCCGGCCAAGTCACCTCGACTCACTCGTCCGCCGGCTCCAGGAGCCGGCGGTACGCCGGGTTCTCGAGCCCGTTCTCGCTAGCACCGACGAGCCGGCCGACCTGACCTGCTCGGACGACCGGTCCTATGCACGCGACCTCGGCCTGGTCGCCGAGACGCCCGACGGCGGCCTGCGGATCGCCAACCCGATCTACGATGAGGTCATCGCCCGCGCGCTGGCCGAGATCGTCGTGCGTGACCGGGGGCGCTTCCAGCACCGCGGGACTTCGTCCGCCCCGACGGCCGTTTCGACGTGCCGGACATGCTGACCACGCTCGCCCGCTATTGGCGGAACAACGAGCCAATGCTCAGGGTGAAGAGGCCCTACCGGGAGGCCATCCCGCACGCCATCTTCCTGAGCTGGCTCGACCGGGCTGTGAACGGCGACGGTGACGTCTTCCGGGAGTTCGCCGCCGGCGGCGGCTGGGCCGACATCCATATGACCTGGCGCTACACCGCCCCCGATGGCACCAGTGCCGAACAGCACGAGGCTTTCGAGGTGAAGACCCACCGCCCCGGCTACGCCGACCCGGTCAAGGAAGCGATGACCCAGCTCGACGGCTACCTCAACCACCTCAGCCTGGCCTCGGGCTACATCGTCATATTCGACCAGCGCCCGCGGCCGGAGTCCGCCGCCGACGGCCCGCTGACGACCCAGACCAGCCCGGCCGGCCACACCGTCACCATCGCCCGCCTCACGGTCCCGCCCTCACCCGGCGAACAGCCTGCGGCCTCGTCGTCGTAGCCCACGCCACAGCGCCGCCTCGCACCGAATCGATCTTGACTGCCGCGGGAATACCGCAGATCACGAATATGTGCCTTCCGCCAGTATCGCGGGAGCCGGTGGACCCGGCGCGGCGGCTGGTCAGCCGCCGTGCCGGGTCAGGTGCTCCCCGTCCGCGCCCGTGCGGGCGGACGGCAGGCGGTGGGCCGGTTTCCGGCCGTCGAGCAGGTCCAGGAGCAGGGCTGCCGTCCACGAGAAGTGGTTGCTGCCCACTCCGGTGCCGTCGAACGGTGAGTAGTACTCGTACAGGCCCTCGGAACCGGCGATCATCGAGATCGTGTCGGCGCGCAGCCGGTCGGCGAGCTCGCCGCGGCCGGCGCGGTCGAGCCCGTCGGCGAGCAGCCAGTTCATGTTCACCCAGACCGGGCCCTGCCAGTAGCAGCGGGGCTGGAAGTCGGGATCGTCGGTGGGGGTGCTGGCGATGCCGTGGGCCGGCCAGAACCGCGGCGCGGTCATCCGGCTGACAAGATCCTCGACGCCGGCGGGGGGCACGACACCGGCGTACAGGGCGAGGAAGCCGGCGATCGTGGGCCTTCGGATCAGCCGGCCGGAACGCGCGTCCCGGCTCCAGTACATGCCGTCGGCGAACAGGGCGGGCAGCGCCGCCCTGGTCCGGCGGGCCGAGCGCAGCAGCTGCGCGGGCAGTTGTTCGCCGATGTCGGCGGCGATGTCGCGCAGGTGGTCGTTCGCGCGGGCGAGAATCGCGTTGAAGGCGACATCCTGTACCAGCGGGACGCGGGACGCACGAATCCGGCTGAAGTCGTAACGGGCATCGCGTAGCTCCCCGACCAGGTGGTAAAGGGTGAACAGGTCGGTGGCGGACAGCCGCTGGTCGGACGGAACCTCCTTGTTGTCCCGGCGCAGGGCGTCGAGCGCGCCATCCCCGTTGAGCCGGCGGATGAGCTTCAGGGGGATGGGAGCCGCCCTGCGGGTGAGCTCCATCCAGGCGGGGGTGTTGTCCATCCCCGACTCCCACGAGTGGACCAGAGTGACCAGCCCGGTGTCGTCGGGGTCGCGTTCGCGGTACAGCCAGCAGTGGTAGCGCAGCAGGCCCGGATAGACCGCCCGGTAGAACTCGCGGCGCCGGGCCGGGTCGAACACCTCGCCGACGCGGACGACAGCTTCGGCGATCATCGGCGGCTGGGTGACGCCGGTGGTCTGCACGTGCCGCGGGCCGGCGTCGACGAGGTCGGAGCGCCACCGGTCGGGCCCGGCGTGGTAGCTGCCGGAGCCGGAGAAGATGACGTGCGGGATCATCCCGTTGAGCCACTGGCCCTGCAGCAGCGCGAGGATTTCCCGGCTGGCCCGTCCGGGGTCGACGTGCCGTAGCCCGATGGCGATGAAGCAGCTGTCCCACAGCCACTGGTGGGGGTAGAGCGTCGGGGAGGGCCGGGTCGCCTCGCCCAGATCGTTGTCCCGCAGTACCTCGATCGCGGACGTTCGGAGTTCGGCGAGCACCTCGGACGACAGGGCCGGCGATGACATCGTGTGAGGGTACCGGGGCCGGTGGCCGGTAGCGCCGGAACCTCGTGGCACCTTCGTGATCTCACGTACTCTCAGTGACGATTGTTACGGTCTGTCCACATTGTTGTGGTCATGTTGGTGGAAAATTGGGGCTAGTCTCGTTCTCGACAGCGCGGACGTGGAGAACTGAAGAGATAATTAGTTATTCGTGACACACTGGCCGATCCGCGGAGTAGTCTTCGCGACAGCGGGTGCGGCGTCCCGAGGGTGAGGGTCTACACTGCTTCGTAGACCCGGCGATCGCTTACGTCCGGTTGTGTCTGAACGCGGAATGGGAGAGACGTCCCCAGGCGTTGCCCATACGTGCAAGCACCAAGACCCGTCACCCGCACCGACCTTCGGATCTGCTACTGATGACGCTGCCTGCCCTCGAACTTCATGAGCGCTCCGATGAGCCGCGTACGCGTGCCGTGAGCACGCGACGGACTCGTCGGTCATCCACTCCTGCCCGCACGACGCCCAGCCGCAGCTTGGCTGCCGTGCCCGATGATACCGACGAACTCGACGTCACTCAGGTCGCCGAGCTCGTCGCGCGTGGACGTGAGTCCGGCGAACTCAGCCGTGCCGAGCTCCGTGAGGCACTGGAGACCGCCGATCTCGGTCTTGAACTGCTGCCTGTCCTGGTCGCCCGGCTGACCACACTCGGGGTCGAGGTTCTCGACGAGGAAGAAGAGGAGGCGCCGGGCGGGGCTGCGGCCACGCGCGCGACGTCCGAGCACGCCGGGACCGCCGACCTCGTCCGTATGTACCTGCGTGAGATCGGCAAGGTGCCGCTGCTCAACGCCGCGCAGGAGGTCGAGCTGTCGAAGCGGGTCGAGGCCGGGCTGTTCGCCGAGCACAAGCTCGACACCGACCCCGACCTGGCTCCGGAGCTGCGCCGGGACCTGCAGACCCTGGTCCGCGACGGGCACGCCGCCAAGCAGCAGCTGGTCTCGGCGAACCTGCGCCTGGTCGTCTCGGTCGCCAAGAAGTACAGCGGCCGGGGCATGACCCTGCTCGACCTGGTCCAGGAGGGCAACCTCGGCCTGATCCGCGCGGTCGAGAAGTTCGACTACGCCAAGGGCTACAAGTTCTCCACCTACGCCACCTGGTGGATCCGGCAGGCCATCGGCCGAGCCCTGGCCGACCAGGCCAGGACCATCCGGATCCCGGTACACGTGGTCGAGCAGATCAACAAGATCACTCGGCTGCAGCGGCAGCTCGTCTCCACGCTCGGCCGGGAACCGACCGACGAGGAGCTGGCGCTCGAGCTCGACATGCCGATCGAGCAGGTCGTCGAACTGCGGCGGTACGCGCAGGACACGGTCAGCCTGGAGACCGCGGTCGGCGACGACGGCGACTCCGTCCTCGGTGACTTCATCGAGGATGCCGACGCCACCTCGCCCGCGGACGCCGCATCCTACGGCGCCATGCAGGATGAGATCGAAGGCGTGTTGAGCGGGCTCACCCCGCGTGAGCGTGAGGTGATGCGGCTGCGGTTCGGCCTCGCCGACGGCAAGCAGCACACCCTCGCCGAGGTGGGCAACCGGCTGGGGCTGACCCGGGAACGGATCCGCCAGATCGAGCGGGACACCCTGCGCGAACTGCGCAAGCCGGCGGTCGCGAGCAGGCTGCGGGAGTTCCTCGACTAGTTGCCCCGCGTACGGCTGGTTTCCGCGTAGAACGCGTACGACGTGACGATCCCCTGCCCGGGTAGTTGACCGGGCAGGGGATCGTCACGTCGTAGGACCGGTCAGCGGACCGGTCAGCGGGTCGTCGGCGGCATGAACGGCAGCAGCGCCTGAGGGTTGGCGACGGCGCCGAGGCTGACCGCGCGCTCCAGCGGCTCGCCCAGCAGCAGCCGTCTGACCGGCACCTCCAGTTTCTTGCCGTTCTGGGTGCGCGGGACCTCGGCGATCTCCTCGACGCGGTCGGGCACGTGACGGGGGCTGAGCTCACGGCGGATCGTGGCGCGCAGCGTCCCGGTGAACGCGTCGTCGAACACCACGCCGCCGGCCAGGCAGACGTAGAGGACGAGCTCCCCACGCCGGCCGGCGGTCGAGGTGTCGATGACGATACTTTCGGTCACGCCGGGGATGCTCTCCACCACCTGGTACAGCTCGGCGGTACCGATCCGGACGCCCGCGCGGTTCAGCGTGGCGTCGGACCGGCCGTGGATGGACACCGCCCCGCTGGCGGTGATGCTCGCCCAGTCCCCGTGCCGCCACACGTCCTCGTAGGCCGAGAAGTAGGTTGCCCGCAGCAGCGAGCCGTCCTCGTCCCCCCACAGGGCGACCGGCATGGACGGCATGGGGGCGGTGACCACCAGCTCGCCGACCTCGTCGACGACCTCCTTGCCCTGCTCGTCGAAGGTGGTCACCGCGCAGCCGAGCCCACGCATGGGGATCTCCCCGGCGCGCACCGGCAGCGTCGGCAGGCCGAGCACGAACGCGGTGCACACCTCCGTCCCACCGCTGATGGAGGACAGCATCAGGTCGTCGCCGACGGACTCGTACACCCAGGCGTACGTCCGCGCGGGCAGCGGCGCGCCGGTGGATCCCACGGTGCGCAGCGCCGAGAGGTCGGCGATCTCACGGGGGACCGTGCCGGAGCGCGCGCAGTCGGTCAGGAAACCGGGGCTCGTCCCGAAACAGGTGACTCCGGTGGCCTCGGCCAGCCGCCAGAGGGTGCCGGGGCCGGGGAATTTCGGACTCCCGTCGAAGAGCACCACGGCCGCGCCGGCGAGCAGGCCGGAGACGAGCAGGTTCCACATCATCCAGCCGGTGCTCGTCACCCACAGGAAGCGGTCGTCCGGCCCGATGTCGAGGTGGAGCACCAGCGTCTTGAGATGTTCGAGCAGGATGCCGCCGTGACCGTGCACGATCGGTTTGGGTTTTCCGGTCGAGCCGGAGGAGTACAGGATCCACAGCGGCGCGTCGAACGGGAGACGGTGGAAGGCCGGGACGGCGTCGTCGCACCCGGCGAGCAGGTCCTCCCAGGCCAGCAGGCCCGGCAGGCCGGTGGCGCGGGCCCGGTCGAGGGCGTCCGTGGCCAGGTAGGCGACGACGACGGTGGCGCGCAGGCCGGGCAGCCGCTCGGCCGCCTTGGCCAGCACGCCGAGCGTGTCGAACGACCTGCCGCCGTGGGTGTAGCCGTCGACGCCGATTAGCACGGTCGGGCGCACCTGGGCGAAACGGTCCGCGAGGCCGGTGGGCCCGAAGTCGGGGGAGCAGGACGACCAGACCGCCCCGATCGCGGTGGTGGCGAGCATGGCGACCACCGCGTGTATGCAGTTCGGTAGCACGGCGCAGACCCGGTCGCCCGGCCCGACCCCCAGCCGGCGCAGGCCCGCGGCGGCCGCCGCGACCTCGCGGCGCAGCTCGTCCCAGGACACCACGGCCGTGGTGGCGTCCTCGCGTACGGCGATCACCGCCGGCGCCGGCCCGTGGCGGGTCAGGGCGTTCTCGGCGTAGTTCACCCGGGCGGTCGGGAACCATCGGGCACCCGGCATCCGCGCGTCGGCGAGCGCGGGCCCGTCCCCGCGTTCGCCCTCGACCGCGCAGAAGTCCCAGACCGAGTCCCAGAAGCCGTCGAGATCGTCCACCGACCACTGCCACAGGGCGGTGGCGTCGGTCAGCCGTCGGCCCCGTTCGGCGGCCAGCCACTCGAGGTAGGCGGTGACCCCGGCGGCGCGGACCCGCCGCGCGGACGGCGTCCACAACAGTTGTCCCTCGATGCCGGTGTCCGCTCCGGTCTCCGGTGCGGGTCCGTGTTCGTTGCCGTGTCCAGCAGCCACGGACCCAGACCCTAACGAATCCCCGGCGACAGGGCCCGGCATGATCCTGGGCGTTTGGCCCCGGGCATTCATCACAATGGAACGACAAAGGATGTCGATAATGCGGCCCATGTTCCCGGGGAATCCGTTGGGCCCGATATGGCCGGGCCGGGCCGGCTACTGTCAGGGGCATGGGCGGGTGCTGCCCGGCCGGGCGGCCCAGGGCCGGCAGCGGCCGGGAGAGGACGGGCGGGACGCCGCCGGGCATGCGACGTCGCACATGCGATGCGCGCCACCCCTGTCGGTCGATGGACAGCGCACGGCCTGCCCGGCCCGGCACGATCGGGCGCATGAGGTGTCTTCCAGGCTCAGGGTGTGTCCCGGGCCGTCGAAGGTTTTGGGCACAACGGTGCCACACCGGCCACAATCGTCTCCCATGACGACGCCGTTCCTCGGGGAGCTTTCCGGACAGCCGCGGAGCGGGCCGGCGGGTGACCAGGCCGGCTGGAGCGAGGCTCACAGGGCCCACCGGACGAACGGCGCCGGCCACCCGGACGCGCAGAGAGCCGAGGACGCCGAGGTGGCCGGGGACGACGACGGCAGGGGCACCGCCGGGCGGGAGCCCGCCGAGGCCGGCCCGGGCGGGAGCCCGCCGCGGCCGCCCGCCGCGGTGGAACCGGTCATCACCCTGCTCGAGGCGCTGTTCACCCAGGCGCCGGCCGGCTTCGCCTTCTACGACACCCAGGGCCGCTACCTGCGGGTCAACGACGTCCTGGCCAGGCTGAACGGGCGGGCGCCCGGCGAGCACATCGGCCGCACCATGCCGGAGCTGCTCGGCGACATCGGCCACGAGATGGACCGCCTGCTGCGGCGGGTGCTCACCACCGGCGAGCCGGTGGCCACCTTCGAGGTCAGCGCCGCCACCGCCGCCCAGCCGCCGCGGATCTGGACGATGAGCTGGTTCCCGGCCACGGACGCCCATGGCGTGCCGCTGGGCGCGGCGCTCGTCGCCACCGACGTCACCAGGATCGGCGACACCCGGCACCAGCTGGCCCGCGGCGAGGCCCGGTACCGGGCGCTCGCGCGGGCCGGGGACACGGACGTGTTCCACGCCGGCGCCCGCGGCGCCCTGGACGTGGACATGCCGCGCTGGCGGGCCGCCACCGGCCAGAGCTTCCCGGAGATCGCCGGGGCGGGCTGGCTCGACGGTGTGCACGCCGAGGACCGGGACCGGGTCGCCGACGCCTGGCGCAGGGCTGTCGAGCAGCGCGCCGTCTTCGACGCCGAGTTCCGGCTCGACACCGTGGACGGGACGGAGCGGGTGCTCGTCATGCGGATCGTTCCTATTACTGAGGGTGATTATCCGCTGGAGTGGATCGGCGTCAGCCATGACGTGACCGAGGTCCGGGCCGCCGCGGCGGCCCACGGCACGCCGGCGGCCGACAGCTCCGGCACAGCTGGCACAACGTCCGGCGCGGACGGACGGGACGGACGGACCGGACGGGATGGACGGACCGGACGGGATGGACGGACCGGACAGGACGAGCAGGATGAACAGGACGAGCAGGTTCGCCTGGTCACGGCGGCATTGTCACGCGCTGTAAGCGTTGACGAGGTCGCCGTCGTGGTGCTCGACGCCGGCCGGCAGGTACTGGGGGCGAACGGGCGGGGGATCGCCCTGGTCGACGAGGTCGACAACTGCCTGCGTTTCCGGTCGCTGCTCGGTTACCCTGCGCTCCTTGCCCAGGCGTGGTCGGGGATCGGCCTGGACGCGTCCCACCCGGTCGCGGAGGCGGTCCGTGGCGCCTCGCCGCTGTTCCTCCTCGACCGGGAAGAGCTGACCGCGCGGTGGCCCGCGCCCGAGCAGGCCGCGGTCCTCGCCGAGGCCGACGAGCATGCCTGGGCGATCCTGCCACTGGCGACCGTCGACGCGCCGTTCGGCGTCCTGCTGTTCGGGTTCCGGGCCCGGCAGGCGTTCTCCGCGGCCGACCGCGCGTATCTGGCCGCGCTCGCCGACCAGTGCGCCCGGGCGCTGGAACGCGCGACGCTGTTCGAGCGCGTCCTGGCCGAGGCCCGCTCCAGCCGCCGGGCGGAGGAGACCGCCCGCACCGCCGCGGCCGCGGCCCGGGAGGCCGGCCGTCGCCTCGAGCTGCTCGCCCGGGCGACCGGGGCGGTCGGCAGCGCGCTGGAGGAGCCCGAGCGGGCCCTGCGGGCGCTCACCGACGTCATCGTGGGCGAACTGGCCGACTCGTGCGCGGTCTACCTGGTCGAGCCCGGCTCGGACGATCCGGCTGGCCCGGACGATCCGGCTGGCCCGGACGATCCGGGCGGCCCGGACGGCCCGGACGGCCCGGGCGGCCCGGACGCCCCGGCTGGCCCGGAC
>NZ_CAKKTM010000399.1:5609-11311 GCF_920888515.1 Protofrankia sp. CiP1_Cm_nod1 | reverse complement strand
GGCCGGGGCGCCGGTGCTGCGGCGGGCGGTCGTGTCGGTGCGCCCCGGCCTGACCCAGCTGCCGATACCCCGGGCCCGGACGGGCCGGTGGCCGCGGGACAGCCCGGTCAACCTCGCCGCGCTCACCGGGCGTGGGCACATCGCCCCGCTGGCCGGCGCCTCCTGGCTGTCGTCCACCGACATGGCGCGCTGGATGGGGCATGTCGGCGCGCACACCCTCGCCGCCGTGCCGCTGGTCCTGCGCGGCCAGGTGGCTGGTGTGGTCAGCCTGATGGCCGCCGGCGACCGGCCGCCGTACACCGAGGCCGACGTGGCCTTCCTCGAGGAGCTCGCGGCCCGCGCGGCGGTCGCGGTCGAGCACGCGGAGCTCTACCGGCGCAGCCGGGACACCGCGCTGACCCTGCAGCGCAGCCTGCTGCCACCGACCGTGGTCGAGCCGGAGGGGCTGGAGATCGCCGCCCGCTACGTGCCCGGGGTCGAGGACACCGAGGTCGGCGGGGACTGGTTCGACGTGATCGACCTCGGCGCGGGCCGGGTGGGCCTGGTCATCGGTGACGTCATGGGCCGCGGGGTCCGGGCCGCGGCGATCATGGGCCAGCTGCGGACCGCGGTGCGGACCTGCGCCCGCCTGGAGCTGTCCCCGTACGAGGTGCTGGCCCTGCTCGACGGCGTGGTCAGCGAGATCGACGAGGGCCAGATCGCCACCTGCATCTACGGCGTCATCGAGCCGCACACGGGCCTGTTGACGCTGGCGAACGCGGGGCACCCGCCGCCGTTGGTGGTGGCCCCCGACGGCCTGGTGTCGCGGCTGTACATGGAGGTCGGCACCCCGCTCGGGCTCGGCCGCGGCGACGTCAAGGAGTACACCGTCCGGCTGCACCGGGGGGCGCTGCTGGTCCTGTTCACCGACGGGCTGGTGGAGAGCCGGGAGCGTGACATCGACGCCGGCGTCTCGGACCTGGCCGCGGTGCTCGCCCGGCAGGACGGCTCCCTGGGCAGACGGGCCGACCAGGCCCTGGAGGCCCTCGGCCGGGACGCCGGCCATGACGACGACGTGGCCCTGCTGCTGGTGGGGCTGCCCGACACCGACGCGGGCGGGGCGACCCGCTACGCCGACATCACGGTCCCCGACGGGCCGGCCGGCCTCGGCGCGGCCCGGGGACGCGCCTGCGACCTGCTGCGGACGTGGTCGGTGGACGCCGACACCGTCGACTCCGTGGTCCTGCTGATGTCGGAGCTGGTCACCAACGCGCTGGTGCACGGCCGGTCCCCACTGTCCGTGCGGCTGCGCCGGACCGGGTCCCGGGTGATCGTGGAGGTTTCCGACCGTGACCCGCGGCTGCCCCGGCGCCGGCACGCCGACTTCGACGACGAAGGCGGCCGGGGCCTCGAGCTGGTCTCGCTCATCGCGTCCCGCTGGGGGACCAGGTCGGTCGGCGACGGCAAGGTCGTGTGGGCGGAGATCGCCGCGCCTCCGCTGCCGTGACACTTCCGTGATGCTGCCGTGATGCTGCCGTGATGCTGCCGTGATGCTGCCGTGACACTGCCGTGACACTGCCGTGACACTGCTGTGATGGTGCTGCGACGCTGCCGTGACGGCCTGCCCGGCGCGAATGCGGCGGAATTGCTGAGAAGTCGGTCACCTCCCGATAGGCACACCGTCCCGGCCGGCTCCGCGCCGGGACGGGTCGCGTAACGTGAGGCCCGTGACAGACGTGGTGTTGCGCCTGGACTCGGTAACTGTTGTGCGGGATGGCGCGACGCTCCTTTCCGACATCCACTGGACCGTTGCCGACGGTGAACGCTGGGTCATTCTCGGGCCGAACGGCGCCGGGAAGACAACCCTGCTCCAGGTGGCGGCGAGCCGGGTTTTCCCGACTCGCGGAACGGTCGACCTGCTCGGCGGCCGGCTCGGTGAGGTCGACGCGTTCGACCTGCGCAGCCGGGTGGGCCTGGCGAGTTCGGCGGTCGCGGACCTCCTGCCGGCCACCGAACGCGTCCTCGACGTGGTCATGACGGCCGCGTGGGCGGTGCTCGGGCGGGCCACCGAGAAATACACCGATGACGACCGGTGGCGGGCCCTTGAGCTGCTCACCCAGGTCGGCTGCCGGAATCTCGCCGACCGGCGGTACGGCACCCTGTCCGAAGGCGAGCGCAAGCGCGTCCAGATTGCGCGTGCGTTGATGACCGACCCCGAGCTACTGCTGATGGACGAACCGGCCGCCGGGCTCGATCTGGGGGCCCGTGAGGCCCTGCTGGCGCGGCTGACCCGGCTGGTCGCGGACCCGCTGTCGCCGGTGACCATCATGGTCAGCCACCACGTGGAGGAAATTCCGCCGGGTGTGACCCATGCGCTGCTGCTGCGCGCCGGCCGGGTGGTCGCGGCCGGGCCCGTCGAGACGGTCCTGACCGGCCCGGCGCTGTCGGCGTGCTTTGGCATTCCCCTTGAGGTCGGTGCCGGTGCCGGCCGGTTCTCCGCGCGGCTGACGCCCGTCTTCCAGCATTCGGGGCGTACCGCGCCGTCTGTCTGAGCCGTCCGTCTGAGCGTCTGTCCGGGCCGTCCGGGCCGTCCGGGCGATGGGCGCTGTTTCCCGTGGGCGGCTGTTCCCAGCGGGTGGCCGCGTTCTGGCGGGCGTGTTCTGGCGGGCGTGTTCTAGCGGGGACGGTCGAGCAGCGCCCACAGCCATCCTGGCCCCGCCGTGGCCGCGCCCACAGCGTGGACGCGGGCGCGGAGCGCGCGGTCCGCGGTGATGACGACAACGGCGCCACGTCCCTGTTGGACCGCCGCGGCGGCCGCCGCCACGATCGTGTCGTCACCCGCCGCGGGGGCGTGGACGACAACGAGCCCGGCGGGCCGGTTGCCCGGCTCACCGGCGCCGGGCCGCCCGCTCGCGGCGACCCCGGCCCGGGCCGCCCCTTCGAGCACCAGGATCACCTCGGCCGGCAGGTCCTCCCTGGCCGGCAGATCCTCGCTGGCCGCCGCCCGTGGCGTGGAGGCCCCCTGGCACAGCGCGGACAGGCGTCCGTGCAGGCGTGCGGCGGCGGCCGCGCGATCGCGCCACCATCCGTCCGGGCGGGCTCCTATCACATTTGCCGCATCGACGATCCATGTCCGCTCATCCACCGTGGCTCCTTGGGCGCTACTACCGGGCCAGCTCTACTACCAGACCGTGAATCGGATGAGCGCGGCTGCGGCCCATACGTGGTGTATCGCATTCGCAGGTGCGGGATCCTTGATGGCGTTGCGTGGCGCTCACCGCTGCCGGCCGGACCGTGACGTCCTTGTCTGCGCCGACCACCGGCGTTTCGGATCGGAAGTCGTGATTCGGCGACAACTCATGATCAAAATTTATCCTGACGGTGGCCTCCAGCGCTTTGGCTAGACGTGACTCACGTCTACCTGAGGGACGTTGTGTGGTGTCGATGACGCCGCGGACGGCATGTCGCGGGCGATGGCGGTCGCGCGTGTCCGAACCAGCAGTTACAGTTCTTCCTGATGACGTGGTAATACTAGTCTCGAAGAGTTCCGCGGTTCGCTGACCTGAAGGAGAGAGGCATGGCGCAGAAGACCATCGTGTCGTTGATTGACGATCTCGATGGACACGAGGCCGATGAGACTGTTCGGTTCGGGCTGGACGGCGCTTCGTACGAGATCGATCTGTCCGAGAAGAACGCCACCAAGCTGCGTGAGTCGTTGGCTCCGTTCGTTGGGGCGGCGCGTCGCTCGGGTGGCCGGGCAACTGCCGCCCGCCGTGGGCAGCGCGGCGCTTCTCGTCGTACCGGCGGCACCGACCGTACCGCTGACATTCGTGAGTGGGCGCGAGCCAACGGTTACACGGTCAGTGACCGTGGTCGTATCGCCTCCAACATCGTCGAGGCGTACGACAAGGCTCACTGAGCCGCTCTCGGCCGCATTCGTCCAGTTGCCCGAATCCCACGCGGTCACAACTGTTTTCGCGTGGTCGCGGGCGCACGGGGCCGGCTGCGGCCGAGCGGTGGACCATGACGCGGGGGGTCAGTCGTACGGCGGTGCCGGCGCGGAAGAGGCCGGGCCCCTGGTTGGTGCCGCTTATGGCCAATTTGGGGCATGTGGCAGTGCTGTTTTCTGGGCGACAGGTTGTCGGGCCCGCAACCTGTCGCCCAGGTCATGCCCGGGCTCAGGTGCCGCGGTGGCGGGCCATCCAGTTTTCCAGCTCCCCCCGGGCGCGGGGAAGCGCGGCCGACAGGTTGCGGTGGCCCGCGGTGGTGACGAGAATGTCATCCTCAATCCGCACCCCGATCCCGCGCAGCTCCGGCGGCACCGTAATGTCGTTGGGCTGGAAGTACAGCCCCGGCTCGACCGTGAGCACCATCCCGGCCGTGAGTGGGCCGTCGCGGTAAGCTTCGTCACGGGCGTGGGCGCAGTCGTGGACGTCGAGGCCCAACATGTGTGACGTGGAGTGCAGGGTATACCTGCGATGCAGGCCCGCGTTCGGTGCTTCGGGGTCTTCCGCGAGAGACTCCTCGACGCTGACCGGGAGCAGCCCCCAGCCGTGCAGCGCCTCGGCTATCACCCGCATTGCCGCCCGGTGCGGGTCGAGGAACTGTGCGCCCGGTCGCACCGCTTCGATTCCGGCCTGCTGGGCCGCGAGGACCACGTCGTACACCTGACGCTGCACATCGCTGAAATGTCCGTTCACGGGAAGCGTGCGTGTGATGTCGGCGGTGTAAAGCGAGCGGGACTCGACACCCATGTCCAGCAGCGCGAGGTCGCCGGGCCGTACCGGCCCGTCGTCACGGACCCAGTGCAGGATGGTGGCGTGGTGGCCGCAGGCGACGATGGAGCCGTACCCGACGTCGTTGCCGTCGACCCGGGCGCGGCGCCAGAACGTGCCCTCCAGCCACCGTTCGCCGTTGGGCAGTGTCATCGCGTGGTCCAGCTCACGCACGCATTCGGAAAAGCCCAGGACGGTGGCGGCGATCGCCTGCTCCAGCAGGGCCGTTTCGTGCTCGTCCTTGACCAGCCGCAGCTCGGAGAGGACCTGGGCCAGCTCCGTGTCCCGGTCGGTCCCGGCGGGGGTGGATGCTTCCCGGCCGGCGGGCGTGTACCGCAGGACCGCGCGGTCCACCTGCTCGTCCTGGCCGCGTACCACCCGGGTCGTCGCCGGTGACAGCCGGGCCAGCGCCTCGGCGAGCTCGTCGAGCGGGCGGCAGGTGATCTCGAGAGCCGCCGACGTCTCCCGTACCCCCGCGCGTGGTCCCACCCACAGTTCGCCGTAGCGCCGGTCGGTGTAGAAGGCCGGTGTGGAACGGTCCGAGCGGTCGGCGACATACAGGACGGCGTCGTGGTCGCCACCGGGGCTCGGACGCAGAATCACCACGGCGTCCGGCTCGTGACAACCGGTCAGCCAGAAGAAATCACTGCCCGGCCGGAACGGGTAATCGGTGTCATTCGCCCGTACCTTGAGCCCACCGCTGGGCACCACCAGCGTCTCGGCCGGGAATCGTGAGCTCAGCAGCGCGCGCCGCTTGGCCGCGTACTGGGCCACATCCTGGGCCGCGTACTGTGCCACATCGTCACGGGCCGGCGTCGGCTCCGCGGTGGACACCCAGCCGGTGGCCATGAATCGGCGGAAGGCGGAAGGTGGCTGCTGGTCGTGGCTGGCCTGTCCCGCCGGCGAAGCGGGCCCGGTGACGGAACCGCCGCTGGAACTGGGAGCAGC
>NZ_CAKKTM010000399.1:0-5169 GCF_920888515.1 Protofrankia sp. CiP1_Cm_nod1 | reverse complement strand
GGATCTGTCGGTAGGCTGCTCGGATCTGCCGGTAGAAGGCGGGGAAGCACTCGGGCGCGTACTCATGGTTCCAACGGTAGGCCGCGGCGGTCCGTGGCGGGTAGCGTCCCAGGAGTGCCTATGTCGCCGGGTCCCATGGATGGCCTTCTTGTCGTCGATCTCACCCGGGTATTGGCCGGGCCGTTGTCCACGCTGATGCTCGCCGATCTCGGGGCGAGGGTCATCAAGGTGGAACGTCCCGGTCACGGGGATGACTCCCGCTCCTACGGTCCGTTCATGGACGACCGGTCGCTGTACTTCGCCCGGGTGAACCGCGGCAAACAGTCGATCGCGCTCGATCTGAAGGATCCGGACGACCACGCGACGTTACTTTCCATCATCGACCGCGCCGATGTGCTGGTGGAGAACTTCCGGCCCGGCGTGATGGACCGGCTCGGTCTCGGCTGGGGCACGTTGTCGGGACGTAATCCTCGACTGGTTTACGTGAGCATCTCCGGCTTCGGGCGGACCGGCCCGTGGCGAAACCGGCCGGCCTACGACGCGGTCGTGCAGGCCGCCACCGGGATTATGTCGATCACCGGGTCACCGGACAGCGACCCGGTGAAGCCCGGCGTCCCGATCGCGGACCTTGCGGCCGGTCTGTATGCTTTCGGCGCGATCGGGGCCGCATTGTACGGGCGGCTGGCCACCGGCCGCGGTACCCATATCGACATAGCCATGTTCGACGCCACACTGTCGTTGCTCGAGGGTGCGGCCCTGTCCTATCTGGCGACCGGTGTCACGCCGCCGCGCATCGGCAACGCACATTACTCGATCGCGCCGTTCGACACGTTCGCCTGCGCGGACCGCAGCATTGTGATCTGTGCCGCGAACGACAGCCTCTTCGCCGGGCTGTGCCGCGCGCTGGACCGCCCGGATCTCGGCACGGATCCGCGGTTCGTCACCAACAGTGCCCGGCTGGCGGCCCGGGAGGCGTTCAAGCAGGAAGCGGAGCGGACTCTTCGTGCCCAGCCGGCTGCGTATTGGCTGAAAGTGCTGGGTGCGGCGGGCATACCCTGTGGCCCCAAACAACGTGGCGGAGGCGGTCTCCTCCGAACAGGCTGTTTTCCGCGGCATGGTGGTCGACGCCGGGGGCCTTCCGCTGCCCGGGAATCCGGTGAAGATGGCGGACTGGCCGCAGGACTCCCGGCGGCCGCCGGAACCGGTACTCGACGCGGACGGCCCCGCGATCCGGGCCGAGTTCGGTTGATCCGGCGGTGCGCCGGTGACGGCGGTGGAAGTCGTGGGCGCGACACCCGGGACCGGGAACATTCCAACGGCTACCGGACGTCGACAGGGATGGCGAGCGGTGGGGTGGACGAGGGGACGTGGTCATGACGTGGCCTCCGGACGGGCCCGGACGAGCGGGGCGGCGGCCTGGATGGCCTGAGGAGCGCCGGCCCCCGGGCGGGGCTCCCGGGTGGCAGCAGCCACCGCCGCAGCCCGGATGGCAGCAGCCACCGCCGTCGCAGCCGCCGCCGTTCCAGCCGTCACAGCCGCCGCCCGAGCCCTTACCGCCCCGGCGCTCCACTGGGCGCCGCCTGGTCACCGGCGTGGCGGCGCTGGCGTCCGTCCTCGTACTGGCCGTCTCCGGCGGGGGCTGGCTGGCCCTGCGGCACTATGACAACAAGGTCACCCATGTGTCGCTGGCCTTCCCCGGCACCGAGCGGCGGCCGGGCGGGGCCGGCGGCGGTACCCGCAACATCCTGCTCGTCGGCTCGGACAGCCGCAGCGGTACGGACGGGGAGTTCGGTGAGGTCGAGGGCCAGCGGTCGGACACCACGATCCTCGCCCACCTGGACGCCGATGGCTCCACCACGCTCGCCTCGTTCCCCCGGGACCTGTGGGTGACGATCCCCGCCTACACCGACTCCGCCGGCCGCGCCCACGCCGCGCGGAAGTCCAAGCTCAACGCCGCGTTCGCGTTGGGCGGGCCGTCCCTGCTGGTACGGACCATCGAGACGCTGACGAAGATCCGTATCGACCACTACCTGCAGATCGACTTCATCGGGTTCCAACGGATGACGGACGCCCTCGGCGGGGTGACCGTGTGCGTGAAACCGCTGCCCAACGGGAGCCGGAGCAACCTCGACGACAAGATGTCGGGCTGGCACGGCCAGGTCGGCGACAACAGGGTCAACGGCGAGCAGGCGCTGGCCTTCGTCCGCCAGCGGTACGGCCTGCCCGAGGGCGACCTCGACCGGATCCGGCGTCAGCAGCAGTTCATCGGTGTGGTCTTCCGGTCGGCGACCAGCACCTCGACCCTGGTCAACCCGGTCCGGCTGGCTTCCCTGCTGGACGCGGCCACCTCGTCCGTGACCGTCGACGCCGGCACCTCCCTGACCGACCTGCAGCCACTGGCCGTCCGGCTGCGTGGCGTGGGCAGCGGGGGTGTCCGCTTCGAGACCGTCCCGGCGTCGCCTGGTCAGGCAGGCGGCCAGTCCGTGCTGCTCACCGACCCGAACAAGCTGGCGGCCTTCCTGGCGGATCTCTCCGGCCGGCGGCCGTCCTCCGCGAGCGCCGCGGCCGTCGACGGTGGCCCGCTGGGCGGGCCGGCCGGGCCGGCCATCACCCTGGTGGCCGCCACGGCCACGACCGACGCCACCGCGGGATCGTGCACCTACTGAACCTCCGGCCGCCGCTGGCCCGGCGGCGTGTGGCCCGGTGACGGGGTGTGGTCACCGCGCTCGTCGATGGCGGCGTTCAGTTCGGCGCCGAGCAGGACGGCCAACGCCGTGATGTAGAAGAACAGCAGCGCGGCCACGGGCGCCGCCACCGAGCCGTAGATCAGTTCATTGCCGAAGACCGTTTCCAGGTACAGCCGCAGCAGGTAGCTGCCGACGTTCCAGACCACCATGGCCAGCAGGGCGCCGGGCAGCGCCCGCCGCCACGGGCGCCGGGACGGCAACGACAGGTGGTACAGCGAGGTCAGCATCGTCAGGGAGAGGACCGCGACCACCGGCCAGAACAGGACCGTCAGCAGCCAGCCGACGAGGTGGTGGCGGTTGGCGTCGAGCAGTTCCGAGATCAGGTCCGGCCCGAGGACGAGCGAGGGCAACAGGATCACACCGCTGGCCACCTGGGCCAGGTACAGTCGCAGTGCCAGTAGCCGGCTGCGTACGGCTGATCGCAGCTGGCGCTGGCCGTAGGCGATCGTGATGGTGTTGACGTAGGTCGCCATGGCCGACGACCCGGTCCACAGCGACAGCAGGAAACCGATCGAGATCACATCCGGGCGCCCGTGGGTGAGGATCTCGTTGATCGTGGGGCGGATCACGTTGTCGACGACCGAGGGTGTCAGCAGGTCGTCGGCGGCGTTCAGCAGACTCTGACGGATGCTGTCGACGGCGTCCGCGCCGACCGCGTCCCCGACGTAGCCGATGGTGCCGAGGATCGCCAGTAGTAAGGGAGGCAGCGACAGCAGCTGCCAGAAGCCGGCCTCGGCCGCGAGGCCGAGCACGCGGTCGCGCCAGGCACGGGCCGCGGTCCGGCGGGCGAGGGTGAGAACACGCATCGACACCCGTCCGAGCAGGGAGGGCACTGTTCTCGGAGGCCGGGCCGGCAACGGCGACACGGGGCCTGACGGTGGCGCGAGGCCTGGCAGCGCGGCGGAAGCAGGATGCGTCAGATCAGCGGGCCGCGACGCATCGGACGCGGGACCAGGCGTCTGGAGCACCGCGGACAGCAACCTGTTCGCCAACCACACCGGACCAACGGTACGGCCTCGGGTTCACAGCGGCTCCAGCGGTCGTCGATTGGCCTGGAACCCGGCCGGCCGGCCGCTGCCGATGTCACCAGTTGCGCTGGCCTGGTTGCGCCGGCATGGATAACGGAGGCATGCCGTCGGTCGACGAGCCATGCCTCCGGGCCACATCAAAATGCCCCCGCTGACAACGTGTGATCGTGTCCGCGGGGGATCGCCGGGCCGATGTCCGCCGCCGGGTGGCGGGCGGTCAGGGAGAGACGGTCAGTTTGTCTGTTTCGTCATGGTATTCGACGGCCACGGCTCGTAGCTTCGAGTCGTGGGACTTGGCGTGATGCCGGCAGAACAGCAGTTCGCCGCCACCGGGAAGCACGACCCGCACATACGCCTGCGCGCCGCACCGGTCACACCGGTCGAGGTTGGTCAGCGTCGGTCTGGTAGTGGTTCCAGTCACACCATCTTCAACAGTCTTCGTCGGGATTTGGTTCCGCCCAGCGGTGTGACGGTTCCCTCAGGCCTCTCGGAGCCGTCGGCGACGCAGGTCAGGGCCGGGGCACGGCGGGAGTCGTGATGATCATAGGTGTGGTGATCACGTACGGCGCGCGCCGAAGACGATGTCGTCCCAGGCCGGTACGGACTTGCGGTTCTTGCGGCCACCGGAGCCGCGTTCCCCGGCCCGGCCGGCGGTGCCCGTGCGCCCGTTCCGGGGCGTCGGCGACGTCCGTGCGGCGAGGTCGGCCTGCCCGGCGGTGTCGTCGACGGCATCGGCGTCACCAGCGCCGTCGGTGGGGCCGACGCCGTCGGTGGGGCCAACGGCGTCGGCGGCACCGACGGCGTCCGCGATACCGGCCGTGGCTGTCCTGGCCGTGCCTGCGAGCGCGGCGGTGCCTGCGAGCGCGGCGGTGTTGGCTGGTTCGGACGTGCCGGCGAGGTCGGCGAGGTCGGCGATATCGGTGCTGCCGGCGGCGACCGCTGCCGGCACGGGAACTGCCGTGGCCGGGGGATGTACGGCGGGCACGGAAGGCGCGGCGGGCACGGAAGGCGCGCCGGACACGGAAGGCGCGCCGGACACGGTGGGCACCGGATGCGGGTGGACGGCCGGGGCCTCGGTGCGAACCTCGGTGCGAGCCGCCGGGCGGGGCAGCCCGTGGGTCCGTCCCCTGGCCGCGGCCGGCTGGATCGGGGTGGGCTGGACCGGGGCCGGCTGGACCGGGGTGGGCTGGACCGGGGTGGGCCGGACCGGGGCGGGCGCCGGCACGGCCGCCACCGTGGGCAGCGACACCGGTAGCGAGGCGTTGTCCACCGGCTGCGGGGGCAGCGGCACCTCGTACCCGGCGGCGGGCTCCTGGACCAGCGTCAGCGCGGGGGCGAGCGGCCGGGTGAAGACCGGCTGCGGCGGCGGCGGGGCGGCGGGCTCGGCCGGGGCC
>NZ_CAKKTM010000398.1 GCF_920888515.1 Protofrankia sp. CiP1_Cm_nod1 | reverse complement strand
CCGGGAGGCCTGGTGGCGGGCGGGCGCCGGCGCGCGGGCCGGGCCGTCGCCTTCGGCCGGCCCTGGTCGCCGGCACCGGCGACCAGGGCCGCGCCGACGATTCCGGCCTCGTTCTGCAGCTGCGCCGCGACGACCTTCGTGTTCACCTCGAGGTAGTCGAGAAAACGATCAGTTTTTCGGCTGGCGCCGCCGCCGATGATGATGAGATCCGGCCACAGCAGCGCCTCAAGCGCGTTCAGATAGCGGGTGACGCGCTTCGCCCACTTCTCCCAGGAAAGATCGTCGCGTTCGCGGGCCCCCTCGGACGCCCTCGTCTCCGCGTCGCGCCCACCGATCTCCAGATGGCCGAGCTCGGTGTTGGGAACGAGCTGCCCGTGCAGGAACACCGCCGTGCCGATACCGGTGCCGAAAGTCGTCATGATCACGACGCCGCCGACGTCCCGGCCGGCTCCGAAGGCCATCTCGGCGACGCCCGCGGCATCGGCGTCGTTGACCACGGCCACCCCGCCCGGGCTGCCCGGCAGCGCCGATCCCAGGGCCGCCGCGACGTCGGTGCCCACCCAGACCGGGTCGATGTTGGCCGCGGTCCTGGCCGCGCCGCCCTTGATGACGGCGGGAAAAGCGGCCCCGACCGGGCCCGTCCAGCCGAAGTGCGCCACGACCTCCGCGACGGTCTTGGTGATGGCCGCCGGTTGCGCCGGCTGCGGTGTGGGCAGCCGGAAGCGGGGCGCGGTGAGTGTTCCCTCGTCGATGTCGACGGGTGCACCCTTGATACCGGTACCGCCGATGTCGACACCGAAGACCTGCATGTCGCCTGTGTCCTCCTGTTACCACCGGCCGCCGATATCTCTGACGCGGTATCCACCATGCGCGGCGCGCACAGTGCTGCGCCGTGCCGTCGCTGGCACCGCTGGCACCGCTGGCACCGCCGTGCCAGCGACGTGTGTGCCAGGCCCTGCGTGCCACCCCCGTGCCCACTCCACCATAGATCCGCACACCTCGTCGGCCTATCCGGGTGTGACACCGATATTCGGGGGCGCATTCCGCCGCGGCGGCCGGCCGGCGGCGGTAGGGAGGATCATCTCCGGAGCGCTTCGGGCCGGCGTCCACGCGGCCGGGCTAAGCTGGATGGGTGCGCCTGAGCGATTCCCATGGCCGGGTGGCCACTGATCTCCGGGTTTCGCTGACCGATCGCTGCAACCTGCGGTGTTCCTACTGCATGCCCGCCGAAGGCCTGGCCTGGCTGCCGCGGGCGGAGATCCTGACCGACGACGAGATCGTCCGGCTGGTGCGGATCGCGGTGACCAGGCTCGGTGTCGACGAGGTCAGGCTCACCGGCGGCGAGCCGACGCTGCGGCCGGGCCTGGCCGGCCTCGTCGGCCGGCTGGCGCGGCTGCGCCCCCGTCCCCGGCTGTCGATGACGACCAACGGCATCGCGCTCGTGAGCATGGCCCCGGCGTTGCGCGCGGCGGGCCTGGACCGGGTGAACGTCTCCCTCGACACCCTGCGCACCGACCGCTACCAGGCGCTGACCCGCCGGGACCGGCTCGCCGACGCGCGGGCGGGGCTGGCCGCCGCGGCCGCCGCCGGGCTGGCACCGGTGAAGGTCAACGCGGTGCTGCTGCGCGGCGTCAACGACGACGAGGCGCCCGACCTGCTGCGGTGGTGCCTGCGACAGGGCTACCAGCTGCGCTTCATCGAGCAGATGCCGCTCGACCCCCAGCACTCCTGGGACCGGGCCGCCATGGTCACCGGCGCGGAGATCCTCGCCGGGCTGCGTGGCGAGTTCGTCCTCACGCCGCTGCCCGGCCGGGGCAGCGCGCCCGCCGAACTGTTCACCGTCGACGGCGGGCCGGGCACGGTGGGGCTGGTCGGTTCGGTGACCGCGCCCTTCTGCGCCACCTGCGACCGGGTCCGGCTCACCGCTGACGGGCAGGTCCGGTCCTGCCTGTTCGCCCGGGAGGAGACCGACCTGCGTACCCCGCTGCGGGCCGGGGCCGACGACGCGCACCTGGCGGCGCTGTGGGCGCGGGCGGTCCGGGGCAAACGGGCCGGGCACGGCATCGACCAGCCGGCGTTCACCCAGCCGGCGCGGCCGATGTCGGCGATCGGCGGATGACCGGCGGCCGGGCCGGGACGGGCTGGGACGCGGTGGTGCTCGCCGGCGGCCTGGCCCGCAGGCTCGGCGGGGCGGACAAACCGGCGCTGACCATCGGTGACCAGACCCTGCTCGAACGCGTCCTGGCCGCGGTGGACGACGCCCGGCAGGTGGTCGTGGTCGGCCCCCGGCGCCCGGTCGCGGTGTCGCGGCATATCGTCTGGACCCGGGAACGGCCGCCCGGCGGGGGACCGGTCGCGGCCCTGGCCGCCGGCCTCGGGCTGGTGGGCGCGCCGTTGGTGGCGGTGCTTGCCGCCGATCTCCCGTTCGTGACGGCGGGTGCCCTCGACGCGCTCGTGCGGGCCGTCGACGACGATGCCCAGGGCGGTGCCCATGGCGCTGGCCATGCCCAGGGTGCTGATCATGCCCATAGTGCTGGCCGCGACGGTGACCAGTGTGATCGGCGCGGTGGCGTGGTGCAGGGCGCCCTGCTGGCCGACCCGGCGGGCCGCCGGCAGTACCTCACCGGCGTGTGGCGGACGTCGGCGCTGCGTGCCCGGTTACCCGTGGTCACCGCTGGCGTTCCGATGCGATCCGTCCTGGCCGGTCTGCCGGCGCGGGTGCTGCCCGCCGACGCGCGTGCCACGCTGGACTGCGACCGGCCCGCGGATGTCGAGCGGGCGCGCCGCTGGGCCAGGATGGACCGGTGAGTTCTCTTGACGACTGGGTGGTCGACGCGGCCGGCGCGCTCGGCCTCGACCCCGGGATCCTCGACGTCCAGGAGGTTCTCGGCCTCGCCCGAGAGGTGGCCCACGCCGTGGCACGGCCCGCGGCTCCGCTGACCGCCTTCCTTGTCGGTCTGGCGGCCGGCCGTGCCGGCGGTGATCCACAGGCGGTCCGGCTGGCCATCGACAAGGTGCTCGCCCTCGTCACGGCCCGCGCGGACGGCGACGGCCAGGACGCTTAGCGCATCCAGGCCGGGTTGTCCTCCAGCAGCCCGCGCATGTCGATGACCATCGTCTGCATGGTGAACGGGTCGTCCACCGCTGACAGGCGCGGCAGCACCGTCGTGGCCATGTCGGCGTCGACGTTGGGGCCGGGGCCGGCGGCGCCGGGCGCGGCAAGGCCGAGGGGACCGGTCCGGGCCTGGTCCGGCGCTGGTGACCGGCCCCGGGCGGTGACGATCACTCGGTCCAGCCCGCCGAGCGCGAGGATCAGCGCGAATCCCGGCAGCGCGAAGAGCGCCGGCCGCCACGCGGTCAGCGCCACGACGGCGAACACTGCCACGACCGTGCACGCTCCGATCGCGTGGCGTTGCGCGGGTGGCAGCGCCGGGACCTTTCGACCATGTCGGTAGTGCGCCACGAGCTCAAGTGTGCCTCTCGCGGACGAACCCGCCAAAGCCCGGCCCGTCCGCCGTGGCCGGGCAGCCCGTCCGCCGGGCGGCTGCGACGGCCGGCCGCCGGTGGACGAGGTGTCATCCCCCCGCGGGGGAGCAGGCAGGAGCCGACCCGGCCCGCGTCGGAGCCGATGTGTGTCATCCCCCCGCGGGGGAGCAGGCGGGACGGGACGTGGCACAGGACGTGGTGGACGCCGGCACGGGCACGTCGGTGAACAGCGGCCGCAGCCCCTGGGCACCTGCCTCGGCACGGGCCTCGATCGTCCACGCGATCACCGTGCGTTCCCGGCCGTCGCGGGCGGCGACCAGCCGCTCGGCGTCCCGCCAGGCGTTCTCCCGGGCGGCGACCAGCGTCGGGACGAGGGCTTCGCGGTCGGTGCCGAGCCGGTCCGCGATCTCGTCCGGCAGCGAGCCCAGCGGGCTCCCCGGCTGCGTGAGCAGGGACACCGCCACCTTCGCCAGGATCTCGTTGATCCGGTCGTGGTCGCCCTTGTGGCTGCTGCCGTCCGGGCCGGTGAGGCCCATGGCGGCGAGGACGAACGGGAGGTCGCGGGTGATGTGCGCGTGCATGCTGAGCACCAGGCCGCCGGCGGGGCTGCCGGCGGGATCGCCGGGGGTGGGTGTCGATGCCGTGGCGAAGGCGGTCCGCCACACCGGTGGCACCCCGGCCGGCCTGCCGTCGGCCCATCCGTCGAACGCCCGGAAGTAGTACTCGGCGAACAGCGCGGCCTCGGCGCGAACCCAGGCGGGGTCGGCGAAGTAGCCCGGTGTGGCGGCCGCGTCGCGGAAAGCCTCGGTCGTCCGCAGGTAGACCAGGGCGAAGAGCGCGCGGGGGTCGCAGTGGTCTTCCAGTGGCCGCAGTCGATTACGCATCGTAGTTATTACAGCGTCCGTGCACGTTGCCGAGCCGGTCGCGCAGGGTGGCGGGAACGCCGTCTCCGCCTGTCGCGCCCAGGCGTAGGTGGCCGGTGTCACGGCCTGGCCGGTCGGCACGGTCGCCCGAGCGGGTATGGCAATGATCGATAAGCCGGCCGTCAGAGATATAATGATTGCGGTGCGTAGCCGACTCATGGGTCTCATAGTAGCCTTATGACTACTCGAAGTATTTACAATCGCGGGATGAGTCGCGATACTGCTGCGCCATGTCCTCCAATGGTCACACTTCGCGTGAGATGGCTACGCTGCGCAGTTCGTTGTATCGTCAGGGTGCTGGCGGCGAACCCGCTCATCGCGGCCCGGCCGAGGACGATCCGACGGCGGCGGGCCCTGCCGGTGCCGAGGGCCTCGCGGGCGCGAGCCCGCCGGCCGCCGCGGACGGTGCCGCCCGGGACATCCTCGACAGGCTGCCCGAGATCGTCTTCCGGACCGACGCCCAGGGCCGCTGGACCTATCTCAACCCCGCGTGGACGGTGGTGACCGGCTTCGAGGTCGAGACCACCCTGGGGAAGCACTTCCTCGACTACGTGCACCCGGACGAGCGCGACCACACGGTGGCGCTGTTCATGGCGGTGGTGGCCGGCGGTGCCGGCCACTGCCACCACGTGACCCGCTATCGGACCAGGGGCGGCTCCTACCGCCGCGTCGAGATCCGCGCCAGCCTGCTGCGCGGCCTGGACGGCCGGGTCGTGGGCAACCTGGGAACGATCATTGACGTGACCCGCGGCCACCTCGACGCCGAGACGGTCGGCGAGCACACGGCGCTGCTGGAGCTCGTCGCCGACGGCGCCCCGGTCGACGATCTCCCGATGGGGATCCTGCTCGTCGACCGCGCGCGCCGGATCCGCCGCGCGTCGCCGGTCGTGGACCGCCTGACCGGTGGCCGGCTGCGGGCCGGTGACCCGCTGGAGCGGCTGGCCGGGCTGCTGCGGCCGCGCACCGGCGCGGCCGCTCTGGATGGCGAGTGGGGGCTGGTCGCGACGGCGATCCGGACCGAGCAGCCGCAGCACGCCTACCTGAGCCTGGCCGCCGGGCCAGTGACCGCTGGGCCAGTGGCCGCCGGCCCAGCGGCTGCCGGGCCAGTGACCGCCGGGTACCCGCGGGAACGGGCGCTGCGGGTGTCGGTGATCCCCGAGGCCGGGGAGTCCCAGGACCTGCTGGCGGTGGTGCTGCAGGATGTCACGGACCTGCGGCAGGCCGAACGGCGGCAGGCGGCCGTCGCCTGCCTCGGCCAGCGCGCGCTCGTCGGGACGACGGTCGGCAGCCTGCGCCGGGAGGCCGCCGAGGTCGTGTGCGACACCCTGGGCGTGCCGTACTGCGAGGTGCTGGGACCCGTCGCGCAGCACGGCTCGGTCATCGCGAGGGTGCTGGCCGCGGACAGCCCGGTGGTCGTCGACCACGGCGTGACACCCCTGGGCGTGTCGCTGCCGGGCACCTCCGACGTCTTCGGTGACGTCTTCGGCGACGGCTTCGGCGGGGCCTCCGGCGGAGTTGGTCAGATCGCCGGTGTCGCCGCCCGTATCGGAGCTGCTGGCCGTAGCTTCGGCGTCCTGGTGGCGTACACGACGCATCCACGGGAATTTGCCGCGGACGAGGCGGACTTCGTCCAGTCGGTCGCCAACGTGCTGGCCGCGGCGATCGAACGGCACAACGCCGAGCGGAAGGTCCGCCGCCAGGCCCTGCACGACCCGCTGACCGGCCTGGCCAACCGGATCCTCCTGCACGACAGGATCTCCAGGGCGCTGGGGGAGATCGAGCGGGACGGCGGCCGGCTCGCGCTGCTGCTGATGGACCTCGACCGGTTCAAGGAGATCAACGACACGCTGGGCCACAACGTGGGCGACGACGTGCTGCGCGAGGTCGCCGTCCGGCTGGGCCGGGCCACCCGGCCCAGTGACACGGTCGCCCGCCTCGGCGGGGACGAGTTCGCCATCCTGCTCCCGTCGGCACCGGGGGGTGCCGCCGACGCGCTGGCGGCCGCGGGCTCCATCCGGGCGGCGCTGGCCGAGCGCATCGACGTCGGCTCCCTGCCCCTGCACGTGGACGGCAGCATCGGGATCACGCTTGCTCCCGACGACGGGCGTGATCCCGGGACGCTGGTGCGCTGCGCGGACGTGGCCATGTACCGGGCGAAGCAGCTCTCCCTCGGCGTCGCCGTCTACGCCCCGGACGCCGACCAGAACCGCCGGGAGCGCCTCGAGCTGCTCGGCGGCCTGCGCTCGGCGATCGCCGGCGGCCAGCTCGTCCTGCACTACCAGCCCAAGGTGGACCTGCGTACCGGGCGGACCACGGCGGTCGAGGCGCTGGTGCGCTGGCAGCACCCGGCCCACGGGCTGGTCGAGCCGGGCCGTTTCGTCCCCTTCGCCGAGCAGAGCAACCTGGTCAAGCCGCTGACCCGCCGGGTGCTCATGCTCGCGCTCGACCAGGCACGGTCCTGGTGGGACGCCGGCCGGCTGCTGCCGGTGGCGGTGAACGTCTCCGCCCGGATGCTGCATGACGCGGAGCTGATCTCGACCGTGCGGGCGGAGCTGGACCGCACCGGCCTGCCGCCGCGGGCGCTCGAGCTCGAGCTCACCGAGAGCGCGGTCATGGTGAACACGCGCAACGCGATGAGCGTCATCACCCGGTTACGCGGCGAGGGGATCAGGATCTCGGTGGACGATTTCGGGACGGGGTACTCGTCGCTGGCCTATCTGCGCGATCTTCCCGTGCACGACCTCAAGATCGACAAATCGTTCGTGGTGAATGTGGCGCATCGCACCAAGGACTTCTCGATCGTCCGGTCGATCATCGATCTCGCCCATAATCTTGATCTGCGCGTGGTCGCCGAGGGTATCGAGTCGCGTGAGGTCTGTAGCCTGTTGCGCGATCTGGGGTGCGACGAGGGGCAGGGCTTCTATCTCGGCCACCCGGTGCCGCCCGCGGATCTCGCGGCCTAGCATGGCCGCAGGCCTGGGCGCAGGACGAGGCCAGGGGGGACGGGGGGCGAGTTGTCCTGGTGCTGGCGCTGGTGCCGATGCCGACGCGTGCGCGCTGCTTTCCCGGACACTGCTTTCCCGGACAAGGTGTCACGCCGGCGTGCTGTGCTGCACCATAGGCTCAGCCTCACTACATTCTGGAGGTCGGCCGTGGGCAGGGGAAGTCGTACGCCGCTGGGGCGCGCCATGCCTGTCGTGTCCGCGCTCCTGGCGGCCATCGTCGTTCTCGCCGGGTGCGGCTCCGGTCGCTACGAGTACGTGACGAACAAGGGCGCGGGCACGTTTCTCAAGATTCCCAGCTCCTGGCAGCACCAGCCCATGCTCGGGCCGGCCTTCGTCGGGATAGACGCCCGCAACGTCTCTCCCGACGCCGCCCGGGTGCTCGCCTCCCGCGAGTGGGTGGTGGGGATCGACGCGGCGGCGAAGTTCGACGACAAGAACCTGCTGCTCCCGGACGCCCCGGAGCCGAAGGGGTTCGTCCAGGTCCGCCAGCTCCTGCCGGAGGAAGCGGCCACGCTGTCCACCAACGACCTGCGTAACCTGCTCATCTCCATCGACGACGCCGAACGGGAGCAGACCGAGGAGATCCGGCGGGATCCCGAGGGTGCCCGGCTGGCGCCGCACTTCCTGCTACTGACCGACGAGGCCGTCCGCAAGGACGGCGGTGTGCACGGCGTCCATCTGATCTACCAGCTCCGGGTGGACACCGGTCTGGTCACCATCGACCAGACCAGTCTTTTCGACCGGGATCAGACGATGCTCTACCAGCTCGTGTTCGCCTGCTCCGCCTGGTGCTACGACAAGCACGGTGCGCAGATCAACCAGGTTCAGACATCGTTCACGATCAAGCCGATCACCTGAGATTGAAGACCATGAATCAGACCTCGTCCGCGCAGCAGCCTGTGCAGCCGCCCTCGCAGCCGTTCCAGATCGCTCCCGTCGACCCTCCGCCGCGGCAGTCCGGGCCGGTACGCAAGCGGCTGGTCCTGTGGGACAGGGTGAAGTTCCTCCTCCTGATCGTGGCGCTGTTCGCGTTCGTGGTGGCCGCGGCCATGTCGGACAACCCGATCATGGCCTTCTCCGACGCCCTGCGCGAGCAGGCGTTGACCAGCTGGTGGCTGGTCGCGCTGTTCGCGGTCGAGATCGTCCGCCAGGTGCACATGTTCATCGGCGAACGGTTCTCGGCCTACTACGTCTTCTGGACGGACCGGGTCTTCGGCCGCTTCGAGCGTCGCCTGCTGCGGTTCAACGACTGGAACCGCTACCGGATGAGCCGGGCCCTGAAGTGGGTGGCGACCCTCGCGGTCGCCGCCTTCGTCTACGCCCGGATCCGGGACGACTCGATCTTCAACGCCGTCGTCGCCCTCCCCGGTGACATCTGGGGCGCGATGCCGCTCGTGCTCCAGCTCGTCCTGTTCATGGCGATCGCCATCGGCCAGTTCGTGGCGATCTTCTGGTTCCTCTCCCGCGGCGGTGTGGACGTCTACTTCCCGGAGGACATCAAGACCAGGTTCACCGACGTCTGGGGCCAGGACCACGTCCTGTCCCGGGTCAAGGAGGCGGTCTTCCACCTGGAGAAGCCCGAGGAGATCGAGAGCCGGGGCGGTTACGTGCCGGGCGGCATCCTGCTGTGGGGCCCGCCGGGCACCGGCAAGACCCTGATCGCGGAGGCGGTCGCCGGCGAGACCGGCAAGCCCTACGTCTTCGTCGACCCCGGGGCGTTCCGGGCGATGTTCTTCGGCGTCGGCGTGATGAAGGTCAAGGGCCTGTTCCGCAAGCTGCGCAAGCTGGCCCTCCGCTACGGCGGTGTGATCGTTTTCTTCGACGAGGCCGACACCCTGGGCAACCGCGGCCAGCTCGCCGGCGACTTCGGGCGGGCGGCCCCGGCGGGCATGGCCGACGTCCCTCTCTTCGGGCCGGCCGGTACCTCCGCCCTCGGGTCTGCCGGCTTGGCGCACTCCTCGTGCAACGGGCTGGCCTACGCCAGCCACGGCAGCCGCCGGCAGCTCGCCGAGGCCCAGTTCGTCGTCCCCGGCGGCGGCGGTGGTGGCCAGTCGAGTTTCGACGGGACGCTGCAGGCGCTGCTGACCGAGATATCAGGCCTGAAGAAGCCCCGCGGCTTCCTCAACCGGGTCGTCCGCCGCGCCCTGGGGATGCGGCCGAAGCCGCCGCCGAAGTACCGCATCATGATCATGATGGCGACCAACATGCCGCAGTCCCTGGACGAGGCGCTGCTGCGGCCCGGCCGCATCGACCGCATCTACAAGGTCGGCTACCCCAGCAAGGAGGGCCGGGTGCGGACCTTCCACGGCTACCTGTCCAAGGTCCACCACAACGTGGCGCCCGAGCAGGTGGAGCGGCTCGCCGTGATGAGCCCGTACGCCACCGGCGCGAGCATCAAGGACATGGTCAACGAGGCGCTGATCCAGGCGATCAAGTCGGACCGGGATGTCGTCACCTGGCCGGACCTGCTCAAGGCCAAGGCGATCAAGGAGCACGGCCTGCCCGACGACCACGAGTACGTCGAGCGGGAGCGGCACAGCGTCGCCCTGCACGAGGCCTGCCATGCGGTGGTCATGTACCGGCTGCAGAAGCACATGGCGATCGACATGGCGACCATCGAGCGCCGGGGGGACACCGGCGGCTTCGTGGCCCCGGTGCCGCTGGAGGACAGGTTCGTCGACTGGCGCTCCGAGGTCGAGATCGACGTGATGACCTTCCTCGCCTCCATCGTGGGCGAGCGGATGTTCTTCGAGGGCGACCACACCCAGGGCGTCGGCGGGGACCTGCACGCCGCCACCGAACTGGTCGCCCGCAGCATCGGCCGGCACGCCATGGGCACCACGCTGACCTCGCGTCCCGCGCTGGCCTCGGGCCTGGGCAGCAACCCGGCCTATTCGGGCAGCAGCCCCGGCTACCTCGGTGGCGGGTTCGTCGAGGAGGTGGAGACCAAGCTCCAGGAGCTCTACGTGCGCACCGAGACGATCCTGGAGGCCAACCGCCGGGAGATCCTCGCGGTCACCCACGCGCTGGAGACGAACAAGACCATCACCGGCGAGGACGTGGAAGCGATCATGGAGGGCACGCCCGGCCCCACCGTGGACGGGCGTCGCTACCACGAGCCGAACTTCCTCGCCCTCGCCGAGGAGTACCACTCCAGCGCGGTGCTGGCGCACCGCGGCCAGCGCGTCGAGCAGCTGCGGCTGCCGGACCTCACCGGCAGGGCCGCGGCCACCCCGGCCTCCGAGGGCCCGCCGCCCGCCCCCGCGCCGGCCTGAACCGGGTCGTTGGCCCCGTCCCCGAGAGATTGGCCCCGTCCCCGAGGAGAGGCCCTTCCCGGGGACAGGGTCTGCTTGTGGGTGCTAGAGTCCGAAATGTGCGCTCCCGGTCAATCATGTCGTGCGACATGCGGGGGTACCCGGCGCGCCCGTTCGTGGACGAGGCCTGTTGTCCCGCCTGACGGCCGTTGGTGATGTTCGTAATCCATGTGGCCGTGACCCGGCGGTCGCGTCCGTCCCGGTATGAGTGCTAACGCGGCCTGTCCGGCGCAGCCGCCCATCTCCGGGGAGGATCACGTTCCATGTCAGCAGAGAGCTGGTCGTTCGAGACCCGCCAGATCCACGCCGGCGCCCAGCCGGATCCGACGACCGGCGCCCGCGCCGTGCCGATCTACCAGACGACGAGCTACGTCTTCCGGGACACCGACCACGCCGCCGCGCTGTTCGCCCTCGGTGAGACCGGCAACATCTACACCCGGATCGGGAACCCCACGCAGGACGTCTTCGAGCAGCGGATCACCGCGCTCGAAGGGGGCGTGGGAGCGCTCGCGCTGTCCTCGGGCCAGGCCGCCGAGACCCTGGCGATCCTGAACCTCGCCGAGGCCGGCGACCACATCGTGACCTCGGCGAGCCTGTACGGCGGCACGTACAACCTGTTCCACTACACGCTGCCCAAGCTGGGCATCCAGGTCAGCTTCGTCGAGGACCCGGACGACCTCGACGCCTGGCGCGCCGCGATCGCCCCGAACACCCGGGCGTTCTACGGCGAGACGATCGGCAACCCCAAGGGGGACGTGCTCGACACCGCCGGGATCGCCGAGGTCGCGCACGCCGCCGGTATCCCGCTCATCGTCGACAACACCCTGGCCACGCCCTACCTCTACCGGCCGTTCGAGCACGGCGCCGACATCGTCGTGCACTCGGCGACGAAGTTCATCGGCGGCCACGGCACCGCGATCGGCGGCGTGATCGTCGACGGCGGGCGGTTCGACTTCGGCGCGTCGGGCCGGTTCGCGAACTTCACCACGCCCGACCCGAGCTATCACGGGCTGGTCTACTGGGACGTCCTCGGCCATGGCTCCTTCATCGCCAAGGCGCGCGTCCAGCTGCTGCGCGACATCGGCGCGGCGATCTCGCCGTTCAACTCGTTCCTCCTGCTCCAGGGTCTGGAGACGCTCTCCCTGCGGATCGAGCGGCACACCGCCAACGCCCAGCGGGTGGCCGAGTGGCTCCAGGCGCGGGACGAGGTGAGCTGGGTCAACTACCCGGGGCTTGCGTCGTCGAGGTGGTACGACCGGGCCCAGCGGGTGCTGCCGAAGGGCGCCGGCGCGATCCTGTCGTTCGGGATCGTCGGCGGTGCCGAGGCGGGCCGGAAGTTCGTCGAGGGCGTGGAGCTGTTCAGCCATCTGGCCAACGTCGGCGACGTACGTTCGCTGATCATCCACCCGGCCACCACGACGCACTCGCAGCTCACCGAGGCCGAGCAGGCGAGCACCGGGGTGACCCCCGACCTCGTCCGCCTCTCCGTCGGGATCGAGGGCATCGACGACATCCTCGCGGACCTCGACGCCGGCTTCCGTGCCGCCAAGGGCTGACAGCGCCAGCCCGGACGGGGCGGTGGGCGAGCGCCTGCCGCCCGTCTCCGGCGGGTGGCGGGCCGGGCGCGACCCGGCCGGGGCACGCCGGTTCGTCGAGCTGCCCGGCCCGGTCGAACTGGAGAGCGGGGCGTCGCTACCCGGCGTGACAGTGGCCTATGAGGCGTGGGGGCGGCTCGACCCGACGGCGTCCAACGCCCTGCTGGTCCTGCACGCGCTGACCGGTGACAGCCACGCCGCCGGCCCGGCCGGCCCGGGGCACGCCAGCCGCGGCTGGTGGGATGCGATGATCGGTCCGGGCCGGCCGCTGGACACCGAACGCTACTTCGTCGTGTGCCCGAACGTCCTGGGCGGCTGCCAGGGGACGACCGGCCCGTCCTCGGCCGCCGCGGACGGGCGGCCCTGGGGCAGCCGCTGGCCGCGGATCACCATCGGTGACCAGGTGCTGGTGGAGGCGCTGCTGGCCGACGCGCTCGGGATCCGGCGCTTCGCCGGCGTGGTCGGCGGGTCGATGGGGGGGATGCGCGCCCTGGAATGGGCGCTGCGCCACCCCGGCCGCGTCGCCAGGGCGGTGGTCGTCGCCTGCGGGGCGGCGGCGACCGCCGAGCAGATCGCCCTGTACTCCACCCAGATCGCGGCGGTCACCGCCGACCCCGGCTGGCACGGCGGGGACTACCACCACCAGCCCGCCGGTGCCGGCCCCCACACGGGGATGGGGCTGGCCCGCCGGATGGCCCAGGTCAGCTACCGCAGCGAGCGGGAGCTCGCCGGCCGCTTCGGCAACCGGGCGCAGCCCGACGGCCGTTTCGCGGCCGAGTCCTACGTCGAGCATCACGCGGACAAGCTCGTCCGCCGGTTCGACGCGGGCAGCTACGTGGCCCTGACCCGGGCGATGATGACCCAGAACGCCGGCCACGGCCGGGGCGGGGTGGCCGCGGCGCTGGCGCGCTGCCCGGTGCCGGTCGCGGTGGCCGGCGTCGACTCCGACCGGCTCTACCCGCTGTACCTCCAGCGTGAGATCGCCGATGCGGTGCGGGTGCCCGCCCTGGCCGGCCGGCTCGCGGTGATCCGGTCGCTGTACGGGCACGACGCGTTCCTGCTGGAGGCCGACCAGGTCGCGGACGTCATCCGGGAGGCGTTGGACGCCGCGCCCGCCGTCCCGTAGGCAGGGCTGGAACAGCTGGGACAGCCGGGACAGCCGGGACGACGGGCGCGGCAGCGATCACGCCTACACCGGGGCCTACAACGGACCGGGGCCTACAGCGGGATGTTGCCGTGGCCCGCGGTACCTGCCGGGGCGGCGGCGATGGCCTGGGCGACCGCCGCCCTGGTGTCCGCCGGGGTGACCACGGCGTCCACCACGCCCAGCTCCACCGCGCGGTCGATCCCGCCGACCACGCGCACGTGCTCGGCGGCGAGCTCGGCGACCACCTCCGGACGGCGCTGGGTCGGGACCTCGGCCAGCTCGCGCCGGTGGAGGATCCCGACGGCGGCCTCGGCGCCCATCACCGCCACCTCCGCGGTCGGCCAGGCGAACACGGCCGTCGCGCCCAGGCTGTGCGAGTTCATGGCGACATAGGCGCCACCGTAGGCCTTGCGGGTGACGACGGTGACCCGGGGCACGGTGCACTCGGCGAACGCGTACAGCAGCTTCGCGCCGCGCCGGACCACACCGTCCCACTCCTGGCCCACACCGGGCAGGTAGCCGGGGACGTCGACCAGGACGACCAGCGGCACGCCGAAGGAGTCGCACATCCGCACGAAGCGGGACGCCTTCTCCGCGGACGTGGCGTCCAGGCAGCCGCCGCGGCGCAGCGGGTTGTTGGCGACCACGCCCACCGTCCGGCCGCCGAGCCGGCCCAGGGCGGTGACGATGTTCGGTGCCCAGCGGGGGTGCAGCTCGACCACGTCGTCGTCGAGGATGCCCGCCACCAGCGGGCGGACGTCGTAGGCGCGGCGCGGCGACTCCGGCAGCAGGTCACCGAGCTCGCGGGCCTCCACCGCGGCGATGCCGCCCTGCTCGCCGAGCAGCGCGCACAACCGGCGGGTCCGGGCGACGGCGGCCTCGTCGGAGTCGCAGGTGACGGCGACGACCCCGCTGCGGCGTGCGTGCACGTCGGGCCCGCCCAGGCTGTCGGCGGTGCAGTCCTCACCGGTCACCGTCCGTACGACGTCCGGGCCGGTGACGAAGACCTTGGCGGCCGGGCCCATCACGACGATGTCGGTCAGCGCGGGGCCGTAGGCGGCGCCACCGGCGGCGGCGCCGAGCACCAGGGAGATCTGGGGGATCCGCCCGGAGCTGCGGACCGTGGCCGCGAACACCCGGCCGACCCCGTCGAGGGAGGCCACTCCCTCCCGCAGCCGGGCCCCGCCGGAATGCCAGATCCCGACCACCGGGCGGCGCAGGCGGGCCGCCGCCTCGATGGCGTCGACGATCCGCGTGCAGCCCTCGCGTCCCATCGCGCCGCCCTGGATGGCCGCGTCGGTGGCGAAGGCCACCACCGGGCTGCCCTCGACGGTGCCCACTCCCGCCAGCACGCCGGAGGTGTCCGCGGCGGCGAAGGGCTCGAAGGTGCCGGGGTCGAAGAACTGGGCCAGCCGGGCCGACGGGGCACGCGGGTCGGTGCGTTCGAGCGTGGAGAGACTCACCGTTTATCTCCTTGGGATCCCTGGGTCAGTGACGAGAGCAGGCGAGCGCCCGCGGGCCGCGCCGCGGCCGGTGGGCTCATCGGATCATCGTTCCCGTTTGCGACCGGACGGGTCCTCACGGTTTTCTGTCGTAGTCACCCGTAATTTCCCGTTGTTTATGTCGGACAGCGGCCGGGGCATGTGATCCGCTGGTTGTCAGCACGAAAAAAGCAGGCGGAGAGAAGGAGCGGAGAAAAGAAGAGAAAGCGGAGGAACCAGAACAGGGAAAGCGGGGCGGAGAACCGGCACCCGCGCGCAGGAGCACCCGGCCACCGACCGCGCCGGCCGGATGCGACGGTCGGTACCGGGTGTTCGCCATGAACATCCGGCTGAACGGGCTAGCTGAACGGACTGACTGGACAGGACGCGAACCGGCCGGGCGGAATCACCGACAGGGTGGATGCCGGGTCCGGTGACCAGCGGTGGGACGCGTCGTTCCCGTCAGGGTGCCGGTGGGACGCCGGGGCGGCCCGGCCGGTCGGTCGGCCCGGCCGGTCGGCCGGGCCGCGCTCAGGGGGTGAAGACGAGACAGACGTCGTGCCCGCCGAAACCGAACGAGTTCGACAGGACCGCGCCCGCGGGGATGGCACGGTTGTCGATGGACACCACGTCGAGGTCGATCTCGTCGTCGAGAGCGTCGAGGTTGCGGGTGGCCGGCACGACCCTGTCCCGCAGGGTGAGGACGGCTATCACCGCCTCGACCGCCCCGGCCGCCCCGAGCAGGTGCCCGGTCATGGACTTGGTGGAGGTCACCGCCACCCCGTCCAGGGTGTCCCCGAGCGCGGCCCGCAGCGCGTGGGCCTCGGCGACGTCCCCGATGGGGGTGGAGGTGCCGTGGGCGTTGATGTGCACGAGGTCGGCCGGGGTCAGCCCGCCGGAGTGCAACGCCGCCCGCACGGCCCGCGCCGCGCCGGCGCCGCTGGGCTCGGGGGCGGTCACGTGGTAGGCGTCCGCGCTGGTCCCGGACCCGGCCAGGGTGGCGTACACCCGCGCGCCGCGGGCGGCGGCGTGCTCGGCGGACTCCAGGACGAGGGCACCGGCGCCCTCCCCGAGGATGAACCCGTCCCGTCCCTTGTCGAACGGCCGGGATGCCGCCTGCGGGGCGTCGTTGCGTCGGGACAGGGCCTGCATCTGGGCGAACCCGGCGAGCGGCAGCGGGTGGATCGCCGCCTCCGACCCGCCGGTGATGGCCACGTCCGCCCGGCCGGCCCGGATCATGTCCAGGGCGTAGCCGATGGCCTCCGCTCCCGACGCGCACGCGCTGACCGGGGCGTGCACCCCCGCCCGGGCGGTGAAGGCCAGCCCCACGGTGGCGGCCGGGCCGTTGGGCATGAGCATCGGCACCACGTGCGGGGAGACCCGGCGTGGGCCCCGCTCGCGCAGTACTTCGTACTGGTTGAGCAGGGTCAGCACCCCACCGATACCGGAGCCGACCACCGCGGCGAGCCGTTCGGGGTCGACCTCGGGCGTTCCGGCGTCGGCCCACGCCTCCCGGGCGGCCACCAGAGCCAGCTGCTGCACGCGGTCGAGGGTGCGTGCCTCCAGCCGCTCCAGCGGGGGTTCCACCGCGGCGGGCGCGGCGATGTGGACCGGAAGCTGCTCGACCCACTCGTCGGTCAGCCGGCGCACACCGGAGCGGCCCGCGAGCAGGCCCTCCCACGTGGAGGCGACGTCGCCGCCGAGAGGGGTGGTTGCCCCGAGGCCGGTGACGACGACCTGCCTGGGGGTCGCGGTCACGCGGCGACACCCGCCCGCTGGATGTAGGACACCGCGTCGCCGACGGTCTTGAGGCTCTTGACGTCCTCGTCAGGGATCTTGACGTCGAACTTCTCCTCGGCGGCGACGACGACCTCGACCATGGACAGCGAGTCGACGTCCAGGTCGTCGATGAACGTCTTGTCCGCGGTGACGTCGGCCGGGTCGACTCCGGCGACCTCCTCAAGAATTGCGGCGAGACCCTCCAGAATATCGGACTGCGACATTGTTTCTCCTGTTCTTCTCTGACGTCACGGACAACACGGGTGGATTTACCCGTGCCATCATCGGCCGAACGTGGTTCCAACTGGTGCGGGCTGTCGGAAGACGCGAACAACCAGGTTCGTGTCGTCCTCGGCCGGTGCGATGAATCCTATGGGCAACGTACGACCTGACCGCAGTAGGTCAGGCCGGCGCCGAAGCCGAACAGCAGGACGGGATCGCCCGGCCGCAGCTGGCCGCCGTCGAGAATCCGGCTGAATGCCAGCGGGATGCTGGCGGCCGAGGTGTTGCCGGACTCGACCACGTCGCGGGCGACCACGGCGTTCGTGGCGCCGATGCCGGTCACCAGCGCGTCGATGATCCTCAGGTTGGCCTGGTGCGGGATGACCCCGGCGAGCTCGGCCGGCGCGACCCCGGCGAGCTCACAGGCGCGCCGGACCGTCGGGGTCAGGGTGATGGCCCACCGGAACACCGTCTGGCCTTCCATGCGGAAGAGGTTGTCGCCGTACCCGGGGACCCTGATGGCGCCGGCCTTCCCGCCGTCGTGGCCCCAGACCGCCGGGCCGATCTCGGTGGTCGGGGCGGGCCCGACCACCGCGGCCCCGGCGCCGTCGGCGAGCAGGATGCAGGTGGAGCGGTCATCCCAGTCGGTGTAGTCCGACAGCCGTTCGGCGGCCACCACCAGGACGTGTCGGGCGCTTCCCACCCGGACCATGTCGGACGCCATCGACAGGGCGTACGAGAAGCCGGCGCAGCCGGCGTTGATGTCGAGCGCGCCCGCGCGCACGGCACCCAGCCGGTGCGCGATCTGCGGCCCGGAGCCCGGGATCTGGGACGGGTTCGTGCAGGTCGCCAGCAGTACAATGTCGAGCTCGGCGGCGTCGATGCCGGCCGCGGCGAGCGCCTTCTCCGCGGCCATCGATCCCATCGCGACGATGGTCTCGTCGGTGTCGGCGATCCGGCGGGTGGCGATGCCGGTCCGCGAGCGGACCCATTCGTCGGACGTCGCGACCCGCTTGGCCAGGTCGTCGTTGGTCACCAGGCGGGCGGGGCGGTAGGTGCCGATCCCCATCAGCCGGGAGCCGTTCACCGCGTCGCTCCCACGAGCCCGTCGGCGGCGGCCGGGCCGCCGCCATCCGGGCCGCCGCCACCCGGCGCGTCTGTGTGGCGGGCGATCAGTTCACGGGCCGCGGGCAGGTCGTCAGGTGTCTTCACAGCGAGGATCTGCACGCCGGTGAGCTCCCTTTTGGCTATGCCTGCCAGCGTCCCGGCGGGTGGTAGTTCCACAATCGCGGTCACCCCGAGATCACGCATACGGGCCAGGCACAGGTCCCACCGCACCGGTGCGGCGACCTGATCGACAAGGTGCTGGACCAGCTCGGGGCCGTTGTTGATGACAGTACCATCGGCGTTGGACAGCTGGGCCACGACAGGCGTCCGCGGGCGCAGCCCGGGGGCGATCCCGGCGAGCTGGTCGGTGGCGGGCCGCATGAAGTGGGTGTGGAAGGCGCCGGCTACGGACAGTGGGCGCAACCGGGTGCGTGGCGGCGGCTCCTCGGCGAGGCGGGCCAGTGCCTCGAGGGAGCCGGCCGCGACGACCTGCCCGGCGCCGTTGCGGTTCGCCGCGGTCAGGCCCAGCCCGCGCAGATGTTCGGTGACCTCGTCCGGGTCGCCGCCCACGACCGCCGTCATACCGGTGGGGACGCGCCGGGCGGCCTCGGCCATGGCCCGGCCGCGCAACGCGACGAACACCAGCGCGCTTTCGGCGTCCAGGGTACCGGCCAGGACAGAAGCGGTGATTTCCCCCACACTGTGGCCGGCGACAAGAAGATTACCCGTCCGGGGAAGGGAAAGCTGTTCGGCGGCGACAAGACCGGTCGCGACGATCAACGGCTGTGCGACGGCGGTGTCGCGGATCGTCTCCGCGGAGCCGTCGCTGCCGACGTCCACAAGGTCGATTCCGACGGCGGCCGACCACCACCGCAGCCGTGGCTCGACACCGCCGATCTCAAGCCAGGGTTTCAGCTGACCGGGAGTCTGGGCACCTTGGCCTGGGGCGAGGATAGCGAGCACCGGACCACCTAACCCTTCCTGACCGCCGGCTGTCGCTGGCGGGCACTCACCGTTGTGCCGTCGGCTCATTGTGGGAGCTCTACAAAGTGATTCGGCCGTCCCATATCTTTATTGCCCATCACCAGGCCGGTGGGGAATTCGGTGACACGGGCGACAAGTGATGGCAACGCGTCCCGCCGGGCCGGGCGCCGGTGCGCCCGTGCCGGTCGCGGCCGGCCCGCGGTCACACCGCGGCGAGCCGGCCCAGGATGAGCGCCACGTGCAGGGTGAACCGTTCCCGGTGGTCCGTCGGGTCGAGCCCGCACGCGTCGGCGGCTTTGCGGAGCCGGTAACGGACCGTGTTGGGATGCAGGTACAGGGCGCGGGCCGTGGCCTCCAGCGAGGCGCCGAGGTCGAGGTAGGCGCCCACCGTTGCCAGCAGCGGCGCCCCCGCCTCCCGCAGCGGCGTGTACACGTCCTCGATCAGGGCGCGGCGGGCTCCGGTGTCGCCGGCGAGGGCCCGTTCCGGCAGCAGCGCCTGCGCGGTCACCGGGCGCGGGGCGGCCGGCCACGCCGCGACCA
>NZ_CAKKTM010000397.1 GCF_920888515.1 Protofrankia sp. CiP1_Cm_nod1 | reverse complement strand
AGGAGGCGGCCGTGGCCAGGTCGGCGGCGACCGGGCCGATGATGACCGGACCGGGCCCGTAGGCCGGCAACAGGGCGTCGACGGCGTCGAGCAGGGCACGGCCGCAGCCGGCGGCGCCGGGCCGGGCCGGCCGCCGCGCGGCGGCGGCGGCGGTCACGAAGTCCCCGCCGACGATGACGACCAGCCGTTCGTGGTGGACGCCGGTGAGCACCTCCAGGCCGGCCCCGCGCCCGAGGCGGTGGACCTGGTCGACGACGACCTCGGGGGAGCGGTCCGGGGTGTCCCCGACGATCACCGCGACGGACGGCGGGTTGCGCCAGCCCAGCGCCGCCGCGCGTGACGGCAGCGCCCGCTCCACCTCGCCGCGCACGACGTGGTCCACGACGAGCGCCTCCAGCCGGGCGTCCCACGCGCCCCGCTCCTCGGCGGCGCGGGCGTAGACGACCGCGCCGGCGAAGGCGATGTCGCGGGAGTAGCGCAGCACGTCGGCGAGCAGCCGCTGCTCGTGCTCGGGGCCGGCCAGCGCGGGCACCTCGGCCTCGATCGCCTCGACCGCCACCCGCACCAGTTCGACCAGGCGGCGGAAGGTCACAGCCCGGACGAGGTCACGGGGAGCGACCCGGAACACGTCCCCGGACAGCTCCCGGGCGTGCTGGGGACTCCGGCACCACTCCACGAACGAGGAGATCCCGGCCTGTACCACCAGCTGGATGTCGGCCCGGTGCCGGGCCGACATGGGCGTGAACCAGGGCAGGACCTCGTGCATGCGGGCCACCGCGCGGCTGGCGAGCATGCCGCTGGAGCGTTCGATCCGCCGGATGACGTCCTCGACCGCCGGGTCGGCAGCGGGCGACGGAGTGGCGTCGGCGTCCGGCAGCGGCCGTGTCACCGCCCACCATTGTCGGTCATTGTTTTCTCCATCGGTTTTCCCGGGGCCCCGGGCGGCGTGCGCGGGGCCGCCGGCATATGTCCGGCGCCGGTGTGCCCGGTGCCGGTATGTCTGAAGTTGGCCTGTCTAGAGCTGGTCGTTGAAGCGGCTGGTCCAGTTGTGGACGTTCGCGACGTATGCTCGCGTCTCGGCGAAATCGGGAACTCCGCCGGCATCGCGGACAGCCGCGGGTCCCGCATTATAGGCGGCCAGGATCAACGAGACACGGTCGCCGGGCAGTTTCTGGACGAGCTGGGCCAGGTGGGCGTCGTAACGCGCGGCGGAAAGGATGGCGTCCGCCGGTTCCAACGGGTCGGCCGCGCCGTCGGCATTGCCGTCGACACCGAACTGTTCCCAGGTGCCGGGCAGGAACTGCATCATGCCGCGGGCACCCGCGCGGGACACCGCGTCGCGGTTGAACTTGCTCTCCACCCGGGCCTGGGCCGCGAGCTGGGCCGCGGTGAGGACACCGTAGACCGCCGCGGCGTTCTGGAAGAGGGGGATCAGGTCGCGCGGGACTCTTGACGCCGACCGGGAGGAGATACTCTCCCCACAGCTGGTGAGGACCGTGCTCAGGCAGGTCGCGGCCACGAGCAGGACCAGTATCTGCGGGGCGCCGCACGACGGGTGCCGCCGGGAGGCACCGCGTACCCGCCAGGACCGGCCGGGCCGGTGGTACGGGCGGGGCGGTGTCGCGTCCACCACCCCATTGTGCTGGGTGGTCCGGCCGGCTGTACGGGCCCGGTAACACCGGTTGGTGCCAGCGGTTCGCATGGGATGTCCGCCGCCCCGCTCAGCCGGTCAGGTTGGCCCGCAGCGAGCGGAGCGCGTCGTCGGGCACGCCGGCGTGCCGGGCCCACCCGGCCGCGCCGCCCCAGGTGTCGTCGAGCGCGGTGAGGAAGCGGCTGATGACCTCCGGCCGGCAGCTCATGCCGTCCGCCCTGGCGCCGCTGCGGGCCCGGTCGTAGGTGGGACGCCTGGCCAGCCGGCGGTCCACCCGGTCGATCCGCTCGTTGCTCGCGACATAGTCGGCGATGACCGCGTCCCGTTCGACCCCGGCGATGTCGAGCACGACGGCGGCCAGCACGCCTGTGCGGTCCTTGCCCGCGGCGCAGTGGAACAGCGCCGGCAGGCGGCCGGGGTCCGCGAGCAGCCGCAGGGCGCCGGCGACCGCGTCGGGTGCCCCGCGCAGGTAGTCGAGGTAGTGCTCGACCCGGTCCTGCGAGGCGCGGTCGGCGACGATCAGGGGGTAGCGCGGGTCGTCGGCCATCACGAACTCGCCGGGGAGGAACGACAGGTTGTGGTAGGCGACATCCTCCTCCGCCAGCGGGCCGCGGCCCTCCCGGGCGATCTCCGCCGCGGCGCGCAGATCGAGGACCGTGCGCAGGCCATAGTTGTTACGTAACGTAACAACATCGTCCTTGGTCAGCTCCTGGACGGTGTCGGCGCGCAGCAGTTGTCCCGGCCGTGTCGACGCTCCGTCCCTGGTCGGTAGCCCGCCGAGATCCCGGACGTTGTCGGCGCCGACGAGACTGAACCAGCGATCCACGCGATGACGATAACCACTGGAATACCCCCACGAGTGGGGAACGCCTCATCCGCCCACCCGGCCGGCGCCCGTCCGCCCTGGTGAGGGCCTGGTGGGGGCTGGTGGACGCGCGCCGGCAGGCATCGGTCACAGGTCGTTGCCGACCACGCTCGGTGTCTCCGCCGCGCGCGGCCGGGTTTCCCGCTGCCGGGTTTCCCGCGGATGCGGCTCGGCGGGGTGTGGCAGGGCCGGGAGCGGCCTCGCGAGCTGGCGCAGCGTCGTGCGCAGCACCCCGGGATCCCCCCAGGGCGCGAGCGCGCGGACCTGCTGCCGGTCGATCGCCGGCGCGGACACGTACGAGATCAGGGGATGGTGGCGGCGGATGTCGCGCTCGTCGTCGTCGAAGAGGTCCTCGTGCAGCTTCTCCCCGGGGCCGAGCCCGGTGTAGACCACCTCGACCGGCCGCGGGCCGCGGCCGGCCAGCCGGCTGGCGACGTCGGCGATCCGCACCGGCCGGCCCATGTCGAGGA
>NZ_CAKKTM010000396.1:13418-16893 GCF_920888515.1 Protofrankia sp. CiP1_Cm_nod1 | reverse complement strand
GTTGCCGCCCAGGGCGCCGGCCTGGACGACGAGCTCCACCGCCTCCTCGACGGTCATGAAGTAGCGGGTGACGTCCGGGTGCGTGACCGTCAGCGGCCCGCCCGCGGCCAGCTGGCTGGCGAACACCCGCAGCACGGAGCCCTGGCTGCCCAGGACGTTGCCGAACCGCACGCTGACGAAGACCCCGCCGTGGGCGCGCGCGGACATCCCGGCGGTCAGCCGCTCGGTGATCCGCTTGGAGTAGCCCAGGACGCTGGTCGGGTTCGCGGCCTTGTCCGTCGAGATGTTGACGAACCGTTCGACGCCCACCGACACGGCGGCGTCCAGGACGGTCATCGTCCCCCACACGTTGGTCTTCACCGACTCGCCGGGGAAGCGTTCCAGCAGGGGCAGGTGTTTCAGCGCGGCGGCGTGGAAGACCACCTGCGGCCGGTACCGGGCGAACACGGCGTGGACGGCCTCGGCGTCGCGGATGTCGCACAGCACCACCGTCTCGTCGTCGGTGGCCGCCCGGCCGTGGATGGATATCTGGACCGCCCGCAGCGCGGACTCGTCCCGGTCCAGCATGACCAGCTCCTGGGGGCGGTAGGGGTACAGCTGCCGGCACAGCTGCGAGCCGATCGAGCCGCCGGCCCCGGTGACGAGCACCCGCCGGCCGGTGACGTAGCCGGCCACCGAGGCGACGTCGGTCTGGATCCGGTGGCGTCCCAGCAGGTCGGTGATGTCGATGTCGCGGATGTCCTGGACGCCGACCCGCCCGTCGATGAGGTCCGCGACGCGGGGGAGCACCTTGACGGTCAGGCCGGCGTCCTCGGCGAGATCGGTGATCTCCCGTAACAGCGCGGCGTCGGCGCTGGGGATGGCCACCAGCAGGGTGCGGGCGCCGGTCTGGCGGGCGACCGTGGCGATGGCCGCGCGCCCACCGCGCACCCGTACGCCGCCGAGCGCCAGGTTCCAGGTGCCCGGGTCGTCGTCGAGCAGGGCCACCGGGGTGTAGGGGCTGTCCGGGCTGCCCGACATCGACGCCAGCACCCGGTCGGCGCCCTCGCCCGCGCCGAAGACGATGACCGGTTCGCTGCCGGCCCGCTGCCGCCGCCGGCGGCGCTGCCCGGCCAGCCGCCACAGGTACCGGACGCCGAACATCAGGACGAGCCCGACCGCGCCCGCCAGTGGGAGGAGCCCGGCCGGCATCCCCTCGGAACGGCCGAGGGCGACGTCGACGACCACGGCCCCGGCCGTCGTGGTCGCGACCGCGCGGACCAGCGCCAGCACCTCGTCGAAGCCGCCGAAACGGTAGCGGCCCAGATAGAGGTGCCCGGCGGTGCCGGCGAAGTACAGCAGGCAGACCGCGACCGTTGTGATCATCCAGAATTCGCCGTCGGTCAGCGGGGACGAGCTGAAGCGGGCGAGGTAGGCGGCACCGAACCCGGTCACCAGGCAGGCGGCGTCGAGCCCGATCTGCAGCCCGACGTGCCGGCGCAGGCCGCCCCGCAGCAGCCGCTCCCACAGCGGCTGGTTCCACGGCGGCTGGTTCCACGGGGGGCGGCTCCACGGCGGCCGGACGCCCGGCGTCACCGGTGCGGCTCCCGGCTCGCCAACGGCATTCTGTTCGCGCATGACTCCATAGAGTAATAACTACGGATGGTGACTGTACAGATGTACATCGAGTATGTTGGTTGCTCAGAGTGTTGATATGATTACCGGAATACATCTCCGGGGAGGGCTGGTCCGCTGGTGGAACTTCGGGAGTACGTCAGAGCGCTGCGCCGGGGCTGGCCGCTCATCGTGGTCTGCGTCCTGCTCGGTGGCCTGTTCGCGGCGGCCGTCTCGTGGCGCCAGACGCCGGCCTACGCCGCCGTGACGACCATGGTGGTCACGTCGTCGGACACGACCGACAGCGCCGCGGCGGCCTATCAGGGCGGTCTGCTGTCCCAGCAGCGGGTCAAGTCCTACGCCGATCTGGTGGCCAGCGACCGGGTCGCCGCGGCCGTCGTCGACAGGCTGCACCTCGACGAGAGCCCGCAGCGGCTGCGCGGCCGCATCCAGGCGCAGACCGTCCCCGAGACCGTCCTGCTGCGGGCCGTGGTCACCGACACCGACCCCAACCGCGCCCAGCTGATCGCCGACACGGTCGGTGAGGTCTTCTCCCAGGCCATCGCGCAGATCGAGACCCCGTCCCCGGACAAGGCGCCGCTGGTCCGGGTGAGCGTGTGGGAGAAGGCGAAGACGCCGGCCAGGCCGGTATCGCCACGGCCCGTGCGGGCCGTCGCGTTCGGCGTGCTGGCCGGCCTGCTCGCCAGCGTCGCCGCGGCGGTGGTGCGGCAGCGGTTCGACACCAGGGTCGCCACGGCCGCCGACATCACCGCGGCGAGCGGGCTGGCGGTCCTGGGCACGATCGCCTTCGACGCGACCGGCGCCCAGTCTCCCCTGATCGCCGCTCAGGACGGGCACTCGACGAACGCCGAGGCGTTCCGGCAGCTGCGGACCAACCTGCGCTTCGTCGACGTGGACACCCCGCCGCGCACCATCCTGATCTCCAGCTCGATGCCCGACGAGGGCAAGACGACGACGGCCTGTAGCCTGGCGGTCGCCCTCGCGCAGGCCGGCGCCCGGGTGGCGCTGGTCGAGGGCGACCTGCGCAAGCCGTCCTTTGGCGACTGTCTCGGGGTGGAGACGGCGGCCGGCCTGACCTCCGTGCTGATCGGCACCGCCGGCCTCGACGACGTGCTGCTGCCCTGGGGCGACGTCGACGGCCGGCTGTACGTGCTGCCCAGCGGCCCGCTGCCGCCGAACCCCAGCGAACTGCTCGGATCCCGGGGGATGAGCGACCTGCTCGGCGAGCTGTCCGCCCGTTTCGACTTCGTCCTGATCGACACCCCGCCGTTGCTCCCGGTGACCGACGCGGCCGTGCTCGCGGCCCAGGCCGACGGTGCCGTGCTGATCGTGCGGGCCGGCCGGACCCGGCGCGAACAGGCGGTCAGGGCCGTGGACGCGCTGCGGCTGGTCGACGCCCGCATCCTGGGCGCCGTTCTCACCATGGTCCCGGTCAAGGGGCCGGACGCCGTCTACGACGCCTATCACGCCTACGGTGGCTACGCTCCGGCCGACTCGCCCCGGGCCTTCGAGGAGCGTCCGGCGCTCGTCCCGGCCGTGGCCCGTCCCGGTCGCCCGGGTGGCGGCCAGCCGGGAGCCGGCGGTCCGCGGGCCGAACTGAGAATCGCGGCACAGCACCAACCGTACGACGATCTCGCCGGCGGCCGCGACAGCTCCACGGCGAACGCGCGTGGCGACCGTGCCCCGCTGGGTGACCCGTTGCGTGACCCATTGCGAGACCAGCTGCGAGACCCGTATCGGGAGCGGCATCACCGGGCCGGTGGCACGACCGTGGCTCCGGCCGGCATCGGACTGGCCACCGAACGCCCGGCGGGCCTGACCGACGGCGCCCCGGCCGACGGCGCCCCGGCCGACGGCGCCC
>NZ_CAKKTM010000396.1:11759-13072 GCF_920888515.1 Protofrankia sp. CiP1_Cm_nod1 | reverse complement strand
TGACCGACGGCGCCCTGACCGACGGCGCCCTGACCGACGGCGCCCTGACCGACGGCGCCCTGACCGACGGCGCCCTGACCGACGACGCCCTGGCCGGCAGGCTGGCCGACGGCCGGGCGGACAGCCTGCCGGACGACGCGACGACACCGTTGACGCTCAACGCGCGGCCGGCCGGCTCCCACCGGCGCAAGCGCGGCCGGTGACACCGGCCGCCGTGGGCCGCGGACACGACGGGCCAGGATGCCGCCCACTGGGTGAAACCGACTGGACACCCAATGTTGTGGACACGGAGAGCAATAACACATATACTCTTCGTGTTCATGCGTCAACGGACTTGTCCGGAATCCGGGCAGGGGGAGTGCTTCCATGAGGTTTCGCACGTTCGCAGCCGCACTGCTTATGGGGGGTGGGCTGGCACTGAGCACGGCGGTGGATCCGGCGGCGGCCACATATACCGGCGCGCCCGTAGACCGTCCCGACAGCCCTGGCCCGCTCGGCGTAGCCACGGTCAGCGCACGGTCGGTGGCCGTTGGCGAGTCGGTGCTCTTCGGCGGCGGTGGTTTCGTCCCGGGCGCAACCATCACCGTACGGGTCAACGACGGCACGGCCGGTACGGCAACAGCGGATGACCAGGGCAGCTTCAGCCTGCGGCCGCCGGCCTTCACCGCGCCCGGCGACTACGTCATCACCGGCACCGGCCCGTTCGCGGCTGATCCCGGCCTCGGGCTCCCCGCGGGGCTCGCGCAGGGGCTGCCGGGTGGGTCACCGGAGGGGCTGCCGCAGCGCACGGTGGCCGCGACCGTGACCGTGACCGACCCGTCCGCCGTTCTCTCCACCGGTCTCGCCGCCACCGGGCTCGCCGCCACCGGGCTCGCCGCCACCGGGGATCCATCCGCTGACAGGGACGGCGACCCGCGTGTCGGGGTGGCCGTCGGCGGCTGGGGCAGCCCCGACGGCGGTGCCGGCGGCGAGGACGGCCCCCGCGGTGGCATCGGCGTCGCCTTCGGCGTCAGCGGTATCGGCGGTGACGGTGGTAACAGCGGCGGCGGCGACACGGAAGAGCCCGCGCCCGGTGGCGGCGGTGGCGTGGCCGTCCCGGTGGTGCTGCCCCCCGTGCCCGGTGGCGGCGACCCGGTGGCCGCCGGCCGGGAGCCGGTCCGCCCGGCCGGCCAGGAGTATCCCAGCACCGGGGGGCTGCCCTTCACCGGCGCCGAGACCGGCGCGATGGCGGCGATCGCCGCGGCGCTCGTCGGCGGCGGTGTGATCCTGCGGGTCGCGGCCCGTCGCCGCCGCCCGGGGACGACGCCCGACGA
>NZ_CAKKTM010000396.1:4381-11514 GCF_920888515.1 Protofrankia sp. CiP1_Cm_nod1 | reverse complement strand
TCGTGTCCTGTCCGCTCGACTGGCTACGATGGGCCATCGGCGCCTGGCCGGCACATCCGGCATCCGCATCGCGCGCCGATGGAACGTCGATGGCGCGTCGTCCGCCGGGCAGGAAGGCTGGAATGAAGTCCGCTGAGATCGCGAGCCGCTGGCTGCGCTATTTTGCCGACCGGGGCCACACGGTCGTCCCGTCGGCCTCCCTCATCGCGGACGACCCCACCCTGCTGCTCGTCAACGCCGGGATGGTCCCGTTCAAGCCGTACTTCCTCGGCGAGGTCGCCCCGCCGTACACCCGGGCCACCAGCGTCCAGAAATGTGTGCGGACCACCGACATCGAGGAGGTCGGCCGTACCACCCGGCACGGCTCCTTCTTCCAGATGTGCGGGAACTTCTCCTTCGGGGACTACTTCAAGGAGACCGTGATCCCGCTGGCCTGGGAGCTGCTGACCACCCCGGTGGCCGACGGCGGCTACGGCCTGGCCGAGGACCGGCTGTGGGTGACGGTGTACCTCGACGACGACGAGGCGGCCGACATCTGGCACTCCAAGGTCGGCGTGCCCGCCGGCCGCATCCAGCGGCTCGGCATGGAGGACAACTTCTGGTCGATGGGCGTGCCGGGCCCGTGCGGGCCCTGCTCGGAGATCAACTACGACCGCGGTCCGGCGTTCGGCGCCGAGGGCGGCCCCGCGGTCAACGGCGAGCGGTACCTGGAGATCTGGAACCTCGTCTTCATGCAGTACATCCGCGGCGAGGGATCCTCGAAGAAGGACTACCCGATCCTCGGCGACCTGCCCTCGAGGAACATCGACACCGGCCTCGGGCTGGAGCGGCTCGCGGCCATCCTGCAGGGCGTCGACAACCTCTACGAGATCGACACCTCGCGGGTGATCCTCGACCGGGCGTCCGCGCTGACCGGCGCCCGCTACGGCGCCGAGCACCGTTCGGACGTCTCCCTGCGGGTGGTCGCCGACCACGTGCGCACCTCGGTGATGCTCATCGGTGACGGGGTGCTGCCCGGCAACGAGGGGCGCGGCTACGTGCTGCGCCGGATGATGCGCCGCGCCATCCGCAACATGCGCCTGCTCGGCGCCCATGACGCGACCATGCACGAGATGGTCGACGCCACCATCGAGGCGATGGGCCCGCAGTATCCGGAGCTTGTCACCGACCGCGTCCGGATCGACTCGGTCGCCACCGCCGAGGAGGCGGCCTTCCTCCAGACGCTGCGCACCGGCACGTCCATCTTCGATCTGGCCGCGAGCGAGACGAAGAAGGCCGGCGCCAGCGTCATCCCCGGCGAGCGGGTGTTCCAGCTGCACGACACCTACGGCTTCCCGGTCGACCTCACCCTGGAGATGGCGGCCGAGACGGGCCTGACCGTCGACGAGGAGGGCTTCCGCCGGCTCATGGCCGAGCAGCGGCAGCGCGCCAAGGCCGACGCCCGCGCGAAGAAGACCGGCCACGTCGACACCTCGGCGTACCGGGACGTGCTGGCGGCGGCCGGCCCGTCGGTGTTCACCGGATACGGCAGCGGCGCCGAGGAGGCGCGCGTACGGGGGCTGCTGGTCGGCGGCGCGGCGGCCCGCGAGGCCGCGCAGGGTGACGACGTCGAGATCGTGCTCGACCGGACGCCGTTCTACGCCGAAGGCGGTGGGCAGCTCGCCGACGCCGGTGTCATCCGGCTCGCCGACGGCACCGAGATCGAGATCCTCGACGTGCAGAAGCCGCTGCCCGACCTGATCGTCCACCGTGGCCGGGTGCGCACGGGGGGAGTCACTCTCGGCGCGGACGTCCAGGCGGAGATCGACCCGGCCCGGCGGGTGGCGATCTCGCGTTCCCACAGCGCCACCCACCTCACCCACCAGGCCCTGCGGGACGCCCTCGGCCCGACCGCCGCGCAGGCCGGCTCGGAGAACTCCCCCGGCCGGTTCCGCTTCGACTTCTCCTCGGTGGCCGCGGTACCGCCCTCGGTGCTCGCCGATGTGGAGGAGACCATCAACCAGGTGCTGACCGAGGACCTCGACGTCCGCGCCGAGGTCATGGACATCGACCAGGCGCGCCGGACCGGCGCGATCGCCATGTTCGGCGAGAAGTACGGCGAGCGGGTCCGGGTCGTCTCCATCGGGGACTACTCCCGCGAGCTCTGCGGCGGCACGCATGTCCGCCGCTCCGGTCAGCTCGGCCTGGTCAAGCTGCTGGGGGAGGCCTCGGTCGGGGCCGGGGTGCGGCGGGTGGAGGCCCTCGTCGGCCTGGACGCCTACCGCTACCTGGCCCGGGAGGCCGTGCTCGTCTCACAGGTCACCGAGGTGCTCAAGGCCCCGCGGGCGGACGTGCCCGAGCGGCTGTCCCAGGTGCTCGGCCGGCTGCGGGAGGCCGAGAAGGAGCTGGAGAAGCTGCGGGCCGCGCAGGTGCTGGCCATCGCGGGCGATCTCGCCCGGGCGGCCGAGGACGTCGGCGGGACCGCGCTGGTCACCCACCGGGCGCCTGACGGCACCGGCGCGGACGACCTGCGCAAGCTCGTCGTCGACATCCGTGGCCGGGTGCCGGCGGACCGCCCGGCCGTCGTCGCGGCCGCGGCCGCGGCCGGTGGGCGCCCGGTCATCGTGGTGGCCACCAACGGCCCGGCGCGGGAACGCGGGATCCGGGCCGGGGAGCTCGTCCGCGGCGCCGCGAAGATCCTCGGTGGTGGCGGCGGCGGCAAGGACGACCTCGCCCAGGGCGGCGGCAGCAGCCCGGACGCCATCGCGGACGCGCTGGCCGGCGTCCGGCAGGCGGTGGCCCAGCGGCAGGCGGTTGTCAACGGCTGACACGGCCCCGCGGAGTGGGTGATTCGTCCCTTCCGAGGTGAACGTCACAGCCGGAAACTCGGATCGGGTCTCCTTCGTTCTTCAGGGTGCAACAACTAGTTACTGCACGTGATGGCCCCGCCAGTGGCGGGGCCATCACCGACAGGGCTTGGACTGGCGGTCGGGTGCGGGCGGGCGCCGCCCACGGGCTGGCTTCGACAGGGGCGCGGCCCTCTTCGGCGACCCCTTCGAAGCCGTTCCATCGCGACAGCCCTGTCCGGTGCCGACCCGACCCCGAGGAGCGTCGCGTGACCGTCTCAGACATCCCGTCGTCACCATCTGCATCATCGTCATCACAGCACAGCCATTCGCCGCCCGGTGCGCCGGAAGGCGCCGGGCACGGCCGGGCCCGCCGGCGCCCGCTCGTGCCCGCTACCTTCCGGCCCGACCTGCAGGCGTCGCTGGTGGTGTTCCTGGTCGCGATGCCGCTGTCGCTGGGCATCGCGGTCGCCTCGGGCGCGCCGGTCGCCGCCGGCCTCATCGCCGCCGTGGTCGGCGGCATCGTCGCCGGCCTGCTCGGCGGCGCGCCGTTGCAGGTCAGCGGTCCCGCGGCGGGGCTGACGGTCATCGTCGCGGGCCTGGTGTCCAGCTACGGCTGGCAGGTCACCTGCGCGATAACCGCCGCCGCGGGCGTGGTGCAGATCCTGTTCGCGGTCAGCCGCGTCGCCCGCGCGGCGGTCGCGGTTTCACCCGCGATCGTGCACGGCATGCTCGGCGGCATCGGGCTGACCATCGTCTTCGGGCAGCTGCATGTCGTGCTCGGCGGCGAACCGGAAAGCCATGCCCTGGACAACATCGCGACGCTGCCCGGGCAGATCATCGACAACCACAACGCCGCGACGCTGATCGGTGTCGTGACGATGGCGATCATCCTGCTGTGGCCCCGGTTGTCCAAGGTGCTGCCCAGGCAGGTGCGGGCGATTCCCGCGCCGCTGGCCGCGGTCACCGTCGGGACCGCCGTCGCCGCCGCGTTCCACCTCGACCTGCCCCGGGTCGACCTGCCCGGCTCGATCCTCGGCTCGCTGTCGCTGCCGCGGTTCCCGGACGCCGCCTGGGGCGGGATCATAGTCGGCGTCCTCGCCGTCGCCGTCGTCGCGAGCGTCGAATCCCTGCTGTCGGCGGTCGCGGTGGAGAAGCTCCCCGGCGCGCGCCGTCCCGGACAGCGCCCGATCAGCCTCAACCGTGAGCTGTTCGGCCAGGGATCGGCCAACATCCTCTCGGGCCTCGCCGGCGGACTGCCGGTCACCGGTGTCATCGTCCGTAGTTCCACCAACGTCGCCGCCGGGGCGAGGACGCGGGCGTCGGCCGTCCTGCACGGCGTGTGGGTGCTGCTGTTCGCGGTGTTCCTCGGCGGGGTGGTCGAGTGGATTCCCCTGGCGGCCCTGGCCGGGCTGCTGGTGGTCGTGGGGATCCGGCTGGTCGACATCTCCCATCTGCGCCATGTGCGCCGGCACGGCGAGCTGCCCGTGTACGTCGTCACCCTGGTCGGTGTCGTCGCTCTCGACCTGCTGCAGGGCGTCGCGCTCGGCCTGGTCACCGCGCTCGGCCTGATCCTGCGCCGGGTGCTGTGGTCCAACATCCACCTGGTCCGCTCCGGCGAGCTGTGGCAGGTGGAGGTCGAGGGGACCCTGAGCTTCGTCTCCCTGTCCCGGCTGTCCCGGATCCTCGGCCGGATCCCCCCGGGCGCGCCCGTGCTGATCGAGCTCGTGGTGGACTATCTCGACCACGCGGCGTTCGAGCATCTGCACTCCTGGTGCACCGACCACGAGCGGAGCGGGGGGAGCGTGACGGTCGACGAGATCGGTCACGCCTGGTTCCGGCCCGCCCAGGACGCTCCGGCCGGCCGGCGCCGCACCGTCGTCCCGCACCTGCCCCGCTGGTTCGCCCCCTGGTCGCAGTGGCAGGAGCTGGCCGCCGCGCACACCGGCTCCCAGGATGTCGGCTCCCAGGATGCCGGCTCCCGTGACACCGGCCCGCGGGACGCCGGCATCCAGAGCGGTCATCAGGCCGATGCCTCCCCGGCGGCCGGTCCCGTGCGGACGGCCGGAACAGGTACCGACGGCCGCGGGCTCGCGGCTGGTCACGCGCATCCCGTCAGCACGATGCTCGTCGGCGTGGCCGAGTTCCACCGCCGGGCCGCCCCGCTGCTGCGTGACACCCTCGGCGGGCTCGCCGAGGCGCAGCGCCCCAGCGCGTTGTTCCTGACGTGCGCCGACTCCCGGGTGGTGCCAAACATCATCACCAGTAGCGGCCCCGGTGATCTCTTCACTATCCGTAACGTCGGTAATCTCGTCCCGCCTGGCGCCTCCGAGCCGAGCGCCAGCATCGCGCCGGGCAGCGACCTGTCCGTGACGGCCGCGCTGGACTACGCCGTCAGCGTCCTGAAGGTTCCCTCGATCGTGGTGTGCGGGCATTCCGGGTGCGGCGCGATGCACGCACTGCTCTCCGGCGACCTCGACGACGAGCCGGACTCCGCGCTGGCGGGGTGGCTGACCCATGCCCGCGGGGCGCTGGCGCGCATGCCGCTGCCGGGTACGGAGGGACTGTCCCCGCTGGAGCAGCTGGGCCGGGCGAACGTCGTCCAGCAGCTGGAGCACCTGCGCGCCCATCCCGCCGTACGGGACGCCCTGGAGCAGGGCCGGCTGCAGCTCGTCGGCCTCTACTTCGACATCTCCGTCGCGTACACCTGGGTGCTCGACGAGGAGTCGGGCTACTTCGTCGACCCCTCGGAGGTGCTGACCGTGGTCGCGCCGCATCGCCGCCGGGCCTCCCGCCGCTGGGACGCGCCGGCCTCGGCGGCCTCGACCGGCCCGACGACCGGCCCGTCCACGGCGCATCCGCCGTCGGCGCCGCACACCCGAGGGCCCGGAAAAACGCTCCTCGACGGCCATCGCGGCCGTCGCCGCCGTGGCACCCCGGCCTGAACGGTGAAATCGAGGTAAAGCACGGTGACATCGAGGTAAGACATACGGCCTTCCGCGGGAAGGCCGCGGTCGGCCGGTGGGCCTTCTTCCGCGGGAAGGCCGCCGGCCGACCGGGCCCTTGTACCGGTTTCGTGCGGGCCGTCGACCCTGACGAACGTCCCGGCCCGTAATCGATACTGGATGGTATGCGTATTGTGGTGTTCGGCAGCGGAGCGATAGGAACGCTGCACGCCTGGGCGCTGTCACGGGCCGGGCATGACGTGAGCATGCTGGTCCGTCCGGAACAGCTGGCCCGCTGGTCCGACGGGATCAGCCTGCGAATTCTCGATGTGCGGGGCAGACGTCGCCGGGAGGTCGTCGAAGGCTTCCGCCCGCGCGTCGTCACCGAGCTGCGCCCCGCGGACGGAACCGACCTGGTCGTGCTCGCCGTCCGGCACACCCAGACCCCGGACGTCCTGCCGGAGCTGGCGCGCAGCCTCGGCTCCGCCACCGTGCTGTTCCTGAACAACAACTGGCGCGGCCTTGACCTGATAGACGCCCACCTGGGCAAGGACCAGTACGTGCTGGGCGCGCCACGCGGTGGCGGCGGCATCATCGACAACATCCTCGACGGTGCGCTCGAGGGCGGGATCATGCTCGGGTCGAGCGTGTCCGGGCACGCGCTGTACGGCCCGGCGACCGACACCGCCGAGCAGAACCTGGGCCGTCTCGTGGCGCTGTTCGCCGAGGCCGGTTTCCGGCCGGAAATCCATCCCAACATGGAACACTGGCTGTGGGTGCATTTCGCGAGCACCGCCGCGTGGATATGCGGTGCCGCCCGCGCCCGCGGTTTCGAGCCGTTCACCCGGAGCAACCGGGCGGTTTATGACGCGCTGCACGCCGGCCGCGAGGCCATGCAGATCTGCGCGGTGCGCGGCGCCGACGTGCGTATCGCGCAGGATGCGCGGCCGTTCCTGCTGCCGCCGTCCACCGTCACCCCGGCGGTCCGGCTTATGCTCCGTGGCGAACTGCTCCAGCGCGTTTCGGTGAATCACGGCCGGTACGCTCCGGTGGACCTCTACGAGATCTATGACGATCTCGTACGCACGGGGGAGCGGCTCGATATCCCCATACCCTGTCTGTTGTCCTACCGCGCCGACGTGGAACGGATGGTGGAACTCGCCCCCAGCCTGTGACCGGCACACCCACCGCTCATCGGAACCGGTTGGCGACGAGGGCGGCGACCGGGGGGATGAGCGCGGCGACGAGCATCATCGCCAGCGCCGCGGGCACCGACACCAGCCGGACCACACTGCCGGCGAGCACGAACAGCGTGACGCAGACGGCCATCATCGCCAGATACCGACGGCGGGCCCCTCGTTCC
>NZ_CAKKTM010000396.1:0-3765 GCF_920888515.1 Protofrankia sp. CiP1_Cm_nod1 | reverse complement strand
TGCCCCGACATGCCACCGGCCGCCCGGCCGGGCACGGGGTGGGCGCGCACGCGCCGGTCGTAATCACGCCGCCGCTCGGGATCGCCCAGCACCTCGTACGCCCTGCGGACCTGCCGGAAGGCGTGCTCGCTACCACCGGTGTCCGGATGGGTGCGCCGAGCCGCCCGCCGGTAGGCGGCCACGATCTGGGCCTGGGAGGCTGCCGGCGGCACACCGAGGACGTCGTAGAGTGAGAGCGGCGCCACGAGTCATCTCATACCCGGCCAGCGCGCCTGATCCCGGAGGTCACATGGATCTGCAGCTCGCCGGGCGGGTCGTCCTCGTCACCGGGGGCTCCGACGGGCTGGGGGCGGCCGTCGCGCGTGCCCTCGTCGCCGAGCGGGCGCGGGTGGCGATCTGCGCCCGTGACGAGGCCCGCCTGAAGCTCACCGCGGACGAGCTGCGCGCCGCCGGCGGGGACGTCCTTGCCGTACCGGCGGACGTCACCGACGTCGACGCGCTGGACCGTTTCGTCACCGCGGCCCACAGCCGGTGGGGCCGGGTGGACGCGATCGTCAACAACGCCGGCCGGTCCGCGGGCGGGGAACTGGCCGCCGTCACCGACCAGCAGTGGCAGGACGACCTGGAGCTGAAGCTGTTCGCGGCGATCCGGCTGTCCCGGCTGGCGCTCGACCAGCTGCGCGCCTCGGACGCCGCGGCGGTGGTCAACGTGCTCGCGACGGCGGCGAAGGCACCGCCGGCGGCGTCGCTGCCGTCCTCGGTGTCCCGGGCCGCCGGGCTGGCGCTGACCAAGGCGCTCGCCGGCGAGTGGGGCCCGCACGGGATCCGGGTCAACGCGGTGCTGGTCGGCCTGGTCGAAAGCGGCCAGTGGGAACGGCGGGCCGCCACCACCGGCACCCCCGTCCGGGCGTTGTACGAACGGATGGCGCGTGACGCGCGGATACCGCTGGGCCGCGTCGGCCGGGCTACGGAGTTCGCCGACGTCGTGACCTTCCTGCTCTCGCCGCGCAGCTCCTACGTGACCGGGACCGCGCTCAACGTCGACGGCGGCCTGTCCCCGGTGGTGTGACCACCCCGCCGGCCGGCGGCGCTGTCAGCCGGTGGCGATGAGGACGGCGGCGACGACCACCCCGAGGACGGTCACGGTCGCGCGCAGCGCGGCGGCCGGCAGCAGCCGGGCGGCCCGCGCGCCGAGCACCCCGCCGACGCCGGAGGCCAGCAGCAGGACGGCGGCGAACCCCCAGGCGACCCGCGCGCTCACCACGAACACGGCGATGCCCACCGCGTTGACACCGAACGACAGCAGGGTCTTGGACGCGTTCGTGCGCTGGAGGCCGTCCGGCATGAGGATGCCCAGGACGCCGAGCAGCAGCACGCCGAGGCCCGCGCCGAAATAGCAGCCGTAGGCCCCGGCCACGAACACCCCGGCCCGGGTCGGCCAGGTCACAGCCACCCCACAACCACCCCGTCGCCGGGCCACTGCCTGCCCGCTGGCCCGTCGCCGGGCCACGATGGCGGCCAGTCGCGGCTGGCCGGCGAGCAGCAGGCAGGCCACCAGCACCAGGTAGGGAACGACCACCCGGAAGGAGCCCGCCGGGGCGGCCAGCAGCACGACCGCCCCGGCCAGCCCGCCGAGCAGCGCCGGGCCGGCCAGCGCCCGCAGCCGGGCGGCCTGCCCGGTCAGCTCCCGGCGGTAGCCGAACGCGCCCCCGGCGTATCCGGTGACCAGCCCGACCGAGCAGGTGACGTTCGCGGTGAGCGCGGGCATCCCGGTGGCGAGCAGCGCCGGGAATACGATCAGGGTCCCGCCGCCGGCCACCGCGTTCACCGCTCCGGCCAGCAGGCCGGCGGCCGCGACGCCCACGGTGTCCAGGACTCCCATGACACGCACGCTCTCACGGCCATACCCGCGGCAGGCCGCCGTTCTCCTCGTCCGGACATGTGCTCTTCTCGTCCGGACGGGTGCTCTTCGGCTACACAGGTGGGGTGGCTGCTTCCGAGACGTTGAGGATCACAGGCCCGGTGCTGGTCGGCCCCGAGGAGGTCCGGGACGGGCTGTGGGCCGTGGACGGCAGGATCACGTTCACGGCCCCGACCGGCGCCCGCGCCGCCGGCGCGCGCACGGTGCCGGGCTGGGTGCTGCCCGGCCTGGTGGACGCGCACTGCCATGTGGGGCTGGACGCCCACGGCGCGGTCGACCGGGACACCGCCGAGCGGCAGATCCGCACCGACCGGGACGCGGGCACGCTGCTGATCCGGGACGCGGGCTCGCCCGCGGACACCCGCTGGGTGGACGACCGCGAGGACCTGCCCCGGCTGGTCCGGGCCGGCCGCCACATCGCCCGGACGAAACGGTACATCCGTAACTACGCCGTGGAGATCGAGCCGGCGGAGCTGGCCGCCACCGTCACCGAGCAGGCCCGCCGGGGCGACGGCTGGGTGAAGATCGTCGGTGACTGGATCGACCGGGGCACCGGGGATCTCGCCGCCTGCTGGCCGCGTCAGGCGGCCGAGGCCGCGATCGCGGCGGCCCATGCCGCCGGCGCCCGGGTCACCGCGCACTGCTTCGCCGAGGACTCCCTCGCCGACCTGGTCGAGGCCGGGATCGACTGCGTCGAGCACGCGAGCGGGCTGACCGCCGAGACGATCCCCCTCTTCGTCGAGCGCGGCGTCGCCATCGTGCCGACCCTGGTCAACATCGCCACCTTCGAGGGCATCGCCGCCGGGGCGGCGGAGAAGTTCCCCGCCTACAGCGCGCACATGCGGGCGTTGCACGCCCGCCGCTACGACACCGTCCGCCAGGCGTACGAGGCGGGCATCCCGATCTATGTCGGCACGGATGCCGGCGGGTCGCTGCCGCACGGCCTTGTCGCGGACGAGGTCGCCGAGCTGGTCCGGGCCGGGCTGCCCCCGGTGGCGGCCCTGTCGGCGGCGACCTGGGCCGCGCGCGCCTGGCTCGGTTTCGCCGGGCTGGCCGAGGGGGCGCCGGCGGATCTCGTCGTCTGTTCGGAGGACCCGCGGGTGGACGTCCGGACGCTCGCCGAGCCGTTGCTGGTCGTCGTGCGTGGCCGGGTGGTGGCGGGCAGGGGCGCATGACGCAGGCGTCCGGGCAGCCGGTGGAAGTACGTTTCCGAGGTCGGGTTCCCGACGTGGGCAAAGCCGTGTTCTCGGGCACAACATCGGGAAGAAGAAGCCCGGCGCAACCACGTCGAAGGAGTTCTCCGATGCTCACACGCCCCCGGTGGACGCACGTGGCCCTCCCGTCCAGCGATATCGACGCCTCGATCGACTTCTATACGAGGATGACTCCGCTCGTGGTGGTCGCGACCCGTCAGGACGTCGCCGGCCGCAGCGCGTGGCTGTCCAACGACCGGCAGTGGCAGGACCCGTTCGTGCTGGTCCTGGCCGAGTTCAACGCCGAGCGTGGGCACCGGCAGCCGACGATGACCCCGTTCGCGCACATCGGGATCGAGGTGACGCAACGCGCCGAGATAGACGCGATCGCCGACCGGGCGAGAGCCGCGGGCTGCCTGCACTGGGAGCCGCAGGACCTGCCCGACCCGGTCGGCTACGTCTGCGCGGTGACCGACCCGGACGGGAACGTGATCGAGTTCAGCCACAACCAGAAGGTGTTCCAGACCATCCGCGAGCTGTGGGGCCCCGCCGCGCGCGCCCACAGCAACGGTGTCAGATAAGCCACCAGCCGGCCGCCAGGCAGCCGGAGCCGGTAGCGTCCGGGACTTGTGGCGAGACCCGGGCACAAGG
>NZ_CAKKTM010000395.1 GCF_920888515.1 Protofrankia sp. CiP1_Cm_nod1 | reverse complement strand
ATTACGGTGGGCGGCTGGGCTGGCTGCGCGCCGCGGTGCTCGGCGCGAACGACGGGCTGGTGTCGACGGCGAGCCTGATGCTCGGGGTGGCCGCCTCGTCGGCGTCCCGGACGGCCGTGCTGACCGCGGGCCTTGCCGGGCTGGTCGCCGGGGCGGCGTCGATGGCCGCCGGGGAGTTCGTCTCGGTGAGCTCCCAGAAGGACGCCGAACGCGAGGACCTGGCCACCGAGGCCGCGGAGCTCGCGACCGACCCCGACGCGGAGCTGGAGGAGCTGGCCGGTATCTACGTCCAGCGCGGGCTGAGCCCCCGGCTCGCGCGGGAGGTGGCCGTGGAGCTCAGCCGCACCGACCCCCTCGCCGCGCACGCCCGTGACGAGCTCGGCCAGTCGCCGCAGAGCGCCGCCCGCCCGGCGCAGGCCGCCGGGGCTTCGGCGCTGAGCTTCGCCGTGGGCGCGGCGCTCCCGCTGGTGGCACTGCTCGCCAGCTCCGGCACGGCCAGGGCCGTGTTACTGGTTGTGATCACCGAGGTGGGGCTGGCGCTGCTCGGCGTCACCGGCGCCGCGCTCGGCGGCGCGAGGCGGGCGCGGGCGGCGGTCCGCGTCGTTCTCGGCGGATCGGCCGCCATGGCCGTGACGGCCGCGGTGGGCGCCCTCGTCGGCACCACCATCGGCTGAGCCCATGGCGGCTGGGCCCGGTGGCGGCGCCTGTTCCGTCCGCGACGATCACCTGGTGTGGTCGCGCTGATGCACGACAGGAGCGCTGCCGGCTAAAGTGCTGGTTATGGCAGGACAGACCCGGCAGGGACGGTATGCGCAGGAGGAACGGCGGGAGCTCAGTGACCTCCTGCTGGAGCTCGGTCCCGACCAGCCGACGCTGTGCACCGGTTGGACCACTCGCGACCTGGCCGCCCACCTGGTCGCCCGGGACCGCAAGCCGCAGACGCTGCCCGGGCTCGCGATACCGCAACTGCACAAGATCACCGAGCGCGTCGAACGGGCCACCAGGGAGTCGCACTCCTATGAGGATCTTGTCGCGCTGGTCCGCAAGGGCGCGCCGGTATGGCACCCGGCCCACGTCGCGCTGGTGGACGAGATGATCAACCATGTCGAGTACTTCGTCCACCACGAGGACGTCCGGCGGGCGCAGCCGGACTGGAAGCCGCGGGATCTCGACGTCGCCGAGCGGGACAAACTGTGGAAGGCGCTGAAGATGGTCGGCAAGCTCGGCGTCCGCAAGTCCCCGGTCGGCGTCGTGGCGGAGCGTACCGACGGGGAGGGACGGCAGGTGCTGCGCTCCGGCGGCCGGCAGGTCGTGCTTGCCGGCGCGGCCCCCGAACTGCTGCTCTACGCCTTCAACCGCCGGGAGCAGGCCCTCGTGGACATCCGCGGCGACGACACGGCCATCGCCGACTTCCGGGCCGCCCCCTCCGGCCTGTAAGTCAGTCCCCGTCCGCGTAGAGATCCTTGAACGGCCAGGGCCGGATCGTCGATGTTCCAGAAACGCGTGGCCAGCGGATAGTCGAACGGGCGTACCACCAGTTCGAGACCGGCTCTCCCGCACAGCGGGGCGTTGCAGGCGAGCATCTTTCCCATCACCGACATGGCCGAGCCGCACAACAGGAGCGCGATGCTGTTGCCACCGGAGACCGCCCGGTCGATCTCCCGCTGAAGAATCGACGGGAGTTCGGGGGACACTGTGCTCAGATACGGGAATTCGTCGATCACAACTGGTCCGGGCCGGCCGCCGGCCACCGAGAACAGGTGGACGATCGCTTCGTCCCAGTTGGCGAACCGCTGGGGCACCGGCGTACGTGTGTGCTCGGCCAGAGCCTCGGCGAAGAGGCGCAGCGACTCCGCCTGCGTCGCCCGGGTGGCCCCGAAGTACAGGCCCGGTGTCTGGCGGGCAAGAGCCTCCAGCAGGAAGGTCTTCCCCTGGCGCCGCCGCCCGCTGACCACGCCTGGTTACGACACGAACTTCCAGATGGCGCTCTCCGGAAGCGGCGGCAGCGTGGGCAGCTCCTCTTCGTCCCAGGTTTCGAAGAGAAGGTCGATTGCCCGGGCCAGGGAGACCGTCTCGCCGCGGTACAGCCTCAGTACCGATTCCTCGTACTGCCTGGCGAGTGAGGGTGCGGCCAGCTCCTCGTGGACGAGCAGGTCGAACTCGACGATATCGGTCCTGGTCGTGCGCACGGAACGGATCCGATGGGCCTCGTTCTGATCCACCTGCCCGAGTTCCCACAGGCGGCGCGCCAAAGTGGACATGTCGACGCGGAAGGCGCTTGCGGCCCTGACCACGGCGGTGCGAAGGTCATCGCCGCGCTCCCGCAGTTCGGCCCAGGTGCGGTGCAGCCCGGCCGCGGGCAGCAGGACGGCTCGGGCGAACCGGTCGAGCCGGGTTTCCCATGCGTTGTCGTCGTCCTGCTCGGCGATGCGCCAGTCGACCGTGTATTCGTCGGCGAACAGATAGTGGCCCAGTGCGTGCGCGAGAGCCAGCCGCCGCCGCCCTACCCGGAGGTGACCGTTGACGATGGCGATGCCACCGCGGGCCAGCAGGATCGACGCGGCGTCCGCGGCGTCCGGCCCCAGATCGAAGGAGAAGGCCAGCAGACCGAGCCGGCCTACGCGCGCGGATATGTCCAGGAAGGGCTCGGCGCCGTCAAGACCGAGAAGCTGGCGTACCTGTGAGGCACAGCGTTCCGCCTGGATGCCTCCGCCTGCCCGGCTGGTCGGCTTCCTGCCCCGACCCACGGCCCGCGGAACAGCTCGTGTTCCGCGGAACACTCGTGCCCCGCGGAACACGAGTGGGGGAGCCGCTACCGGAGGGCGGGCTGGGCCGTGGCATCAAGATGATCGAGTAGTTTCGCGATGTTCTCCGCCGGGACGGGGGTCCAGTCCCAGACGTCCACGCCTACGTTGATCTGCCGGTCGTGGATCTGCCAGGCGTCGTGCACGTGCCCGCACAGCAGCGGGCGGCCGTCGTCCTCGGGGCGGCGGTCGGCGTAGCGGTCCCGCTCCGTGTGGTCGCCGTGGTACGGGAAGTGCGCCAGCGTGACAATATGATCACCAATGCGGTGGTCCCGCACGACTCCGTCCGCGTGGACGTGGGTGAAACCCGCGTCGATGTAACGCCGGACCTGGCCGGTGTGCCGGCGGTGCCCGGACCAGCAGGCATCGTGATTTCCCGCGACGAGAATCTTGTGGCCGTTCAGCCCGGCGACCGGGCCGAGTTTCGTCGGCGTCAGGGAGACGTCCCCGAGCACCCACACCGTGTCCTCGGGTGCCACGACGGCATTCCACCGCCGCACCAGGCCGGCGTTCATCGTCTCGACGTCGGGCCAGGGGCGGGAGGCATAGGTCAGAATGTTCGTGTGGCCGAAGTGGAGATCAGCCGTGTACCACGTCGTCACAGCTTTCCTCTTCCGTGCTTCTCGCACTGTCGCAATCGGTTCCCTGTATCTGGGCCGGCGTTTCTCCGGCCTGGTCGTCCGTCCGCCAGCCGTACACGGTGAAGCCGGCATTTTCGTCGGGTGTCACTTCGTCGGGTGTCACTTCGTCGGGTGTCACTTCGTCGGGTGGCAGCCGGCCATGACGGATGAATCGATCATAGCGGACGCCGGCCGTCAGCGGCCATGGGCCGCCGGGCGGTGCCGGGCGGCTGCCCATGGCCGCTGACGGCCGGTGGTGCTCCGGGATTTCAGGCCGCGGCCTACGCCTGGGCGGCGACGATTACTTTGCGCAGCGCAATCGGTGGTGGGCCGCATATTTCGGCCAGCTGGGCGATCCGTGCCCGGTGCTCGCGCTGTTGTGCCCGGGTGAGCACGGTCCTCAGCTGGGCGGCGGCGGCAAGCGCGACAACGGCGGCGTCGTACGGGTCGACACGCGCTGGCGGGACGCCGTCGTGTACCACCCGGCCGGCGTTGGCGTGCAGTTCCCTGACAACGCGCGGATCCCGCACGGTTATCGCGTCCGCGGGGAACAGGTGGAGTATCCGGCGTGGCTCCACGCGAATCCAGCCGGCAGTCTCCAGCTGGTCCCGTACCGCTCGTACGGCCGGACGGGCCTCCCGGCGGATCCAGTATTGCCACGAACGTGGCCGCGATGATCCGGTGATCTGCTTCAGGATGCCTGCCAGCAGCGGATCCACATCCCGGACGCGGCCCGTCGCCGCCGATGGCGGAATCACCCGCGCCCTGCCCTTCACGTCGCTGAGATGGCCGGTGAGAAACAGGTCGGTAAGCGCCGCGGCGCGCAGCAGGTAGCCGAGGTACAGGCGGCCGGTCAGCCGCTGTCTGTCGATATCGTAGGAAGCCAGGTAGAGCCGCGCCGGCAGGGATTCGGGGAGGTTCACCGCTGTGTCCTTCCTTGGCCGTGCTCTTTTTGGTCATGCTCTTCGTCGGTGTCCGGGCCGGGCTTCGGGGGGCGTCCGCGGCGCGGGAGGCGTCCGACGTCCTCGGGCAGCCGGCCGGCCTCGGACAGCGCCCGGCGCAGCAGGAACTCGATCTGGGCGTTGGTGCTGCGCAGTTCGGCGGCGGCCCAGCGGGCGAGCGCGTCGTGCACGGCGGGATCCAGCCGCAGTAGGATTTTCTTCCGCTCCGTCACCGGCGACGCTCAGTGGTAGAGCGAGCCGGTGTTCACCACCGGCTGCGTGGACTGCTCGCTGCACAGGACGACCAGCAGGTTGCTGACCATGGCCGCCTTGCGTTCGTCGTCCAGCGCCACGATGTCCTGTGCCTCGAGCCGGGCGAGGGCGAGCTCGACCATGCCGACCGCCCCTTCGACGATCCGCTGGCGGGCGGCGACCACGGCGCCGGCCTGCTGGCGGCGCAGCATGGCGTGGGCGATCTCGGGGGCGTAGGCCAGGCGGGTGATGCGCGATTCGATGATCCGCACCCCGGCGGACGCCACCCGCGCGGCGATCTCCTCGGAGAGCCTGCCCGTGATCTCGGCGGCGTTCTCCCGCAGCGAGAGGGTGGCGTCGCCGTGATTGTCGTACGGGTAGCTGGTGGCGATGTGCCGCACCGCGGTCTCGGCCTGGGTGCCGACGAACTCGACGAAGCTGTCCACTTCGTAGACGGCCCGTGCGGTGTCCCGCACCTGCCAGACCACCACGGCCGCGATCTCGATCGGGTTGCCGTCCGCGTCGTTGACCTTGACCGTGGTGGTCTCATGGTTGCGGATCCTGGTCGAGATCTTGCGTCGTCTCGAGAACGGGTTCACCCAGCGCAGGCCGGTCGTGCGGATCGTCCCGGTGTAGCGGCCGAACAGGGACAGCACGCGCGCCTGGCCGGGCGCGACGGCGGTCAGGCCGAACAGCGTCACCGCGCCGCCGAGGACGAGCAGGCTGCCGAGGACGACCAGTACCACGCCGCCGGCGCGGCCGGGGCCGGAAAACGCCAGCACCAGCAGTATCCCGCCGGCGATGGCGCCGGGCCCGAGAAGTAACACCACCGCCAGGCTCAGGGCGAGCGCGGCCCAGCCGGGCACCCCGTTGACGGGCCGCTCCTGGATCTGTGCCGCGGGTATCCGCGTGGCCGCTTCGGAGCTCTCGGTGCTCATGGTCGATCCCCCTTGTGTGCCGCTGTCGCCGACATCCAAATTCTATCAGAGTGATATCACTTTTTGGCGGCGGCGTGACCACGGGGAGGCTGAACGAGGAACAGCGGGACGCGGCTGGGAGAGCGGCGCCGGCTCAGGGCCAGTCGATGCCGTCGATGAGCTCCGCGGCGCTGACCTGGAGCAGGCCACTGCGCCCGGTCTCGTCGTACTTGCCGCCGACGAGCTGCCAGATCCGCACGGTCCGGTGCTGGGGGTCGGCGACGATCAGCTCGTCCACCCCGTGCGCGGCATAGAAATCGATCTTCGCGTAGGTCTCGTCGTCCGGAGAGACGACCTCGACGGCCACGGCGGCGGTGGGCAGGAACACCCCGGTGGGCCGCCCGCGGTGCAGCCCACCGTCGGGCACCCGGTAGTTGTCCTGGCGGCCGAGATTGAACGGGCCGGTGCGCACGAGTCCGGCGGCGCGTGCGCGCGACCGCAACAGAGCACTCAACTCGTCATCGACGCGGCCGTGTTCCGCGGATGGTCCTGGTGCCACGTGATATTCCCCGTCCCACACTTCGTCGAAGGTGTCCTGCCCGAGTGCCTGGCGTCGGGCGATGAACTCGTCGAGAACATGCGGGCGTTCGCCGAGGATCACAGTGCGCACGTCGAAATCATCTCCCAGGTCGGGCTGTCCCAGCTCGGGTTGTTTCCCTGCGACCTTGCGTTCCTGATCAATGATAGATCGACGCCATACCGCGATCCATCAGGGTCTTCCGGGGCGCCGCATGTGCTACGACATATGCCAACATGCCAGCGCAGGTGGCGCCCCGGAGAGGTACGGGGTGGATTCCAGTGGTCGGTCAGTGGGCCGCGTTGCCGTTGCCGCGGCGGCGCGACGCGGGGCTGGTCAGGGACGGCGGCTGGTAGCCGGCGTCCTCCGGGTTGATCGTCGTACCCGGCGGGACGATCTCGTCGATACGGTCCAGCACGTCCGGTGTGAGCGTCACCTTGACGGCGTCGAGCTGGGACTCGAGCTGTTCGAGGGTCCGCGGGCCGATGATCGCCGAGGTGACGGCGGGATGCTCCAGGACGAAGGCGAGGGCCAGGTGGATCAGGGACAGCCCGGCATCCTGGGCCAGCAGGGCCAGCCGCTCGACCGCCTCGAGCTTGGCGACGTTCGCCGGCCGGCTCAGGTCGAACCGGCCGGGGACGAGCGCGCTGCGGCGCGACACCGGCGGTTCGGCGCCCTTGCGGTAGCGCCCGGACAGCCAGCCGCCGGCCAGCGGGCTCCACGGGATCACCGCCAGGCCGTAGCGCTGCGCGACCGGCAGGACCTCCCGCTCGATGCCCCGGGCCAGGATCGAGTAGGGCGGCTGCTCGGACACGACGCGCTCGCGCCCGCGGCGCTCGGCGGTCCACTGCCCCTCGACGATGCCCGACGGCTCGAAGGTCGACGTCCCGATATAGCGGATCTTGCCCTGGTGGACGAGGTCGCTGAGGGCGCCGAGGGTCTCATCGAAGTCGGTGCCCGGCTCGGGGCGGTGGACCTGGTAGAGGTCGATCCAGTCGGTCCGCAGCCGGCGCAGGCTGTTCTCGACCTCGAGGGCGATCCACCGCCGGGAGTTGCCGCGCTGGTTGGGCCGGTCGCCCATCACCCCGTGGAACTTCGTCGCGAGCACCACCTCGTCGCGGCGGCCACCGGCGAGGGCCTTGCCGACGATCTCCTCGGACTCACCCTGTGAGTAGACGTCCGCGGTGTCGATGACGTTGATGCCCGCGTCGAGCGCGCGGTGAATGACCGCGATGCTCTCGTCATGGTCGGGACTGCCCCAGGCGCCGAACATCATGGCCCCGAGTGTCAGCGGACTGACCTGGACTCCGGTTCGTCCGAAAGGGCGAAGCGACACGTGCCCCACGCTCCTCGTGAGATTGGCTCTCCGTTGCGACACAGCCCCCACCGCATCTGCACCCAACCGGTCGGACGGGCCGGTAATTCCCACGTCAGAGGGGTGTCAGAGGGGCAGCTGGTCCAGGGCGCGGAAGATGCGCTCCACCGATACCGGGTAGGCGGTGCGCAGGGTCTGGGCGAACAGGCCGACCCGCAGTTCCTCGATCATCCAGCGAATCCGCTGGAGCTCCTCGCGGTGCGGGCTGTCCGGCGGCGTCCGGTCGAGCAGCCGCCGGTGTTCCAGCGTCACCTGCTCGACCTGCAGCATGCGCTGCCGGTCGCGGTCCGGGTCGGACGGGAGCTTCTCCAGCCGCCGTTCGATCGCGGCCAGGTAGCGGGCGACGTCGGGCAGCCGCTGCCAGCCGGTGGCGCTGACGAAACCCGGATAGACCAGCCCCGAGAGCTGGGAGCGGATGTCGTCCAGCGCCGGTGCCAGCGCGGCGGGGCCGGCGCTCGTCCCCGCCCGCCGGGCGGGCTCCCGCGACCGTGCCGACTGCGCCTGCGGCTGCGGCTGCGGCTGCGTGCGGGCCTGCCAGTCGGCCAGCTGCCCGGTGACGGTGTGCGCCGTGGCGAGGACGCGTTCCACCTTCGTCACCACGTCGAACGCGGTCTCGTCCAGGTCGGCCTGGACGATGCCCCGCAGCTTGGTGAACCCGTCGGCGTCCCACACCGGCCCGCCGGCGGCCGCGATCAGCTTGTCGGCGGCGCAGGCGACGCAGTCGTCGAGCAGCTCGACGACGCCGCGGTACGGATGGTGACTCAGCGTCAGTTTAGCCGTGTTGCTCAGCCGCGCGTTGATCTGCTTGACCGGGGACGGCATGTTCAGCAGCAGCAGGCGCCGGCAGCCCGGCCACATGGCCTGGCGCGCCTCGGTCTCGGTGGCGAACACGCGGATCGCCACGCTGCTCCCCTGGTCGACCAGTGCGGGATACGCCCGCGCCGGCCGGCCGGGGCCGGGGCGCTGCCGCTCCACGAGCTGCGGGAGCGCGTCGAAGTCCCAGCCGCGCAGGCCGTCGCGCTCGACGCCGTCGGCCACGGTGCGGACCGCCGCGCGCATCGTCGGCGCCAGCTGGTCGACGAGCGCGGCCAGGTCCTTGCCCTCGGCGAGGGTGTGCTGCTCCTCGTCCACCACCCGGAACGTGATCCTGAGATGGTCGGGCACCCGGTCGAGCTGCCAGGACTCCCGCGGCACCGCCACCCCGGTGAGACGCTCGAGCTCGCGTTCCAGCACGGCGAGCAGCGGCCCGTCCGCCGGGGCCACCGCCGCGAGCACCCGCGCGGCGTAGTCGGGCGCCGGCACGAAGCCGCGCCGGATCTGCTTGGGCAGCGAGCGGATCAGCGCGGTCACCAGCTCCGCCCGCAGGCCCGGCACCTGCCAGTCGAAGCCGTCGGAGCTGACCTGGTTGAGCAGCGGCAGCGGGATGCGCACGGTCACCCCGTCGGCGTCCGTGCCGGGCGCGAACTGGTAGGACAGCGCCAGCGTCAGCTCCCCGTGCCGCCAGGCGTCGGGGTAGTCGCGTTCGTCGACGCCGTCCGCGCCGGCCCTGACGAGCATGGGCGCGGAGAACGCCAGCAGGTCCGGCTGGGAGCGGCGGGCCTTCTTCCACCAGCTGTCGAAATGGCGGCCGGAGACGACGTCGGCGGGGATCCGCTGGTCGTAGAAGTCGAACAGGGTGTCGTCGTCGACGACGATGTCGCGCCGGCGGGCCCGGTGCTCAAGCTCCTCGGCGTCGTCGAGCAGCCTGCGGTTGTCGTGGAAGAACGCGTGGTGCGTCTGCCAGTCGCCCTCCACCAGGGCGTGGCGGATGAACAGGTCCCGGCACAGGGCGGGGTCGACCGCGGAGTAGTTCACCCGGCGGGAGGCCACCAGCGGCAGCCCGTACAGGGCCACCTTCTCGAAGGCGACCACGGCGGCCTGCTTCTTCTCCCAGTGCGGTTCGCTGTAGGTGCGTTTCACCAGGTGCGGCGCGAGTGCCTCGGCCCATTCCGGCTCGATGCGCGCGACGGTCCGCGCCCACAGCCGGGACGTCTCGACGAGCTCGGCGGCCACCAGCCAGCGCGGCGGCTTCCGGAAGAGCGCGGAGCCCGGGAAGACCGCGAACCGGGAGCCCCGCGCCCCCTGGTACTCCTGTTTGTCGGCGTCCCTGACGCCGATGTGGGACAGCAGGCCGGCGAGCAGCGCCAGGTGGATGTTCCGCGGGTCGGCTGGGGTGCCGCCGACGGGTATTCCGAGACTTCTCACGACCTGGCGCAGCTGGCCGTGGACGTCCTGCCACTCCCGTACCCGCAGGTAGTTCAGGAAGTCGGCCCGGCACAGCCTGCGGAACTGGTTGCCCGACAGCTGCTCCTGCTGTTCCCGCAGGTACTCCCACATGTTGAGGTAGGCGAGGAAGTCGGACTGCGGGTCGGTGAAGCGGCCGTGTTTCTCCGCGGCGGCCTGCTGCGCGTCGACGGGACGTTCCCGCGGATCCTGGATGGACAGCGCGGCGGCGATGACCATGACCTCGCGGACGCACCCGTTGTCGCCGGCCGCCAGCACCATGCGGGCCAGCCGCGGGTCGAGGGGGAGCTGCGCCAGCTTGCGCCCCAGCGGGGTCAGCCGCATCTGCGCGCCGGCCCGGCCCGGCGTCTCCGGCCTGTCCGGCTGTGCCTGCGGCCTGTCCGGCTGCTTCGGCGTGCCGGCCGGCTCGACGGCGCCGAGCTCCCGTAGCAGGAGCACGCCGTCGGAGATGCTGCGCGAGTCGGGCGGGTCGATGAAGGGGAAGTCCGCCATGTCACCCAGCCCCAGCGCGGTCATCTGCAGGATGACCGAGGCGAGGTTGGTACGCAGGATCTCCGGGTCGGTGAACGCCGGGCGCGCGCCGAAGTCGTCCTCGGAGTACAGCCGGATGCAGATCCCGTCGGCGACCCGTCCGCACCGCCCCTTGCGCTGGTTCGCGGACGCCTGCGAGACCGCCTCGATCGGCAGCCGCTGCACCTTCGTCCGGTTGCTGTAGCGGGAGATCCGCGCCAGGCCGGGGTCGACGACGTACCTGATGCCCGGGACGGTCAGCGACGTCTCCGCGACGTTGGTGGCGAGCACGATCCGGCGTCCGGTGTGGGGCTGGAACACCCGGTGCTGCTCGGCGGCGGACAGCCGTGCGTACAACGGCACGATCTCGGTGTTCGGCAGCTGCTTCTTCGCCAGGACGTCGGCGGTGTCCCGGATCTCCCGCTCTCCGCTGAGGAAGACCAGGATGTCGCCGGGCCCGGCCGCGCACAGCTCGTCCACGGCGGCGGTGATCGCTTCCGGCAGGTCGCGCTCGATCATCGTGGCCGGGCCGTCACCGCTCTCGCCGTCGGTGCCGGGGTCGGGGCCGGTGCCGGGGCCACCGGCGGCGTCGAAGCCGGCCGGCACGACCAGCGGCCGGTAGCGGACCTCCACCGGGAAGGTGCGGCCGGTGACCTCGATCACCGGCGCGTCCCCGAAGTGGCGGGCGAAACGCCGCGGGTCGATCGTCGCCGAGGTGATGACGACCTTCAGGTCGGGCCGGCGCGGCAGGAGCTGCCGCAGGTAGCCCAGGATGAAGTCGATGTTGAGGCTGCGTTCGTGGGCCTCGTCGATGATCAACGTGTCGTACTGGGACAGCAGCCGGTCGGTCTGGATCTCGGCCAGCAGGATGCCGTCCGTCATCAGCTTGATCAGGCTGTTGTCGCCGACCTCGTCGGTGAACCGCACCTTGTAGCCGACGGTCGCGCCCGGCCGGGCGTCCGGGCCGTCGAGCTCCTCGGTGACGCGTTCGGCCACGGCGCGGGCGGCCAGGCGCCGCGGCTGGGTGTGACCGATCAGCCCGCGCACCCCCCGGCCGAGCTCCAGGCAGATCTTCGGCAGCTGCGTCGTCTTGCCGGAGCCGGTCTCGCCGGCGAGGACCACCACCTGGTGGTCGCGGATCGCGGCGCGGATGTCGTCCCTGCGCTGGCTGACCGGCAGGTCCGGGGGATAGGTGATCCGCGGCACGGCCGCCAGCCGCCGTTGCACGCGCAGCGCCGCCGCCTCGACGTCGGCGGCGATCTCGGCGGCCACCGCCGCGCGGGCCTGGGGGTCGCGTATCCTGCGCGCGCCGTCGACACGGCGTTGCAGGCGGCGCTGGTCACGAACCATCAGATCGGGCAGGCGTTCGGCCAGCTCGGCGAGCGGAGGCATCAGAAGGCAGCGTCCAACAGAGTACGGAGAGCGGGCAAGGGGGCACGAGCATCGGCCGGAAGGCCGGCCGTCCGCCGTCCCCCCGGCATTCCCGGTGTCATGACCTACTATCCCGCACAGCGGGAGCAGATAAGGCGGGGCGGCCTGGGTAGGACATCCGGCGATGGACGTATCCGGAGCACCCGAGACGACGGATGCCGCTGTCGGGGGCGACCCGTTCGGGCCGCTGCCGGTGGCCAGCGCGGTCCTCGACCGGCGGGGCACCGTGGTCTGGTGGAGCCGGGCCGCCGAGCGGATGCTCGGTCATGCCGCCGCGGACGTGCTCGGCCGTGCGGCCACCGCGCTGCTGCACCGGTCGGCGGACGGCACGGCGGTAAGCGCCGGGGCCGGGCGGTGCCAGGCCGACAGCGGCTGGGGAGGACGGCTGCCCGTCGTGCACGCGGACGGCCACCGCATGGACCTCTACGCCCGGGTCTGCCCGATGCTCGGCCCGGACGACGGCTCGAGCTGGCTCGTGCTCGCCTCCGACGACGCGCAGATGCCCTGGTGGATGGTGGACCAGCTGATGCTGGGCGGCATGCTCGCCCAGTCGCCGATCGGCATGGCCCTGCTGGACGAGGAGCTGCGGTACAGGTGGCTGAACGACGCGCTGGCGCGTTCCGGCGGTGTACCGCGCAACGCCCGTCTCGGCCGGCGGCTGAGCGAGCTGCTGCCGGGCCTGCCCGCCGAGCGGATCGAGGAACGGATGCGCGAGGTGCTCCGGACCGGAGTGCCGATCATGAATTTCGAGTACCGCGGCCGGACGGTCGCCGACCCCCACCGGGAGCACGCCTACTCCACCTCCTTCTTCCGGCTGGACGACTCGGCCGGGCGGGTCCTGGGGGTGTGCTACATCGTCGTCGACGTCACCGACCGCTGGCGGGCGCAGCAGCGGCTGGCCCTGCTCAACGACGCCAGCGCGCGGATCGGCAGCAGCCTCGACGTCATGCGCATCACCCAGGACCTGGCGGACGTGGCGGTGCCGCGCCTGGCCGACTTCGTCGTCGTCGACCTGCTGGAGTCGGTCCTGCGGGGTGAGGAACCGGCGCAGCCCGTCACCGGCACATCCCGGATCCGGCGGGCGGGGCAGCGCTCGGTGCTCCCCGGGTGCCCGGAGTCGGTCGCGCGGACCGGGGACGTCGTCCAGCCGTCGTTTCCCGCCGCCCGCTGCCTGACCGACGGCCGGCCCGTGCTGGAACCGGTGCTGGACGTCGCGACGAATCCGTGGATCGCGCAGGACCGGCCCCGGTGGGCGAAGATCCGCCGGTTCGGCATCCGGTCGCTGATGGTGGTTCCGATCCGGACCCGTGGCGTCATCATGGGGGTGGCCACGTTCGTCCGGCGGGTGCGCACGGATCCGTTCGACGAGGACGACCTGCTGATCGCGCAGGAGTTCGCCTCCCGGGCCGCGGTGTGGGTCGACAACGCCCGCCGGTACACCCGGGAGCACGCCGCGGCCCTGACCCTGCAGCGCAGCCTGCTGCCGCGCAGCCTGCCCGGCCAGACCGCCGTGGAGGTGGCGTCGCACTACCGGCCCGCGGACGAGAGCGCGGGCGTGGGCGGGGACTGGTTCGACGTGATCCCGCTGTCGAGCGCCCGGGTGGGCCTGGTCGTCGGGGACGTCGTGGGCCATGGGCTGCACGCGGCGGCGACCATGGGGCGGCTGCGCACCGCCGTGCACACCCTGGCCGGTCTCGATCTTCCCCCCGACGAGCTGCTGGCACACCTGGACGACCTGGTCATCCGGCTCGCCGACGAGGAGGAGAACGCCGCGGGCAGCGCCAGCACCGCAGTGCTGGGGGCCACCTGCATCTTCGCGGTGTACGACCCGGTCAGCCGGCGCTGCACGCTGGCGCGGGCCGGCCACCCCCCGCCCGCCCTCGTCAGCCCCGGCGGGACGGTGGACTTCCTCGACCTGCCGGTGGGCCCGCCGCTGGGCCTCGGTGGCCTGCCGTTCGAGTCCACCGAGCTGGAGCTGGGGGAGGGCAGCCTGCTGGCCCTGTACACCGACGGGCTGGTCGAGGGCCGGGGCAGCGACGTCGACGCCGGGCTGGAGCAGCTGCGCGCGGCGCTGGACGGGGCGGACCGCCCGCTGGAGGAGATCCGGGACAGGGTGATCAAGGAGCTGCTGCCCGACCGGCCCGAGGACGACGTCGCCTTCCTGCTCGCGCGCACCCACGCCCTGCGGGCGGAACGGGTCGCCTCCTGGGACCTTCCCGCGGACCCGGCCGTGGTGGCGCTCGCCCGCGCCCACGCGGCCCGGCAGCTGGTCGCGTGGGGGTGCGGCGAGGAGGTGCTCACCATCGAGCTCGTCGTCAGCGAGCTGGTCACGAACGCGATCCGGTACGCCACCGAACCGATCCGGCTGCGCCTCATCCGCGACCGCACGCTGATCTGTGAGGTCTCCGACGGCAGCAGCACCTCGCCGCGCCTGCGGCACTCCCGCACCACCGACGAGGGCGGCCGGGGGCTGTTCCTGGTGGCGCAGTTCACCCAGCGGTGGGGCGCCAGGTACACGTCCAGAGGCAAGACCATCTGGGCCGAGCAGCCGCTGCGCTCGTTCGACACGGGCCTGCCGAGCTGGGGCGGCCTCTGGGACGCCCCGGTCTGACGCTCCCGTGGGCCGGCTGTGGTCCTTGGTTCACCTTCCGGGCTCTGTCGCCGGGGCCGTCCGGGGGTTATCGTCCGTTTCCGTGTGCGATTCACCGCAGCTCGTGGGCTCGTCCGATATCGCAGCCGCGCTGGGCGTGACCCGTCAGGCCGTCGACCACCGGCTCCGGACCGATCCGCGCGCGCCCGCCCCGGCCGCGGTGGTGAACCGTACCGCGACCTGGGGTGGCACCCGGGTCTGGTGGCGCGCCGACATCGATCGCTGGCTCGGCGGCGCCGACCCCGGCCGGTGGGCGAAAATCCCCGGGGGATGCCGGTGAGGCCCCGCCCGGGGTGAGCGCCGTGACGGCAGCCCCGGCTGTCCCGGCAGCTCCGGCTGTCCCGGTCAGCCGAGGGAGGCCGTGAGCCGGCGGGCCACGGAGACGACCGGGCCGGGCAGGGGGGCGTAGCCGATCGTCCGGGTGCTCAGCTGCCCCTGGGCAAGGGCGTAGGCGAGGTAGTAGCGCAGGAGCTCGACGTTGTCGTTCCCCCGCGCGCAGACGATCGTGTACGTGACCGCGGACGCCGGGTAGGCGAGCGGGTCGTCCGGCGTGTAGTCGATCGGGAGCCGCAGGTCCTCGCGGCCGGACTGTCCCGGTGCCGCGGCGGACTGTCCCGGTGCCGCGGCGGCCTGGCTCAGCGCCGCGGCGACGCTGGTGCCGTTGGCCGAGACGTACGTGCCGGACGTGGTCCGCAGCGCCGCCGTCGGCAGCCCCTGCTCGGCGGCGAAGGACAGCTCCACGTAGGCGATGCCGCCCGGCCTGTACATGACGCCGGCTGTCACCGCCTCCGAGCCCCTGGCGGCGAGGGAGCTGTCCGGCCAGGACAGCTCCTTGCCGGTCCCGAGGCGCCAGGACGCTCCCACCGTCGCGCTGAGATACCGGGAGAAGATGTCGGTCGATCCGGAGGAGTCCTGGCGGTGGACGGGACGCACTGGCAGGGCGGGCAGTGCGCCGCCGGGATTCTCCGCCGCTATTCGCGGGTCGTTCCAGGTGGTTATCTCGCCCTGGAAGATTCCTGCGACCGTCGCCGGCGACAGCCGCAGGGAGTACGCACCCGGCAGGTTGTAGACGAACACGAGAGCGCCGCCGGCGACGGGGATGTGCAGTGCCCGGCCTGCCGGGGCCGGACCGGACGGTTCGGCGGCCAGGGCTGGTCCGGCTGTTGCGGATGGTTTGTGCGTCGTGGTCGTGATCGACTGGGTACAGCGTTTGTTGGCGTCCTGTTGTTCCCGTTCTGTCAGAACGGCGTCGGAACCGGCGAAAGCCACGTTGCCGGCTATGAAGCGTTGAATACCCACACCCGATCCGACGGGATCGTACGTCACCTGGGCGTCGTGGCAGCGGGTGGTGAAGTCGCTGATCCACCGGGCCTGCAGGTTCTGCTGGAAGGTGGCGCCCGCGCCGACCAGCTTCCCCGCGGCGCACTGCGGATCCGGGCTGGCCCCGGTGGCCCGGTCCGGCCCGTCCGCCGTACAGGCCGTCAGAGCCAGGCAGGCCGTCAGGGCCAGGCAGAACACGGTGACGAGCGGGACGAGCAGCCGGGCGGCCGCCGCTCGCCGTGGCGGAACGCGTCGCGCCGTGGCCACCTCCATCCCCCGATCCGCATTCTCTCGCATCTGGAATACGCGAATGCGGATGGTCGCAGTGGCCCGGAAACGTGGCATCGTGCTCCGTGTGGACGGCCGGCTAATTGAAGGTGAACATGGCTGAAGGGCGGTTGGGACGCCGCCGGCCGGCGCGGGGGCGGCCGGCGTTTTCGTTATTGTTCGCGGCATGCGGCGCCCATCATCCCACCGTGTCCGGCCCGCTCACCGTACCCGTGGGATCCGTACCCGTGAGATCCGTACGCCTGGGATCACCCATGGGATCCATCCCGGCCGGGCCCGTCACGCTCATCAGCACGCCCATCAGTGGGCCGATCGTCTTTCGTATCGGATATTGGCCGTCCCGCTGGTCACCGCGCTGGCGGCCCTGAGCGCACTGCTGGTGGGCGGCCTGCGGCCGGGGCCGGCCGGTATGGGCACGGCGTGCCCGGCGGAGCAGCTTCTCGTGGTCGCCGCCCCCGACATCGTCGACGCCGTCTCCGCCCTGGCCAGCCGCTACACCGACGGCCCGGGCCGGGGATGCACGGCCATCCGGGTCCAGGCGCGGGAGCCGGCGACCGTGGTCGAGGCTCTCAACGGCGGGTGGGACAGCGCACGGTACGGGCCGCGTCCGGACGTGTGGATTCCCGACAGCTCGCTGTGGCCACGCCTGCTCGGCGCCGCCCGGCCGGGCGGCGAGGCCGGTGCCGTCACCGCGCGTACCGGGCCGCCGCTGGCCTATTCGCCGCTGGTCCTCGCGTTGCCCGCCCCCATGGCCAACGCCCTGCACTGGGCGGAACGCCCACCCACCTGGGCCGACATCCTGCGCGCGCTGAGCGCGGAGCAGGGCTGGGCCGCCCTCGGACATCCCGGGTGGGGGCCGGTGCGCCTGGAGATGGCCGACCCGGCCCGCTCCACCCCCGCGCTCCAGGCGCTCATCGCCTGGACGGGCGCCGCCCGCGGCCTCGGCCAGGAGGACTATCTGCCCGCCACCGCGGTGGACCAGCCGTCGGTGGTGGGCCTGCTGCGGAAGCTGCGCTCCCGGGCCGGCCAGGCGCAGGCGGGCTCCGGGGCGGTGTTCGTCATGAACGAACAGGAGGTCTGGCGGTACAACCAGGGCCAGCCGGCGGTCCCGCTGACCGCCGTCTACCCCGCGGACGGGACACCCGTGTCCGACCATCCGTACCTGCTGCTGCATCCGGCGGGCACCGCGGCGGGGCGGCGCGCGGCCGCCGCGGGCCTGTTGCGTTTCCTGCGTGAGCCGGACTCACAGACGTGGCTGGTCAGCCAGGCGTTCCGCTCGGGCCTGGGGGCCGAGGGCGCCCCGTTCGTCCCCGCCAACGGGCTGCGGGCGGACGGCGTCACCGACCTCCTGCCGGCAACGGGTGCCACCACCCTCAGACGGCTCACCCAGGTCTGGGACTCCTTGCCGGTACCTGCCCGATGACAGGACGTCACAGACATCACAGACATCACAGCTGTGCCGCGTGGGCCGAGGGCGGGCGCCGATCGACGCGAGGGGGCCGCGGGCCTCGGCGTGAGGGTGCCGCGATGCCGGTACGGCCGGCCGTCCCAACAAAAAAAGATCTTGTTCTGGATGTATATTGCTACGCTTGCTCCATGGCCACCAGCGCGCGGGCGGCGTCTGTCGCGGACCTCGCCTTCCTCCTGTCGCAGGCAAGCCACGCGCTGACCACGGAGCTGGCGGCCGGCCTCACCGAGCTCGGCATCTCACCGCGTGGCCATTACGTCCTGTCCAGTGCGATGTCGTGCGACCTGACCCAGGGCCAGGTTGCCGAGCTGTGCGCCCTCGACAAGACCACGATGGTGGTGACGCTCGACGAGCTCGAGAAGGCGGGGCTCGTGCAGCGACGGCCGTCGAGCACGGACCGCCGGGCCCGGATCGTCTGGGTCACCGAGGAAGGCAGGCGAACGGCCGCCCGGGCCCACGAGATCGTGACGCGCATCTGCGACGACGTGCTCGCGGCGCTCCCGGCCCCTGAGCGCGACGCCTTCGTCGACGGGCTGGTGCGGCTCGTCCAGGGCCGGCTGTCCACGCCGGTGCAGTGTGAGCGGCCGGTACGGCGGCGCGAGCCCCGGCTCCATTAGTTCTGAAAGAAATCTTCCCGAACAAAACTATCTGGTACGGTCGCATCTGGCGCTCGTGAGCCCAGCCGGCCCCGGCGGCGCGATCATGATTCTTCCGCGCCGCAACCGGTTCGGCTCCCGAGCCATCCCAAGTCCCCGAGCCGCCAGGAGGCGACCACATGACCGGGCCTGTCGCAGGCGACCGCATGACCGGGCGTGTCGCATCGGCCACCCGAACCGGCGACTCCCGCTGGCCGGCGCTCGTCGTCCTCTGCGTCGGGATGCTGATGATCATTCTGGATGGGGCGATCGTGAACGTGGCGTTGCCCGCCATCCAGAACGACCTCGGCTTCTCCCAGTCGGGCCTGGCCTGGGTCGTCAACGCTTATCTGATCGCCTTTGCCGGCCTGTTGCTCCTCGCCGGCCGGCTCGGCGACCTGATCGGCCGTAAGCGCGTCTTCATGGCCGGGCTGAGCGTGTTCACCGCGGCGTCCCTGCTGTGCGGCGTGGCTGGCAGCCAGGAGATGCTGATCATCGCACGGTTCGTCCAGGGCGTCGGCGGGGCCATGGCCTCCGCCGTGATCCTGGGCATGATCGTTACGATGTTCCCGCAGCCACGGGAGCAGGCCAGGGCGATCGGCGTCTACAGCTTCGTCGCGTCCGCCGGCGCCTCGATCGGCCTGCTCGCCGGCGGTGCCCTCACCCAGGCCCTCAGCTGGCACTGGATCTTCTTCGTCAACATCCCCCTCGGGATCGTGACCGCCGTGCTGGCCGCACGCCTGCTCCAGGCCGAGCGCGGGATCGGGCTGCGCGCGGGAGCCGACATCGCGGGCGCGTTTCTCGTCACCGCGGCGCTGATGCTCGGTGTGTACACAATTGTCGCGGCGGCCGATCACGGCTGGGCCTCCACGCGCACGCTCGGTTCCGGCGCCGTCGCGGCCGCCCTGCTCGCCGGGTTCGTCGTGCGCCAGGCGAGCGCGAGCAACCCGCTCCTGCCGTTGCGTATCTTCCGGTCGCGCAACGTCGTCGGGGCCAACCTCATCCAGATCCTGATGGTGGCCGGCATGTTCGGGATGTTCTTTCTCGGCGCGCTGTACCTGCAGCGGGTGCTCGGCTACGACCCGGTACGGACAGGCCTGGCGTTCCTGCCGGTCTCGCTGGGGATCGGGCTGCTCTCCCTCGGTTTCTCCACACAGCTGAACGCCCGTTTCGGCGAGCGTGCCGTGCTGGTGCCGGGCCTGGTCCTCAGCATGGCCGGGCTCGCGCTGGTCACCCGCGCACCTGTGGGCGGCAGCTATGCCACGGACGTCCTGCCGGCGATGCTGCTGCTCGGCGTCGGCGCGGGACTGTCCTTCCCGGCGCTGACGACACTGGCCATGTCCGCCGCCACGCCCGCCGACTCCGGGCTCGTCTCCGGCCTGGTCAACACGACGTTGCAGGCCGGCGGCGCGCTCGGCCTGGCGATCCTGGCCACGCTGTCGGCGTCGCGCACCGGACATCTGGCCGGGGCCGGGGAGAGCACCGCCGCGGCGCTGACCGGCGGCTACCACCTCGCGTTCGGCGTCGGTGCCGTTTTCGTGGCCGTCGCCGTCCTCATCGCGGCCACCGTCCTGCGCCCAGCGGCCGGGGCGACGTACGAGCCCGCGCCCGCCGACGAGCCTCCCGCCATGGACATCACCTACTTCGAGGGCGCGGCCGCCGCCGAGTAGTCAGCGATCGATTGCCGGCTACGGCTACCCAGCCCCGGTCAGGGCGCGGGCGGCGGCTGCGGCCACGGCCGGCGTGAGGTCCGGATGGTCCAGCGGCGGCAGCAGCTCCCCGGCCCGGGCGTGCGCGGCCAGTGCCTCCACCGCGGCCAGGCGGGCCGCCGGGGTGATCCGCCGCTGGGTGGTGATCGCCGCGGTGAGCAGGCCGGGAAGGGCGTGCAGCGGGCGGGGAGCCGTCGTGGCGGCGGCGAGCGGTGGCGGGGTCTCGGGGCGGGTCCGCAGCAGCGGGACGCCCGGCGGCGGGGCCATCAGCCCGATCAGGTCGATGATCAGATCGATGCCGTCGGCGAGCTGGTGCAGCGGGGCGGTGCCGTAGGGCACCGGGTCGTAGAAGGTGAGGTCACCGATACCGGCGGCGATCAGCAGGCCGGACAGATCCCCGCCGCGGCCCGGATCCACCAGGACGACCCGGGCCCGGCGCGGGTCGATGGAACGCAGCCGCAACGCATTGACGGCCGCGGCGGTGGCGGCGACGGCGAGGCCGTCGTTGACGCTGTCCAACAGCAGATGGGGGACGGTGTCGAGCGCGGCGCGGGCGGCGTGCACATGCTGGATGTGGGTGTGGACCAGGATGGTGGCGGCGAAACCGGGGGCGAGCATGCGCACGGCCGCGGCGAGGTCGTCCGGGCCGTGGGCGGCGATGGGCAGCGGGAAGACGTCGAGGCCGGTGGCCCGGTGCAGGTGGACCGCCTGGGACTCCACCGCGGGCAGGGCGGTCTCGGCCCGCAGCGGCTCGAAGTCGAGCACGGCACTGGCGTCGGTCACCAGGGCGACCCGGCGCGACCGACCGGTGTAGCGGTCGGTGTGCAGGGGGTGCTCGGCCAGATGGGTGATCACGCGGCGGTCCGCGTCGGCGTCCAGCAGCGCGACGTCGTGGCCGGTGGTGGTGACCGCACAGACCCGCTGGGCGAGCTTGCCGGTGGACGCGGCGAGGAAGACCAGGTCCTCGGTGTGCAGGAGGTCGGCGCCCAGCCGGTGGCGCAGGACGCCGCCCAGCCAGGTCAGGGTGTCCGCGCTGTCGGCGTCCAGGGTGATGTGGTGTACCTCGCCGGCGCCCGCCTCGTCCGCCTGGCAGGTGACGGCTCCCGGCGCGTCGGCGATGATCGTCTGGACCGCGGCCAGCGCCCGGGACGGTACCCGGATCTGGATGCTGTACGCCGGGTTGGCCCCGAGCGGGCTAGGAGTGATCACCGTGGTAGGGCGGAGCTCGTCTCGGCCTCGCGTAGCTCCGCCAGCAGTTCCTCACGCCCGGTCAGCATCTCGGTGAGGATCCGCCGCGCGGCCCGCATCAGCTCGGCCACGTCGCCGCCGGCCAGCGCGTACACCACCGTCGAGCCGTCCCGGGTCGCCGTCACGATCCCGGACCTGCGTAGCACCGCCAGTTGCTGGGAGAGGTTCGACGGCTCCACCTCGATGGCCGCCAGCAGCTGGCGCACCGGAGCCGGCCCCTCCGCCAGCAGCTCGAGCACCCGAATCCGCACCGGATGCCCCAGCATGCGGAAGAACTCCGCTTTCGCCTGGTAGAGCGGAACCTGTACCCCCACCGGACTCCCTTCAAGCCCGTCCACCGCACCAGAACCTGTTGTTGACCGGCATCCGTTGTTGAAATTGAAGAACTTCGCAAGTGTACTGCCGGACGCCCGCATCCGCGCCGGGTTCGCCGGCCGCCCCCGAGGGGAGCCGCCCACCGGGGCGGTTGTGAGGCTACCCGTTCTGCCGCTCGGACATGACGGCGCGCAGCCGTTCGGCGTCCGCGTCGCCGAGGGCGAGGTGCCGGCGCGCCGCCTGGAGGCTGACCAGCTGGTAGCTGGCCGTGGCCGTGGCCATCGCGTCGCCGTCCAGGCTGAGGATCTCGGCACCGGCGTGGACGAGCCGGCGGCCGGGCCTGTCCTCGTCCTCGGTGCGGATCCGGGCCACGCAGTCGTAGGCCGTCCCGACGAGCAGCGGCAGGAGGTAGCGCACCTTCATGGTGGTGGTGAACGCCGTCAGGCCGGTCCGCAGCACGATCAGATTGCCCATGACCTCGTCGCAGACCACCCCGGTCAGGCCGCCGTGCACAACCCCCGGGTACGACTCGTGGGCCCGCCCGAAGCGGAAGCGGGCCTGTACCCCCTCCGGATGAGTCCGGATCCGTAGCTGCAGGCCCTGCTCGTTGTGTGGCGAGCAGCCGAAACAGCGGTAGTCCGGCACCGCCGACCAGGGGACCTCGACCGCCTCGCCGGGATGCTCGCCGGCCGGGAACTCCCCCGGCGGGCGGGGGATGTCGATATCGACGGGTACGTCACCGGCGGTGTCGGCGGTTGGCATCCTGAAATCTCCCCGTTCCCGTTCCCGTTCCCGTCGCCGTGGTCGCCTTTTTATGGTTGACGCCGGTGAGCAGGTTACCAGGAATCGCGCGGCGCGATCGGCCGGACGCGGGCCCGGGCGGGTGGCGGGGCAGGTGCCGGCGGCGGCCGGCGCGATTCACCGGGTTCTTTCGCGGAATTGACGGGGAATTCACCGCCACGTCGGCCGGCGGCGGCGCGGCCGTGATTTGTCGGGCTGTCCCCGACCGGCTTTTCTGGCCGGCGCCGGCACGGACCGGGGCGTCGATGGTGTGGCCCGGCCCGGGACGCTCTCGCCCGGCCCGCCCGGCCCGCCCGGCCCGCCCGGCC
>NZ_CAKKTM010000394.1 GCF_920888515.1 Protofrankia sp. CiP1_Cm_nod1 | reverse complement strand
GCCCGCCCGGCCCGCCCGGCGGGCGCCTGTCCGCGGCTGACCGGGCAGGCGACAGACCCGCCGGTACCGCTCGTCCGTGGCTGATCGGCGGCTCACGTCCCCGGCGCCTGCCCCTGCCCGGTCTGCCCTCTTGCGCTCCGCGCCGGCGTCCGATATGTTCTTCTCGAATCGAGAAATTCTCTTAGTGAGAAGAACTTGTACTGGGCTGCCGGCGTCCGGAGGGGAGCGGTCGATGGGGGTGGTGGAATCCGCGGGCTCATCGGTGCGGGGGGAGCGGGAGGTCCCGGTGGCGGAGCGGGGCGGGCCGGCCCCGTACGACCCGCGTGCCTATGACCCGATCGCGGTCACCGTCGACGTGGTCGCTTTCACGATCCGTGATCAGTCGCGTGCGCGGGAAGCCGGTGGCCCGCCGGGCAGGCGTGCCCTGCACGTCCTGCTGGTGCGTCGCGGGGAGATGCCGTACGCGGGCCGCTGGTCCCTGCCCGGCGGTTTCGTGCGCGCCCACATCGCCGCGGACGGCACCCGGCGGGAGGAGGACCTGCCGCAGGCCGCCGTCCGCGAACTGGCCGAGGAGACCGGGCTCGCCGCGTCGGGCGACACCGCCGCCGTCCCGCATGACCTGGGGCGGGTTCACCTCGAGCAGCTCGGCACCTACGGCACGCCCGGACGCGACCCGCGCATGCGCGTCGTCTCCGTCGCCTACCTGGCCTTCGCGCCGGGCCTGCCCGACCCCACCGCCGGTGGGGATGCCCGCGCGGCCGCCTGGATCCCGGTCGACGCGGCCGCCGTGACCGACCCGCCCGGGCTGGCGTTCGACCACGCCCGCATCCTCGCCGACGGCCTGGAGCGGGCCCGCGCCAAACTCGAGTACACGCCGCTGGCGACCGCGTTCGCCGGGGAGCGCTTCACCATCACCGAGCTGCGCGAGGTCTACGAAGCCGTGTGGGGGCAGCCCCTGCATCCCGGGAACTTCCACCGGAAGGTGCTGTCCGTGTCCGGTTTCGTCGAGGACACCGGTGCCACCACCGCCCGCGGCGGCGCCCGGGGCGGGCGCCGCGCCCGGCTCTACCGCGCCGGCACCGCCGGGCTGCTGCACCCCGCGCTGCTGCGCCCCGCCCGGGAGCGTGACACATGACAGCGGGCTTCACGGGCTCGGCCCGGCCGTCGGACGCACCGGGCCCGCTGCCGCAGCCCATCCCGGCCACGATCGACGAAGCCGTGCGGCTCATCCTGCGGGCCAGTGGCCCGTCGGCGCTGTTCGGGCAGGGCGGGGACGCTTCGGAGGCGGGCCTGCGCGCCGCCCGCCGCGCCTACCGGCGGCTGGCCCGCATGGTCCATCCCGACACGGTCCCGGCCGACCGGCGGCCGGACGCCCAGGCCGCCTTCACCCGGCTGGGCCGCCTGTGGGAGCGCCACCAGCGGGAGATCGCCGGAGGGGCGGCGGGCGGCCGGGGCGTCGTCGTCACCGGGAAGCACGTCTACACGGTCGGCGGGGTGTACGCCCGCGGCGACATCGCCACCCTGAGCGAGGCGACGTACACGGCTGTCGGCACCGGCGGCACCGGCGGCACCGCTGGCGGCACTGGCGGCAGCGGCGGCAGCGCTGGCGGCACCGGCGGCGGCGATGGCGCGGCGGCCGGCGCGCTGCTGAAGATCCCGCGGTCGGCCGCCGACAACGACCTGATGGGACGCGAGGCCGCGGCGCTGCGGCAGCTGGCCGGCAGGGGGGAGAAACGGTTCGCCGCCTACGTCCCCCGTCTCGTCGAGGCCTTCCGGCACCGCGCCGGCGCCGGCGGCGAGCTACGCCAGGTGAACGTCATCGAGCACGTCCACGGCTTCCGCTCACTGGCCGAGCTGCGTGCCGTGTGCCCGGACGGGCTCGACGCCCGCGACGTCGCGTGGATGTGGCGACGGCTGCTCGTCGCCCTCGGGTACGCCCACCGGGCCGGGGTCGTGCACGGCGCCGTCGTGCCCGACCATGTGCTCGTCCACCCCGACGACCACGGCCTGGTCCTGGTCGACTGGTGCTACTCGGTCGTCATCGCCCCGGACGGCCCGGGCGCTGCCGGCGGCCCGGGTGGCGCGGCCGGGCATGTGCCGGCGATGGTGGACCGTTTCGCCGGCATGTACCCGCCGGAGGTCGCGGCCCGGCAGCCGCCGGGCGCGGCCACCGACATCCACCTGGCGACGAAGTGCATGACGTACCTGCTGCGCGACGACGCCCCCCGCCCGCTCCTGCGGTTCGCCCGCGGGTGCACACTGCCCGCCATGTCCCGCCGGCCACGCGACGCCTGGCGTCTGCTCGGCGAGTTCGACGAGCTGCTGGAACGGCTCTACGGCCCGCGCCGTTTCCGGCCGCTGCGCGTCCCGGCCGCATCCCCCGGCACCGGCGGGTGCCCCTGAACGAGCCCGGCACCCGTCGCCACCACCGCACCGTTCCGTCTCACCGGACCGTCCGATATCACCGTCCGTCCGTCCGTCCGTCCGTCCGTCCGTCCTCGTCCTTGTTCTCGCCCGTTCTTGTTCTCGTTCTCGTCCTCGTTTTTTTTGTCCTTGTTTCTGTCCTCGTTGTTTTTCGTTTCTACCGGAGGAATCCCATGGGCAGCGGAGCCTGGTCCACCGACGTCTACGCCGCGGCCGCGAGCTACCGGAAGCGCAGCGGACGCGGCGCGTTCCACTACAGCGACAGCGTCCGTAGCGGCAGCCCGCGCGACAGCTGGAAAGCCCACCCCGGCCTCGACCCGCACGGCGTCGGGACGCGCGAGAGCCGCGACAGCGACGAGCACCCGACCTCGCTGGCCATCGGCGTCCTGTTCGACGTGACCGGGTCGATGGGGCAGGTGCCGCGCACCCTGCAGACCAAGCTGCCCGACCTGCTCGGCCTGCTCATCCGCAAGGGATACGTCGACGACCCGCAGATTCTCTTCGGCGCGGTCGGCGACGCCACCTGCGACCGGGTGCCCCTGCAGATCGGCCAGTTCGAGTCCGACAACCGGATGGACGACCATCTCGGCAACATCTTCATCGAAGGCGGTGGCGGCGGGCAGAAAACGGAATCCTACGAACTGGCCCTGTACTTCATGGCCCGCCACACCTCGACCGACTGCTACGAAAAGCGCGGCAAACGCGGCTATCTCTTCCTCATCGGGGACGAGATGCCCTACCGGCGGGTCAAGCGGAAGGAGGTCGCCGCGGTCATCGGCGACAAGCTGGCCGAGGACATCCCGGTCGAGCACATCGTCGCCGAAGCGCAGCGCAGGTACGAGGTGTACTACATCCTCCCGCAGGGGGCCTCGCACGCCGGGGACAGCGAGGTGCTCGCCGCCTGGCGCGCCCTGCTCGGACAGAACGTCATCGAACTGGACGATCTCGACGCCGTGTGCGAGACGATCGCGCTCACCATCGGCCTGGCCGAGGACGCCATCGACCTGGACGAGGGCCTGGGGCACCTGAACGAGACCGGCGGCGACGCACCGGTCGACGCCGTCGGCAAGGCGCTCGCCGCGTACGCGCGGGACCGCGGGGCGGTGGTCGTCTCCGACAGTCTGCCAGGCCCCGACGACGGCCCGAAGGGGATCACCCGGCTGTAGGACGCCGGCCAGCGGCCAGCTGGAGGGAGGAAGGCCCGTCGTGTCACACCGTCACGTCCCGCCCGGTCATGTCCCCGGCCGTGTCCCCGGCCATGTCATCGTCGTCGACCTCGGGTTCGGTGACGCGGGCAAGGGGACGGTCGTCGACCACCTGTGCGCGCGGGCGGCCGCGCGGGGCCGGCCGGTGCGCGCGGTGATCCGTTTCAACGGCGGTGCCCAGGCCGCCCACAACGTGGTCACCGATGACGGCCGGCACCACACCTTCGCGCAGATCGGCTCGGGGGCGTTCACCGCGGGCACCGCCACCCACCTCTCCCGCCACATGCTCGTCGACCCGCTCGCGCTGGCCGCCGAGGCCGACCATCTGGAGGCGGCCGGGGTGCCCGGCCCGCTCGCCCGGCTGACCGTCCACCGGGATGCCCTGCTCGCCACCCCGTACCACGTGGCGGCGAACCGGGCGCGCGAGCGGGCCCGGGTGCCGGCCCGGCACGGCTCGTGCGGCATGGGCATCGGCGAGACCGCCGCCTACGCCCTGGCCCACCCCGAGGACAGCCCCCGGGCCGGGGACTGCCTCGCCCCCGCCCGGCTGCGCCGCGTCCTGACCACGTTGCGTGACCGGCTGGCCGACGAGCTGGGCCCGCCGGCCGTGGCCGCGCCCGCGGTCGACGACTGCGTGGCGGCCTTCCGCGCCTTCGCCGACGCCGTCGAACTCGTGGACGACGGGTACGTCGGCCGGCTGCTGCGCGGCGGGCCGGTGGTGTTCGAGGGCGCCCAGGGCGTGCTCCTCGACGAGTGGCACGGCTTCCACCCCTACACCACCTGGTCGACGACCACCCCCGCGAACGCGGACAAGCTGCTCGCGGACGCCGGGATGGCGGGGGAGGCGCTGCGGCTGGGGGTGGTGCGCGCCTACACCACCCGGCACGGCGCCGGCCCCCTGGTCACCGAGGACGCGGAGCTGACCGCCGCGCTGCCCGACGCCCACAACGGCACCGGCCCCTGGCAGGGCGCCTTCCGGGTAGGCCACTTCGACGCGGTGGCCCACCGGTACGCCGTCGACGTCATCGGCGGAGTGGACGCGATCGCGCTGACCCACCTCGACTCGGCCGCCCGTCTCGGCCCGGCCGCGCACGTCGGCCCGGCCGTGTATGTCGGCTCGGCCGCGCACATCGACATGACCGCCCGACTCGACCGGGCCGCGCGCCTCGACGCGGTCGCCCGTCTCGGTGCGGCCGCCCGGCGGCGTCTGGCCGTCTGCCGTGCCTACGAGATCGACGGTGTGCCGGTCACCCGGCTGGCGCCGCGGCCGCCCGGCGACCTGGTGGGCCAGGCGCGGCTGACCAGCCGGCTGGCGCGGGCGCGGCCCGTCCTCGAGCCCGTCCCGGACGCCGCCGCCTGGCCCGGGCTGGTAGGGGAGGCGCTCGGAGCCCCGGTGACCCTGCTCTCCCACGGTCCGCGCAGCCGCGACAAGATCTCTTACGGGCCGCGTAACCGCGGCGAGATCTCCCTTGGCGTCACATCCGGTGTCAGCGGTCCGCCGGCGTCTCCGCCAGCCAGCGCTCGCGTACCTCGTCGGTGATCTCGCTGGGCTGGGCGGCCGGCTGCCCGATGCGGATGTGGTTGCCGAAGGGGTCGCGCAGCCCGCAGTCGATGCCGTAGGGCTGCTCGGTCGGCTCCTGGGTGAACTCGACGCCGCGGGCCCTGAGCTCCTCGTAGGTCCTGCGACAGTCGTCGGTACGCAGGATGAAACCGAGGCCCATCGCGCCCTTGGTCACCAGCTCGCGGACCTGGGCGGCGGTCTGCTCGCTCATGGCCGGCGGGCCGGGCTTCTCCAGCAGGATCTCGCGCTCGGGGTGGCCCGGGACGCTGACCGTCAGCCAGCGCATGAAACCGAGATCCACATCGGCGGTGATCTCCAGTCCGAGCTTGCCGACGTAGAAGTCCACGGCCTGGTCCTGGTCGAGGACGTAGACGGACGAGTGTGTGATGGCGTTGAACATGCCGGCAACGCTACGGAGCTTCGCCCCGGCCCGCTTCTCCGAAACTGCTCGGTCGTTCCCCACCGCTCGGTCGTTCCCCGAGGCTGCTCGGCCGCAGCCACGCCATTCCGAAACAGGTCGGTACCGCTGGCGGGGCCGGCGCCGCCCTCGTCCGCCGCCGGTACGCCGACGGTGACTCGCCGACGACGGCGTGGAACGTCCGGCTGAAGGTGCCGAGGCTGGTGAAGCCGACGTCGAGACAGATGTCGGTCACGCCGCGGTCGGTCTCCCGCAGCAGCGCCATCGCCCGCTCGACCCGGCGCCGTTGCAGGTAGCGGTGCGGCGTCTCCCCGAAGGTGCTCCGAAACGCCCGGATGAAATGCGCCGGCGAGACGAACGCGATCCCCGCCAGGGTGGGGATGTCGAGCGGTTTCGCGTAGTCGCGGTCCATGGTGTCCCGGGCCCGCAACAGCCGGCGGTTGTTCTCCTCGACCGCCCGGTTCACCGGCCGCCGCCGTTCACCGGGTTCCGCCGTTCGCAGACCGCCACACGTCAGTATTCTACCGCCGTCCGTCCGTCCGTCCGTCCGCGGTGATTCATGCGTCACGGATGAACAGTGCGGAAAAACCATGTCGACGAATACGC
>NZ_CAKKTM010000393.1 GCF_920888515.1 Protofrankia sp. CiP1_Cm_nod1 | reverse complement strand
AATACGAGGAGCAGGTCAAAAATGAGCGACCGAGCAAAGGAACGCACAGTGGCCCTGAGGCAGAATTCCAGGATTTCCCGTCAGGACCGGGTACGTGGCTGCCTGCTCGGCGGGGCACTGGGGGACGCACTCGGGGCCGGCATCGAGTTCCTGTCGTTGGACGAGATCCGGCGCGCCCACGGGCCGGCCGGGGTGCGCGGCCTGACGGCGGCCTACGGCGTACACGCGCCGATCACCGACGACACGCAGATGACGCTGTTCACCGCCGAAGGGCTCATCCGGGCGTCGGTCCGCGGCCGCTCCAAGGGGATCTGCCATCACCCGACGGTGGTGTGGCGGGCATACCAGCGCTGGCTGGCCACCCAGGAGCGCCCCGGGCCACCATCCGACACGGACAGTGACGGCTGGCTGGCCGGTCAGCCGCTGCTGTACGCGCGGCGCGCCCCCGGCAACGCGTGCCTGTCCGGGCTGCGGATGCCGCGGATGGGAACGCCCGCACGCCCCGCGAACCCGGACAGCAAGGGATGCGGCGCGGTCATGCGTTCGGCGCCGTTCGGGCTGCTGCCGACCGGGCCGGAAGCCGCGTGGGAACTCGCCGCCGAATGCGCTGTGCTCACCCACGGTCATCCGGCTGGCTATCTTGCGGCGGCGGCGTTCGCCTGGATCATCAATGTGGTGGCCGACGGCCACACCCCTGTCGAAGCGGTGGAGTCGGCCCTCGGCCGACTCGCCTCCGAACGGGCCGGTGGGAAGGTTGCCGCCGCCCTGCGCGCCGCGCTGACGGCGGCCGCCGACGGCACACCGACCACCCCGGAGCGGGTGGAATCCCTCGGCGCCGGCTGGGTGGCCGAGGAGGCGCTGGCCATCGCCGTCCACTGCGCCGTGGCGGCGTCGGCGGATCCGTGGACGGCGCTGCTCGCCGCGGTGAACCACTCCGGGGACAGCGACTCCACCGGCGCGATCTGCGGGAACATCGTCGGCACCATGCTCGGCGAGGACGCCCTGCCCGCGGACCGGCTCACCGAACTCGAAGGCCACACCCTCGTCCGCCAGATCGCCGACGATTTCGTCCTGGAGACGTCCGGCGCCCCCGAGATCTCCGACAGCAGAGGAGAGGCGACCCCGGCCTGGTTCGACCGCTACCCGGGTGCCTAGCCTCAGGCTTTCGTGCGCAAGGAACGGCCGCACCCCGGCGTCCAGCTGCGCTTCACCGACATCGACGGGCATCGCTTCACTGCCTTTGCCACGAACAGCCACCGCGGCCAGCTCGCCACCCTCGAGCTGCGGCATCGCCGCCGTGCCCGCTGCGAGGACCGCATCCGCGGAGCGAAGGACACCGGCCTGACCAACCTCCCGCTGCACGACTTCGCCCAAAACGAGGTGTGGTGCGCGGTGGTAGCCCTGGCCGGCGCGCTGATCGCCTGGAGCCGGCTGCTCGCGTTCACCGGCCTCGACGCCCGCCGGTGGGAAGTGAAACGGCTACGCCACCGGCTGTTCTCGCTTGCGGGCCGGCTCGCACGCCACGCCCGCACCGCCGTCGTGCACCTCGCCGCGCACCACCCCTGGGCGCCGCTCGCCGCCGAAGCGATCAGCCGGCTGCGCGCCCCGCCCGCCCCGGATAGCCCGGACACGGACGTCCCTGCCCCACCAACCCCGAAAGACCCGCCCCGGACGTGGACCAGGCGCCCACCCCACGCGACAGCGGGGCAACCGGCCACCACCCAAACCGGCCGAAGAGCACAACTCAAGATCGAAGAGGCTGGGAACCCAGCCCGCGATCAACCACGGCCGATCCATGAAAGATCGAGGTTGGGGGTCGAGTAGACCGACACGATCTCGCCGCGAGCAGCCTCGTTGGCTTACGAGATGATCGCCGGTAGGACGTGGCTGCTTCTGGCCCCCGCGTCATACCGGCCGCTGTCGGGCGCGGGCCGGGTCCTCCACCGCCGTCCCGCGTCGTCCAACGCCACCCCGTCCGGTCTTCGTGGACGCACAGGCGGGGTGATGGCACCCGGCGAGCAGTCAGCGTTCCTTTGCTTGCCCAGCCTCAGGCGACCTGAACGATCTTGACTGCTCCGTTGGCGACGTGAAGGTCAAAGGTCAGACCGGTGGCCTTGCTGAGCTTCGCCAGCGTTTCGAGCCGTGGCTGCGTCTCGGCGATCTCCAAGCGCGCGACAGCGGGCTGCTTGAGGCCAACCTGCTCGGCGAGGGCCCGCTGCGTGAGACCGTGTTCGACCCGGTATGCGATCACCTGGTTGGCGACCTTCCGGGAGAACGCCAGGGCGTCCCACTCCTCGCGGAACTCCGGGTCCTGGCGGTGCTCTTCGATGACCTGGTCAAGAGTCTTGAGCTCCGACAGCTTCATCAGTCCTCCTTCAGGTCGTTGAGCCGTTCCACGGCCACGGCGACTGCCCGCTTGTACTTCCGCTTGTCGTGGTGTCCGATGGCGCCAACGACGACGAGTCTTGCCCCCATCCGCCGGTAGAAAGCCCGCCACGGGCTGTCGCCACCTCGGGGACGTAGCTCCCACAGGTGGTCGGCGTCCACGACGGCACTGGTGTGTGGGAACGGTAGATCCGTGCCGCGTTCTCGCAGCTTGTCGAGGGCGTTGTCGATCGCCGCGCGCTCGTTGGCAGGGAGCTTGGCCAACTCGTCGGCTGCATCGGGGTGGACCACGACGTCCCAGGGCATGCAATCATGATAACGACCACGTTATTACCGTTGCCCCGGGGCCTCAACCCCTGCTGGCACGGTCAGTGTCGTGAGGCCGCCCACGCGCCCGCCTGGCCGCGTAGGGCGGACGTGGTCGTCACGCGGGTCGCATCCGACGATCCGCCGGTGCCGGGCGAGGTTCCCGACGCAGATCGACGATCACCTGTCTGCGGGGGCGAGGCCCGCCAGCAAGATCGTCTGCTCGACAGTGATCGGACGGCAAGCGGAAAACCGGGTCATCTACCTGCCCATTCGGCCAAGCTCCGACCACTCCATGCTGATAGCTGCAGCCAATTTACCCAGGTCAAAGGCTAGATGTGGAGCGTGGTGGACCCTGTGCGCCAGCATCCGAATCTTTCGATCTTGGTTGCTGGCGCTGAAATCGCTGTCCGGCCGCTCGCTACCCGGCCTAATGACCAGACCCGCCCGGTGATCTCGATCCGGCATCGACCGGCCCGCTCTGGCCCCCACCGGCTCTGACCAGGTATGGCCGGACCGGGCTTCGACTCGGCTCTGATCCGTCTTGATACACCTCTGGCTCTGTTCCAAGACCCGATCCGGCCTTATGCTGCCTGCTTCTTCCGTAGTCGTCCGACTTGTCCGAGCTACTACCAGAGACCGACGGCCTCGTCCGGACGCGACGATCTCCTCTGGTCGCACGGCGGCGATATGCTCGGCCGGTCAGCACGTCCCACCATCCAGGGCAAGCGTGTTCCATTAGACGGGACGGCTTGGCCCGGAAGGTGGGACGATCAGGGGGCGGTAGCTCAGTCGGTCAGAGCAGCGGACTCATAATCCGTCGGTCGTGGGTTCGAGTCCCACCCGCCCCACCCCCGTGACCTGCGCCTTTGCTTCGGTGGCTGCCACTGCGGGGCCCCCGCAACCGGTGGGTGTGCACCCTGGTGTGCACGACCCTTCCGCGGAACTGCCGCGGCGCGCCGCTCCGCAGCTTCCGCAGCCCGGGCCGGAGTCACCTTCGTGTACGTCGTCGCCGTGATGTTGATGTTGCTGTGGCCGAGTCGTTCGGACACTTCCTTCAAGGTCTCTCCCGACTCCAGACCGATGGTCGCGCTGGAATGCCGCAAGTTCTTCAGCGGAATCGCGGGCAGGTCCACATGCCGTGACAGCGTCTCGAACCGGGACGACACCGTGTTCGGATGCCACGCCGTGCCGTCCGCCTGCGTGAACACCAACCCCGTCTCCGCCCAGCCCGGACCCATGGTGAGTTTCTGCTCGGCCTGCCGTCGGTGCCAGCGGCGCAGTGCCGCCGCCGTCTCCTTGTCGAGGGCACCGGCCCGAGCCGACTGCCGGGTCTTCGGCTTCGACGGGCGTGCCTTCCCACCCACGGTGACGATCGTCGTTCCCGGTTTCGACGGGATCGTGACCGTGCCGCTGGCAAGGTCGATGTACTCCCAGCGGAGTCCGACCAGTTCACCGCGGCGTAGGCCGAGGCAGGCCATCACGGCGAACGCCACGGCCAACGGATCGTTCCGGCTTTCGCAGTAGTCGAGGAACTGGCCGAGTTGGGCCCCGGACCAGGCGAGCACTTCAGGGTTGGGCGGCAGCGCCAGTTCCACGTCACTGGCCGGGTTGAATTTGATCAACCGGCGTTTCCGGAGCACTGACAGAAGGGCACGTGCGGTCCGGTGGATGCTGTGCAGCGT
>NZ_CAKKTM010000392.1 GCF_920888515.1 Protofrankia sp. CiP1_Cm_nod1 | reverse complement strand
CGGCGGGCACCGAGTGTGGATACCCCGTCAGTACCTGCAGCACAGACTCAAGCTGATCGTAGTAGCGCCCGTCCGGGCGGTGCGCGGTGAGGACGTTCTCCACCAGGTCCGGAGGGTTGTGGCCGCGTAAGTTGCTACCCGATCCACCACCGGAATCGATGATCTCCCGCCCGTCGGAGAGCACCAGCCGGCTACCTAGTGCGCTCTTGATGTCGAGAGCCATTCCCATGGCGTCGTTGAGACGGGCCATCGGGGGGTTCACGTAGTGATGGAATGCTCGTACCCGCGCCGTCATCGTACCTTCGATACGCTTGAGGACAATCTTGTCCTCGGCTTCGATCAGGTCAGCGGCATCCAGCGCCTCCAGTACCGCGCGAAGTGAGACGGCGGCCCCGCCGAAAGTGGTGGTATGCGCGGCGGCGTCTTTGATGTTGTTCCACACTGAATGAGCCCGCTGGCTCATGGTCAGACATCCGAAAGGAAGCTGTCGAGCCGAGAGGTCCTCTCCGAAGATATGGGCGTCGGCCTGTATCCCGCTCTGACTGAAGTACGTGCCGCCCAAGTCGCGGCCGAGATTCGAGAGGACGAGTAAGGCGCCCGATTCGTGTCCAGCGTCGGCGAAAGCGTCGTGCAGGCGGGGCCGAGCCTCCCATTCTGAGCGTGCGACGATCACGCCCGACCAGGCCTTTTCCGCTAGTCGGTCAGCCGCCACGTCGAGAGACTCGACGAAGCACAGTCCCGGTGCGAGACTCTGTGAGGAACCCTGCTCTGTGGGATCAAAGAAGACGCGCAGATCCTGCTCTGGATCGACGATGAGGACGCTACCGTCATTAGCCCTCCTGTGCCGCACCGACGAGTGCCGGCACAGTTTTATGGCCGCCCCGACCGCTTCGACACCTGAGTTGGTGAAGAATGTTCGGTAGGGCCCACCCCGAGCTTGTGCACGCTGCAGCAGACGGTCGAGCAGAAAACCCAACATCGCCCCCTCGGCACTGATCGTGTTGCTCCCGATGAGAAGGTTGCAACGCTGACTGAGGTTGTATTCAGCCAAAAGATCGAGGGTCGACCGCGTAGCCGACGTCAGAGCCGCACGAGCCATGAGCTTCGGATCCTTCCTGCCCGGCGCAGCCTCACTTTTCCGCCTACGACGCAGCAGGCCGCCAATGCCAACTTCACCGGCGAAGGAGACGGAAAGTAGAAACTCTGAAACCAATTCAGTAAGGCTACCGCGTACCCTGTCAAGGCCCCTCTCGGGATTTCGGAAGGAGTCTCCATGCTGTTGGTGCTGTGCGACCCGGCTCCAACGCTGTACGTGTACACGGGCGGCGCGAAATAGCCCGTGACCTGGGCAGACGCAGGGATTCCCCGGCCGCGACGTACTTTCTCGCCGCCAGCCGGCCACCCCGATCGCTGTTCAACCGCCGTCTCCGTGAGTTGGTGGCGCAAGAGGCCTCCACGCAGGTAGGTGTTGAGCGGGACCTGGATCGCCCCGGTCTTGGCGGCACCCTCGGAGCGGACGATGTCGTCCGCGAGGAGTGCGAGGCAGCGACGGACGTCGCCGGGGCCGGTCCGGCCGTGAACGCACGAATCGCCTCGACGGCATCGGGAAGGTTCGTCATGCGGAGTTCGTCATGCGGACAGCTCCCCTCGAGGTTCCACCGGACCGCACCCTGCGGCGTTGGCGTTCGTTGGCCGTACCGCGCCGCTCCTGGCGGTGTACTTTTTGTCTTTACTCTTTCTATACCTAATTCGAATTAGAGTCAAGCGTGGCCAAAGGAACGGCATGCGGGAGAATCCGCCGGGCGGCTTGCAGCGTTTTGGTAAGTTGCTGTTCAGCAGATCATGACAAGGTCCACGACGTCACCCTCGCCGAACGAGCAGGACGAGGAGCTGGGGTATCTCGTTGGTCTTGGCTTCCACGTCGTCCTGGCCGAACACGGGACCCCGGTCGTGGTCGAGGGTGGCGAGCAGGTGCCATGCATCGGCCGCGCAACCGCGTGATCCGCGGAGCGTCTTGCCGCCGAGGAGAATGGGCTGCCCCGCCACCGTGCCCTCTGCTCGTTGTTCCTGCCCACTGGCGTGCGCGGTGGTCGGCGACGTTGACGCTGGTTCGCTCTGTTAGCGTGCTGGTCGCCCGCAAGCATCGCTGGAACAGAGTGTCGGCGTGCGGGTACCTGGTGGATGTCGGCCCTGACATCAGGACCGACGTCGAGTTATCCCAGTCCTGCCCACGTACTTCGCTGCCTACCTCGCTGGATGGCAAGACGTGCCGATCGAACTCTCCGCGGACATTGTCTTCGGCGCGTGGGATACGTCCGGAGCCTCGCCTTCGAGCCCCATGCCGATTTCACCGACGACGCCGATGGCTGGGGCCCTCCCCAGGCGCCGAGGTCTTGACCAGCGGCAACGCCGACGTCAGCCGCTTGTTGTAGCCGGGCTGGCCGGGCTGGCCGGGCAGGCAGGGGCCCCGACCAGGTGCGCCCGGGCGTGGCGCAGCCAGCGGGTCTCGCTGTGGTGGCCGAGCAGGGCCTTGAAGCTCTCTCCCTATGCCCGGCCACCGCGAGCCCAGACTTCGGACTTGCTCGTCTAGTACTACTAGGTATCGGTCGCGGCTACGGCCGGATGATGCTCGGCCGCCCGAGCCACCTCATCGCGGTTGTCATCGTGGCTGGTCAGCAGCCGTGACGTCATGGGCGTGGTCTGCTCATGCCGGCGGGAGCGTCGCCATCACGGAGCCGGAGCGGATCCGTGACCGGGCCGGTTATCGTCGGATCCCGTGGATGAGCCGCCGGTATTCGTGGGGTCCTCCGACATCGCCGTCGTCCTCGGTCTGACCCGGCAGGCCGTCGACCGTCGGCTGCGGATCGATCCCGTCGCGCCCGCGCCGGCCGCGACGGTCAATCGCACCCGGGCCTGGGGCGGCACCCGGGTGTGGTGGCGCGCGGACATCGACCGCTGGCTCGGCGGCGCCGACCCGGACCGCTGGACGTCCCTGCCCGGTCACGCCCGCTGAGTCCGAGGACCGCGCGGTACGTCCGTGCCAGGTCCACTCCGACACCGGGGAGATCGTCGGTGGGGCGGCGGACGACCCCTCGGCCGAGGCCCCCCGGCGTCGACCGGCGCCGACGCCGGGGCGGGCCGGCGGCTCAGCCTGACCGAACGCCTCGCCGAGATTCCCGGGATCGGCCCGACCGCCGCCCAGGCGATCATCGCGGAGGTCGGGGTCGACGCGTCCCGTTTCCCCACCCCCGGCCACCTGGCCGCCTGGGCCGGTCTGGCCCCGAAGGACCGGGAGTCCGCCGGGCGGGCCAAGCCCGCCCGGACCGGGAAGGGCAACCGCTACCTGGCCGCCGTCCTTGGCCGGGCCGTGATGTCGGTCGCTGCGACCCAGACCTTCTACGGGTTCCGCTACCGGCGGTTCTCACGTCTTGGACGTGCTCGCGCCCGTCGAAGCTGCAGGTCGGCGGGCCAGGCAGGTGGTTCGAGCCTCCTGTGGCTCCGCAGCAGTCGACTCCTGGTGGTAGTCGTTCAACCGCGTGGCGGTCCGAGTGAGGCTGCGGATGGAGGGCTCCCGTGTGTGGCGAGTCCGCGCGGCTGGAACTGACCGGCGCGCAGGTCGCTCGCGGCGTTCTGGGGCGAGATCCGGCAGGTCGTGGCTGGGCTCCTGTCTGACCCGGAGACACCCTCGAACACAATGCCGCTGGCATGCGCCGCCGTGCGGACGCCGATGGAGGTTCAGTAGCTTCCGGTGAGGCGCTCTATCAGATCGGCGGTTGTCGAAGCCCCGGCTCGGCGCAGGGCCGCGGTCGTCGACCTGTCGGTCGCGCCGGTCAGGGACGCGACAGCCGTTCGGTGAGCGGCGAGCACCTGTGGCTCGTATTCTGCCACGAGCCGGCAGAGCAGCTCGTCGGGGGTGAGCACCTCGATTCGGCGGCCGCCGCGGCGTCGGCCGGGAAGTCCTTGACGTTCCATGTGCAGAGCACATTCGCCTCCGCGGCGACGGCCGCGGCCAGGACATGCCGGTCGTCTTCGTCTGGTAGCCACACGTCGGCGAGTGCGCGGAAATCCGCCTCGGCGGGCTCGACCTCGGCGAAGGGGAACGCGCGGTTCATCGCTGTCACCAAACGCTGGGCGGCAGCACGGTCGAAGCGGGCCACGTTCAGTCTGAGATGTTCGACGGCCTCGGCGAGGATCGCAGGGCTCCAGGCAACGGCGATGATCTCCTGGTCGGCGGCGTAGAGAAGGTAGTCGCGCAGGACTCGGGAGTAGAGCACGTTCGCGTCCGCGAGAACGACGCGGATCAGGTCGGTCTCGCGGACGGGGGTCGTTCGGTCAGGCCGAGTTCGTTCTGCACGGCGGCCAGTTCGGCGAGTGCCTCGCGCCGTCGCGGGCGCTCGTTCTCCAGGAACGCCCGGATCGACGAGACGCGCACACGGTGGTGGGCGCCGACCTTGCGGAACTCCAGCAGGCCGCGGTCCATCAGCTTGCGGACCTGGGGACGTGACATCCCTAGCAGCACCGCTGCCTCCGTCGGCGTGACCTCGGCGGCGCGGGGGGCCGCGACGAGCTCCTCGCCTCTGACCCGGGCGTCGAGCAGCCGGGAGACCAGCTCGGCCGTCTCGCGCGAGAACGCCACCCTCACCTCTCCACCGGACGTCGCCAAGGCGCGGTGGAGAGCCTCGGCATCGCGTAGCAGCAGCTCGGTCATGCCTGCCCCACCTGCCTCATCTGCTCCAACTGCAACAACTGCAACAACTGCAACACATTCCCGGTGCGCATCCGCTGGGCGAGGCTGGGTTCGACCGCGGCGACTGTCGCGGCCAGCACCCCGTCGTCGATGCGACTGATCACCCGGTAGGTCTGGCGGCGCACGTTGAAGCCGGCCCCGCTCTGGCCCGCCTCGGACAACCTGATAGCCGCCGGGTGAGCCGGCTCTGTCGATGAGGCGGATCCCGTCGCCCAGCTCCTGGTTCTGCCGGTGGATGGCTACGGACCGGAACCTTGGAACCCGCCAGGTATACGGAACATCCGTCCGATCCGCTAGATGATGTTCCGGTCGGCGTGGTCACCGGGAATCGTCCCAGGTCGGTGACCGCGTGGCGACCGGGCGGATGATGATTTCGGGACCCGGAACCGTGATCGAACGGTTCTTGTTGTGGTGCGTTAGGTCCACCACGCTGCGTAGTTGACGTCTGGCCTGGGTCGATAGGTTCGACCTATCGATCGGGACGATCGGGTGCCCGGCGAACGAGCAGGTAGTGACCCCGTTGGCCGGTTCGTACGGAACAATGGCCCTCGCCCAGTTGACGCAAATAGTGACCATGAGTGACATTCGAGTCGTCTCGGCATCGTCCCTCGCGTGGCGCGCGTGCTCTCGGGAGGAGACAGCAGCGTAGGGCAGGCGATCGGCGCCGCCAGCGGCTCCCGGCCCGGCTGGCGGTCACCGCGCACACCAGCCGGCTCGCCCAGCACGCGCTGTGCCTGCATACGCACGTTAACCCATGACCATCGCGGCCGGACAATGGGACCGACATCGCCGCGGCGCCTGACCGCGCTCGGCAGCACAGCGAGGGACTCGCCCCAAGACCGTTGGTTGTGCGGATTCTCCTCGTGACCGACGGTCTGTCCGATCTGAACAGGGCAAGGCAAGCCGCGGTGAAATGCGCCCAGGCTGGCTTGACGGTGGATGTGGTCCTGATCGATCCGACTGACCAAGCACGCGGTCTCGCGGCCCCTGCCTGCCAACCAGAAGCCGATGAACCCGGCGATGCGGCGGGCGTCGGCGAACAGCACCCCTGCGTTGACGGCGGGATGTCTGCCAGGTCTTACAGGCCGAGCCACGCCCGCGCGCAAAAGCCGAGCAGGGCGTCGCCAACCGAATCCGGGGCAATGAGATGAGGATCAGGTGCTGACGGCCGCAGCGTCGGCGCGAGCCAAGGTGGCGTCCAGGACGGCGTACTCGGCTTCTTCCACAGCGGCGATAGCGAAAGAGATCGCGCAGACGGCGTCGTCCTCCGCGTACTCCGCGCGCCGCTCGGCACGCTGGGCGTCGCGCTCGGTCTGCTTCTGTTGGACCTCAGCACGCACCTTGCTCACGTGGTCCTTCCAGCGGTCCTGGATCTCGCGCCACCGACTGGAAGCCTCCTGGGTCACGTCCGAGGCCTTCTCGCGAAGCTCGCTCGCGTGCCGCTCGGCGTTGGCGCGAGCCTGCTCGACTTTGGCCGCCAGCTCCTCGCGGGTCTCGGCCTCGGCAGCATCCGCAGCACCCTCGGCTGCCTTGGCACGCCTCGAGAGGTAGGCCAGCTGCTCGGACAAACGGGCCATAATTCTCACCCTTCCGCCGTCTTCCTGCATAATCACATGGCAGTCATGCTAGCGCGGATTCCTGGCTGACGCAGGTCCACCCCGACGACGGCGACCATCGCGACCTGCATCCCCATTACAGTGATTTGCAACCATCTATCGACGTCAAACGGCTCGAAGTACAGCGGAGATCCGCCACCCAGCAGCGGGTGGATGCGCGGCACGCCGAACAGCCTCCGGCCGCGCACTCCCGAGTCGACTTCCGGCGAGTTCGATCCTTCCTATGGGCAGTGAAGCTTGATACCGCTGTTCACGAAAGCGGTATTGCCCGGTTTGCCGGCGGACCGTCCGGGCAGGAGGTAAGGAGGCGGAATGAAATAACCTGTTCATCTTGAACCTTCTGTAGGTCCGTGACCTGCGAAGACGCTCCCGGGGATGCATTTGTTACTTCATTACAGATCCTAAGTGACGCCTGAGCCGGGAGGGATGCCCGCAAGCGGGGGAGCGGCCTCCGGTGACGTTCGGACGAGGTGCGTGCGCATCGCGAGGAGATTCTTGCTGTCGGGCGTCGGTTCGGGGTTCGGAATGTGCGGGTGTTCGGGTCGGTGGCGCGTGGTGAGGCCACGGGGTCCAGCGATCTGGATCTGTTGATCGATGTCGGGCCTGGTCATGGATACTTCGACATGGCGGCTTTCGCGCTCGCGGTGGAGGACCTGCTGGGTGTGTTCACGCAGGTCGCGACCGAGGGCGGGCTGAAGCTGCGTATCCGTGACCGGGTGCTCGCCGAGGCTGTGCCGGTCTGAACGGCTGTCTGTGCGGCGGGACGAGGAGCGGCTGGCGGACATCCTGGACGCGGCGGAGAAGATCGCGGTCCGGGTGCGGCGTGGCCGGGAGCGGTACGACGCCGACGAGGACGTGCAGATCATGCTCACCCGCAGGATCACACGATGGTCGCTCTACGTCACGAACTGCCACTCCGGCGAGTTGTCAAAATGTTACTTTTATCCACTATTTTCATGGACTCCAGTCGCATCCGCAGATCCGCCCGGTGACGGACTGCCGGCACACCGGTCACCCGTTGCGACCGCGGGCCGCGGGCGACCTGCGGCCGGTCTCCGCGCGCGACCTCCACCCAGCCGCGACCTGTTTGTGGATTTTTCGAATAGAAGTAGCCTGGAGTCGTGGCCACCGTGATTCGAGAGCGAACAGTCCTCCCACCCGCGGACAACTCCACCCTCGCCCGGTTCGCCCGCCGCCTGGCCGGGCTCGAGGAGCCCGCACGCGCACGGCTGGTCGGCCCCGACGGTTCCAAGATGGACATCCCCGACGAGCTCTACGGAATCCTGCACGACGTCGTGACCGCTCTGTCCCAGGGCCTGGCGATCTCGATCGCCCCGCACAACACCATGCTCACCACCCAGGAAGCCGCCGACCTGCTCAATATCTCCCGCCCCACTCTGGTACGCCTGCTGACCGACAGTGAAATTCCCTACACCATGCGCGGCCGGCACCGCCGCGTCATGCTCCGCGACATCCTCGACTACCGCGACCGCACCCGCCGGGAACGCCGCCAGGCACTGGACCAGATGGCCGCCGAAGCCGAAGAGGACGACCTCTACACCCTGACCGCGGCCCCCACATCAACCCGGTAAGAGGCCGTGACGTTCCCCGCGCTGCTCGACGCCTGCGTGCTCTACCCGGCCTACCTCTGTGACACCCTGCTCCGGCTCGCCGAAGCCGAGGCCTACCGGCCCCTGTGGTCAGCCGACATCCTCGACGAACTGCGGCGCAACGTCGTCGACGCCGGCGTCCCGGCCGACCGCGTCGACCGGCGCATCAACCACATGCGCCGATACTTCCCCGACGCGACCGTCACCGGCTACGAACACCTCATCGACGGCATGACCAACGATCCCAAGGACCGCCACGTCCTGGCCGCCGCCGTCCGCACGGGCGCCGAGGTCATGGTCACGTTCAACCTCCGCGACTTCCCGGAAACCACGCTCAAGCCCTACGACATCGCGGCCATCCACCCCGACGAGTTCCTCCTCGACCAGCTCGATCTCTACCCAGGCCGCACCCTCGAGGTACTCGAACAGCAGGCAGCGTCCTACCGCCGGGAACCCACCACCGTCGCCGCGCTGCTCCCGCTGCTCGAACGCACCGGCCTACCCCAGTTCGCAGCCGAAGTACGCAGGCACATCCGGTAACCATCCATGGCCGGTGCGGTCGGCGGGGGACGCGGAAGCGGTTCAGTCATACTGGCAGACTGAGCAGATGCCGATCTCCCCTGAATTTCAGATCGAGGCGCGCGTCGTCGCCGTAGACGTGGGCAGCGTGGCCAAGGGTCGGTATGAGGCGTGAGGCGTGAGGAGCGCGAGCGCGCCGCTCCGGATTCTTCACCCAGCCGGTAGGAAATGCGGTGCGGGTCCGGCGGCTTGGAGGGTTCATGGCCCTTGCGTTCACCGTCACCTGGGACTACCGCTGCCCGTTCGCCCGCAACGCGCACGAACACATCCTCACCGGGCTGGCCGCCGGCACCGACTGGCAGGTCCGCTTCGCCCC
>NZ_CAKKTM010000391.1 GCF_920888515.1 Protofrankia sp. CiP1_Cm_nod1 | reverse complement strand
CTGTGGAGCCGTGAGCCCTTGATCCGGTCGACGAGCGGCCGTCCCAGAGCGGGTCCTTCGTCGAGAAGAGCGGTCACAGCCTGGCCGATGAGGATCGCGGTGCTTCGGTCTGTTCGACGTAGGTCATGCAGCTACTCCCGGACCTCGCTGACGATCTCCAGGCGATAGGTCACGACATGTCCCCTTCGGGGCAGAGGGTTCAGTACCTGAGTGTACTGCGGCCCGGCCATCGCGCGAGCCAGCCGTGTCACTCCGGCGCACGACTCAGGCGCCGCCTCACGCGCGACGCCCGCCGGCATCCTGCGTGCCGCGCGCGAACCACCACCCAGCCGCGACCCGAAGCGAGGCTGGCCAGGATCTGGGTCGGGGCCAGCAGCCAGTCCGCCAGGTCCATCCCGCCAGCGGGGTCGACGCCGAGCCGGCCTGCGAAGAACGCCCCGCGCGGTGGTCACCTCCACCTGGTGGTGGGGCCGGCCGTCGAGTCGATCGCTGTCGGGAAGGACAACCGGGAAACCGTCGAACCGCGCTGGCAGCCTCTCCAGGGCGACGTCGATCGGCGTGGTGTCAAGTCCTGGCGGGACGAACAGCTGCACGCGGGGGCCGAAATCGTGGTCCGTGGAAACCTCGCCATCGAAGCCGAGGACCTCGGAACCCTCACCGAGCAACGCGGCAGCATGAGGCACGCCCGCGATCAGCGGCCAGACCGCCCGCTCGTAGAATCGTCGAGAAAGATCACTGCCGGGCACGGCTCTGCGATCACTGTTCAGTCGAGGCAGAACTCGTTGCCCTCGGGGTCGGCCATCACGATGTGTCCGGCGTGCGGTGGAGTGGGCTCGTGGCGGTGTAGTCGGGTGGCACCGTGGCCGACGAGTCGCTCCGCCTCCTGCTCCAGCGCCGCCATCCGAGCCTCGCCCTCCAGTCCGGACGCGGCTCGTACGTCGAGGTGAACGCGGTTCTTGGCCCGTTTGCCCTCCGGGACCCGCTGGAAGAACAGCCGTGGACCGGAGCCGGCGGGGTCGACCATCGCCGCGGCATCGTCGTGGCGCTCGGGTGGAACGCCCATCGCAGTCAGAGCCTGCTCCCAGGACGCGAAACCGGCGGGCGGCTCCTGCGGACGGTAGCCGAGGACCTCGCCCCAGAAGGCCGCGAGCCCCGCCGGATCTGCGCAGTCAAAGGTGATCTGGATGTCGCGGGTCATGCGTCTCCCGTCAGTAACAGCGGCCCGGGTAAATATCCCTACCTGCCTACGGGTGGGAGGCCCACGGGTTGACGAGTGGGACCCCCATGGGCGCGAAGTCGGACTCGTTGCGGGTGACGAGCGTGAGGCTGTGGACCTGAGCCGTGGCGGCGATGAGCGCGTCGTGAGCTGGGCGCCGGTCGGGCACGTGGAGTCGTGCCGCCGAGTCGGCAACGGCCTGATCGATGTCGAGCAGTCGGCCCGTGTATGCCGGGAGCACATTGTGGTCCAGCCACGAGTCGAGGACCGCCGCCTGTCGGGCGTCGTGCCGTCGCTTGTTCTCGATGCCCGCGCGCAGTTCCAGCAGGGTGATGACGGAGAGGAAGGTGTCCGATGGCGACAGGGTGTCGGCCCAGGCGTTGAATCGGTCATCCCTGCGTTTCACGGGCTTGCGGAGCTCGGAGATGATGTTGGTGTCGAGCAGGAAGCTCACAGGTCGGCCTCGCGCAGCGAGTCCCGCGGCCGTACGGGCTCGAAGTCGATGTCCTCGTCCAGGACGAACGCGTCGCCCAGGCTACCCGCGGTGCCCGTGAGCCGTTGGTAGTCGGCGAACGACAGCAGGACGTGCGACGGCCGACCGTGATCCGTAATGATCACAGGACCGCTGGCGGCAGCCCGCTTGACCGCGCTCACGTCGCGGTTGAACTCTCGCGATGAGACCATGGTCACCGCGACCACCTCCCCGGTAGGTACGTACCTACACTACCCGTTGCGAGTGACTCGCTCAGCCGCACATCACAGGGATCGCCGCCTGCTGGGCAAAGTGGCCCCTCGGTCGCGCACAGCACGCTGCCAGCCTTCGCCCGCCTGTGCGATGACGACCGCTGATTACGAAGCACCGTCACGAGAGTGCCCGGTCGATCTCTACAGGCCGCTTCCGCTCTGACGCGTGTTCCCCCGCTCCACTCGCCCGGCACCGGCCGCCGGGTGTGCGGCGGAGTGGCCGGCTACCGGCCGCATCGGGTTCCGCTCTCGCCTTGGCTCCGCGGGAGACCGACGATCACAGCCGCCAGGTCGAACGCGAATACGCGCTCGGATCCGGCCGCATCGACCTTCATCTCCGCTGGCCCTACGCACCCCGCGGGGGACCGCGGCAGGTCCAGCGCGAGGGTTTTGAGATCAAGGCCTGGCGCACCGGCGGATCCAACCCGCTCAAGACCGGGCTCATACAGCTGGACCGCTACCTCAACCGACTCCAGTTGCCGATCGGCACTCTTGCGATCTTCGACCAGCGCACGAACGCGCCTCCCATCGACGAACGCACCGCGATCACCACCGTGACCAGCCCGGCCGGGCGCTGCATCACTCTCCTCAACGGCTGACCGACGCCCGCGCGCCTTGGGTCCGAACACGACGCGGGGGCCAAGTTGTTCGCGAGGCCGGACTCGAGCCAATGCCACGTGGGGTGCGCAGAAAAATAACACGTAGAGTCACAGATGTGCCGATCCGACGGGCCGGCGTGGCGCTCATCTACGGGCGGTCACACCTGGGGTGCCAGGACGAGGTGCGGCGAGGTGGCCGCGCGCCGCGTGCCCGGGGAGCCGAGGAGAGCGGTAAGGGTGCCGGTCTCGTCTGCGATCAGCTCGCTGCCGTTCGGGTTGCCGGGACTCCACTCGAACGGGGCGTCGAACAGCTTCGCGGCGAACTCCATGACGGCCGCAGGGCTGTCGCCGACGGTGGCGGACGTCGCGATGGCCTGCAGCGAGCGGGCGGAGTCCTCTCCCTGGAAGAAGACCTTCTGCTTGAGCCGGCGCAACAGCATGCCGACTTCCTCTGCTTTCGCCCCGTCGTAGACGTGCGCCTCGTCCAGCACGACGAAGCGCCAGTGCCCGCCGTGCGGCCCCTCGAACAGGTCCATGTCCGCGGGGCGCAGAAGCAGGTACTCCAACATCGCGTAGTTGGTCAGCAACAGGTGCGGCGGGCTGTCGCGCATCTCGGTTCGGGAGAGCAGCTCGTTCGGGAGCCTGGCCTCGCCCGGGTTCAGGGCCTCGAACAGGGAGGCGCCCTCGGCGGGCCGCTCTGGTGTCTCCCCGGTGTACCGGCCGAACGTGATCTCGGGTGTGCCCGCGAGCACCTGCCGCAGTCGGCGCACCTGGTCGTTGGCCAGGGCGTTCATCGGGTACAGCAGCAGCGCCCGGACCCCTGGACCCAGCGTCCCGGCGTCCCGCTGTCGGACGAGCTCGGAGAGGACCGGCAGCAGGAAGCTCTCCGTCTTGCCCGACCCGGTCCCGGTCGCGACGACGAGGTTGCGGCCCGCGGCGGCTTTGCGGATCGCCATTTCCTGGTGCGCGTACAGCGGCCGGTCCAGCGGCAGCGCGGGCCCGCCGAGCCGGGCGAACCCGCTGGGCAGGACACCGTCGACGATCAGCCGCCGCAGGCTGGCGCCCGCCGCGTACGGCGGTGTCGCCTCGAGCACCGGCCCCTTGGTCAGCAGCGGACTGGCGTCGATCGCGTCCCGCAGCGCCCGCGCGAGCTTCGGGTCGCGCACCGGCAGCAGCGACCGCAGGTAGCGGCGGTACGTCAGGCTGAGGTGCTCGGCGGTGGCAATCACGTCCATCACTGAAGGATCTCCCGTCGGGGTTTTCCGCTGTTCGGGGCCCTCGTGGGTGGCCCGCGCGAGGGGGCGGCGATGTCAGGCCTGTGTGACCGTCCACGGATCATCGGCCGGGCCGGCGCCGGTCACGGTGGCGAATGTCACGACGGTTCCCCCGCCGACGGTGATGGTGAGCTCGGTGTCGCCGTGGACGGCCGCCGTGTCCAGGATGCGGCGCAGCGGGTAGCGGCCGTCGCGCAGCGCCCCCAGGACCTGGACGGGTTCTCCGCCCGCCATGAGCGTGATCGCCGGTGGCGTGGCGGCGCCCGGCAGGTCGATGCGCAGCAGGCCCCCGCGCCACAGGTCGTCGTGGGTGAGGCGCAGCGGGCCCACGTGGTGCCACCCGGTCGCCTCGGCGCCGCTGCCCGGCTCGGGATCGATCCGCAGCCGCAGGTGCGGCGGGGTCACGGCCAGGCGCTGGACCACCGCGCCGGCGACGCAGGTGACCTCCCGCGTCACCGTCTCCTCCTGGTAGGCGGCCGCGGCCGGGGAGACCGTCATGCCCGGTGGGGCCGAGATCACCGCCTCTGCGGGCTGAAGCCCCCGGGCGCTGGTGAGCCGAGGGGCCGGGTATGAGGTGACGCCCAGGCCCTCCGCGAGCACCACGGTGCGGCGCAGCCCGGGGATCACAGAGATCACGAGCTCGCCGAGCAGTGGCCGCCGCATACCGCGCCACAGGACGTCCGGTCGCCACGTGTCACCGGTCGTCGTGACACTCGCGAGGGTGGCCCCGGAGTCCGTCCGCCGCGCCTCGACCCGGAAGGTGGCCTGACCGGGCGGGAGCAGGACCTCGGGGGGCGAGGCGAGGACAGGCCTGCCAGCGACGGTCGTGACGCCGGGGATCGGCGGACCCGTGCGCAGCACCGGCCTGGTCCGGCCGCGCACGAGGCGACGGCTGGCACCGGCACCGGCACCGGCACCGGCACCGAGGGCGATCCAACGAGCCCCCCGCAGGTCCACCTGGATGAGGCGCCAGCCACGCCAGGCCAGCGGGAGCGTGCTCGTCACGAGGATCCGGACCGGCGCGTCGGAGCGCAGTTCGGCGCCCGCCGAGCAGAGCACCCAGACGGCGTCGGCGGGCAGCGCCCCGTCCACGAGTGCCCCGTTCTCGTCGAAGGCCAGCAACGTGGCGCCCTCGGCGGTGATCTCCTCCGGCAGCCCCGCGCGGGCCTGTCCCGAGACGCCGTCCGTCAGGAGGACCCCGCCGCCGAACGGGTCAAGGCGCGCCTGGCCCGCCCCGTCGGAGAGGTCGCCCGCGGAACCGGCGTGGTCCTCCGGCGCGGTCACATGGGCGAGCACGGCCACCTCGACAGCGGGCGCGCCAGGCAGTCCCAGCACCCCGAGCGCCGCGAGGAACGCGTCACCCCACTCACGGGCGGACCGCGCACTTGACCGCAGCCCCGCGGCCCGGTGCCAGGCAGGCCAGAACGCCGTCGTGTCGGACCCGGACGCGGCGCGGGCGATCCCGACGACCACGCAGGCGGGCCACCTCTGCGCCACCCCGCCGGCCCTCAGAGCCCGGGACTGCGCTCCCAGCGCCGTAGCCACCGCCTGCGCGAGCCCAGGCTCTGCCTCAAGCCGCCCGGCGACAGCACCCGCCCGGAGCTCTCGTCGCCAGCCGAACTCGAGCAGGTCGAGCAGCCTGTCACCGGCGATGGTGCCGCTGATGGCTCTACCTTCACTGGGCAGGAGGGCCTCCGAGGAACGCTTGCGCCGTTTGTCCCGCGAGGACTGACACGAGACGGCGTCCTCGAAGGTCTCCAGCGCAGGGCGTGGGAACGCCGGATGGGTGAACTGCTGCTCGGCGCGCCGCGCGCCGGCCGTGACACCGGACCGGCGTCTCCTGGAGATACCTGCCCCACGACTTCCCGCCGCACACCACCGTCTACTTCTCCTACGCCGCCTGGCGCGACGAGGGCATTCTTGTCCGGCTCGGCTATGAGCTGACCGGCCTGGCCCGCGCCGCCGACGGCCGCGATCCCGAGCCGACCGCCTGCATCCTCGACACCCAGACCGTCACGACCTCCACCGACGTCCCCCGTGCCAGCCAGGGCACCGACGCCGCCAAGAAGATCGTCGGGAGCGGGGCGTGGTCACCGACACCCTCGGCCTGCTGCTCGCCGTGACCGTCACCGCCGCCCACCTGTCCGACAACACCCTGGGCACACGCCTGCTCGACCAGACGAAGGACACCTGGCAGACGATTTCCAAGACCTGGGTCGACACAGGATTCAAGAACACCGTGGTCGAGCACGGAGCCGCCCTCGGCATCGACGTCGAGGTCGTCTCCAGAAAAACCGGGACCCGCGGTTTCCACCTGGTGAAACGGCGGTGGGTCGTCGAGCGAACCCTGGGCTGGCTGATGTTCCACCGTCGCCTCGCCCGCGACTACGAGACCCTTCCCGCCAGCTCCGAAGCAATGATCCACATCGCTATGATCGACAATGCGGCCAAGCGCATCACGGGCGAGACCACACCCACTTACAGGCCGAGCCACGCCCGCGCGCAAAAGCCAAGCAGGGCGTCGCCAACCGAATCCGGGGCAATGAGATGAGGATCAGGTGCTGACGGCCGCAGCGTCGGCGCGAGCCAAGGTGGCGTCCAGGACGGCGTACTCGGCTTCTTCCACAGCGGCGATAGCGAAAGAGATCGCGCAGACGGCGTCGTCCTCCGCGTACTCCGCGCGCCGCTCGGCACGCTGGGCGTCGCGCTCGGCCTGCTTCTGTTGGACCTCAGCACGCACCTTGCTCACGTGGTCCTTCCAGCGCTCCTGGATCTCGCGCCACCGACTGGATGTCTCCTGGGTCACGTCCGCGGCCTTCTCACGAAGCTCGCTCGCGTGCTGCTCGGCGTTGGCGCGAGCCTGCTCGACTTTGGCCGCCAGCTCCTCGCGGGTCTCGGCTTCGGCAGCATCCGCAGCACTCTCGGCTGCCTTGGCACGCCTTGAGAGGTAGGCCAGTTGTTCGGACAAACGGGCCATAATTCTCACCCTTCCGCCGTCTTCCTGCATAATCACACGACAATCATGCTAGCGCGGATTCCTGGCTGACGCAGGTCCACCCCAACGACGGCGACCATCGCAACCTACATCCCCATTACAGTGATTTGCAACCATCTGTCGACGTCAACCGGCCCGAAGTACAGCGGAGATCCGCCACCCAACAGCGGGTGAATGCGCGGCACGCCGAACAGCCTCCATCCGCGCACTCCCGAGTAGACTTCCGGCATCATCTTCGTAGGTTCGTCTGGCGTCGCAGCGCCTCGCGGTTCGCCCGCTCGCGTGCCGCATGGCCGATGATTCCTGGGCGACGAGAGCTGGTACGTACTGTCGGCTCGCCTGGTCGACCTGGCCCGTGATGCCGGAGCCTGACTGTGCTCCCGATCGCCCTTGTCTCGCGCCTGGCGATTCAGGTGTTCGCCGGCATAGCCAGCCCAGCGCTCAAGGTGACTATGGTCCGGTACGGCCGGGTTTTCTCGCGTCCTGGTCACGCCGACTGGGGACACGACTGGGGTGTTCGACGGACTCATTCAGTGCCTCGCGGGTACGACGGTGCTCGATGCAAGGCCCCCTTCCGTAAGGAGCAGACCGTGAGCACTATCACCACCAGCGACGGAACCGAAATCTACTACAAGGACTGGGGCAAGGGCCCGGCAGTCACGTTCTCGCACGGCTGGCCGCTGAGCTCTGACGCGTGGGACGGCCAGATGCTGTTCCTCGCGCAGCACGGCTTCCGCGTGGTCGCGCACGACCGACGCGGTCACGGCCGGTCCAGCCAGGCTTCGTCGGGCAACGACATGAACGGCTACGCCGACGATCTGGCGGCCGTGATCAACGCGCTCGATCTTACCGACGTCACGCTGGTGGGCCACTCCACCGGCGGTGGAGAGGTCGCTCGCTACATCGGACGTCACGGAACGGCGCGGGTTGCCAAAGCAGTCCTGATCGCCGCGGTTCCGCCGATCATGCTGAAAACCGCCGCCAATCCTGAGGGCCTGCCGATCGAGGTTTTCGACGGCCTGCGGGCCGGTCTCGCCAAGGACCGCTCGCAGTTCTACAAGGATCTGGCAGTCCAGTTCTACGGCGCAAACCGGCCCGGTGCCGAGGTCTCGCAGGGCCTGCTCGACCAGTTCTGGACCTGGAGCATGCAGTCGGGCCTCATCAACGCCTACGAGAGTGTCAAGGCATTCTCCGAGACGGACTTCACCGAGGACCTCGAGAAGTTCGACGTCCCGACCTTGGTGCTGCACGGCGAGGACGACCAGATCGTTCCGGTGAGGGACTCGGCGGTGAAGTCGGCCCGGCTCATCAAGGGCGCAAGGGACATCTACTACCCGGGTGCGCCGCACGGCATCACGGCCACGCACCAGAATCAGGTCAACGCCGAACTGCTCGCCTTCATCCAGGGCTAGCCGCGATCGTCGCCCGAAGCATCGGCTTCTCCGACCCGCAAAGACACAAGAAGCGTGCTTCACCATCACGGCTCCGTCACCGGATGGCTTCCGGAGCCTAGAGCGGCAACTGAAGGGATTCACCATGAAGATCGTGGTTATCGGTGGAAGCGGCCTCATCGGGTCGAAGATCGTCAAAAAACTTCGTGACCACGGCCACGAAGCGGTGCCGGCATCACCAGACTCGGGCGTCAACACACTCACCGGCGAGGGCCTGGCCGAGGCGCTCGAGGAAGCCTCTGTGGTCGTCGACGTGTCGAACTCCCCATCCTTCGAGGATGCAGCAGTGTTGACGTTCTTCCAAACATCAACCGGCAATCTCCTCAACGCTGAAGCGGCCGCAGGCGTGGGCCATCACGTCGCGTTGTCGGTCGTTGGAACCGAACGCCTCCTCGAAAGCGGATACTTCCGCGCCAAGATCTCCCAAGAAAAGCTGATCGAGGGATCGTCGATCCCCTACTCGATCGTCCGCGCGACGCAGTTCTTCGAATTCGTCAATCGCCTCGCTGACTTTGCAACCGACGGCAACACAGTGCGACTCGCACCCGCCCTGATCCAACCCATGGCAGCTGACGATGTCGCGACCGCGGTTGGCAGGGTCTGCGTGGGATCGCCGGTGAACGGCATCGTTGAAGTGGCGGGGCCACAAAAGTTTCGTCTCGACGAACTCATCCGACTAGACCTCAGGGAACGCCACGATCCACGCGAAGTGATCACGGATCCACGCGCACGCTACTCCGGCGCAGAACTGAACGAGCGCACCCTCGTTCCCGGCGATGACGCCAGCCTCGCCGAGACCCGATTCGAAAACTGGCTCAGCCGCTCCACGGCCCAGCAGCAATCAACTCCGAGTGGAAAGGAACCTAGGCTAAGTGGTCTCGCCCGTAAGTCCTTCGGAGGTTGATCAGGCTGCCTGTGGGGCGGAGGATTCTTCTTATCGGTCGGGTGCGTGTCGATCGAGTCTGGCCAGT
>NZ_CAKKTM010000390.1:9827-15280 GCF_920888515.1 Protofrankia sp. CiP1_Cm_nod1 | reverse complement strand
GCTCGCAGAGGTGATTCGCCGGGACTGCCGAAGCCCCAGGGGGTAAGGGCGAGCAGTCCCTTGTCAGGACTCGGACTCGGACTCGGACTCGGACGAGGTGACACCAGTGTCACGCGGGGCGGACCCTGCGCCGCGTGGTCGTGACCGTCTCTGGCGATAATAGGGAGGTGGCCGTCGATCTTCGTGACAGCCGGATCGCTGAGGTGTGCCGGCGTTACGGCGTCGCCGAGCTGTCCGTCTTCGGCTCGGTGGCTCGCGGCGACGACACCGACGATTCGGATGTCGACCCGCTGTATGTGCTGGAGCCCGGCTCAAAGCTCGGTTTCGAGATCGTCGATCTCCGAGATGATCTCGAAAAGATCATCGGACGCCGCGTCGACCTGGTACCCAAGGCCCGGCTGAAGTGGGTCATCCGCGACCGGGTGCTCGCGGAGGCCCGGGTCCTCTATGCGGCGTGACGAGCTCTGCCTCGTCGACATGTTCGAAGCCGCGGTCGCGGCGGCGACGTTCGTCCGGGACGTCGACGAGGCCGCCTTCCTGGCCAGCGAGATGATCTTTCCGTCACGCTGATCACTGGGCATCGCCCCTGGTCGGGGTCTGCGTGGCGACCGGACGGATGGCGACCTCAGGGCCCGCCACCATGATCGAAGGGTTCGTGTCCTGGTACGTCAGGTCCACCGACCATCGCGGGAACGACAGGTGACGCAGGTCCCGTCATTGCGGAGCTTGACGTTCACCGCCGCCAGCACCACTGCCTCATGTCACAGCGTGCCCGCACTACCGCTATCTGACCGAGTCGGCAGTGGGCCCTTGGTAGCTACTATTGATAGCTACCATCTGCGGGAGGCGTTATGGCGGACACGGCGATCGCGAGGCTCTTCACACACGGCCGGAGCCAGGCGGTGCGGCTCCCGAAGGAGTTCCGGCTGCCCGGCGACCGGGTGCGTGTCCGGCATGTGGGAGACGGCGTGCTGCTGGAGCCGATCGCGTCCGACGTCGATGCCTGGTTCGCCGAGCTGGACCGCTTCGTGGATGTGCCGTTGTTCGATGACGGCAGGAACCAGCCGCCGACGCCCGCCGGGGAGGACTTCTTCGGGTGAACTACCTTCTGGACACCAACGCCGTGGTCGCGCTGCTGCGGAACAAGCCCGTCGGCGTGCGGGAACGGTACCGGGAGGCCGGAGCGTCCGGGGATTATCTCGCGCTCTCGTCGGTCGTCTTGTTCGAGCTGTGGTATGGCGTGGCGAAGCAGTGTGCGCAGAGGGGCGGTGTGCGTTCTTGTCCGGTGGTCGTGCCGGTAGGCCGTTCAGTTCTCCTCGAAGCCCGACTGGTCGAACTTCAGGGTCCGGGCGTTCTCGGAGACGGTGCGAACCTGGCCTTCCTCGAAGCCGGTGCTCTTCGTGGCCTCAATCTCGATCTTCACGACGAGCTCGGTGCCGTCCTGGCGGAGGTTGGCGATGATCTCGTCGGCGACGTTCCTGAAGTCAAGGGCGATCTTGTCGGGGTTCAGGGTCTTCACGCCGTAGAACCGCGTCCTGGCCTTGCGGTAGACGCCGGGGTGGTCGGGGTCCGGCTTGAAGGGCTTCTTCGCGTCGTCCTCGCCCGGGGTTTCCGCCAGGCCCGGCGTCGCCTGGACTTCGGCGGCGCGCTGCTTGACGGCAACGTCGGGACGCACCAGTAACAGCGAGTCGGTGGCCACCGGTGCGGCGCCGGTGTCCTCGGGTGTCCAGAGCCCGTCGTAGCGGCCGGCCGAGTCGTCGTAACCGGCGGCGAGTGCGAAGGCATCGGTCTGCCAGATCATCGGCAGGTCGATGATGCCCTCGTTGAGGACCGTCCTGTCGCGCAGGCGAGGCATGTAGGGGTACTGGCTGTAGAGCCCCCACAGGGCGCCGAGCGAGACGTGGCCGTCCTTCCAGATCTGCGGGACCTTGCCGATCGCCAGGCGGATCGTCGACGCGGCCTGCCGTGTCGAGAGGTCGCCGTCGTTGCCGAGGCGGCGGGAGACCCGCTCGGCGAGCGAGTGGGACTGTCCTTCGACCTTGGTCTCGCGGATGAGGAACGGCGCGCTCGGGTCCGGCTGGGCCGGGACGAGCGCCCAGGTGAAGGTCTGCAGGAGCCTGGCCGTGACGGTCTGGTCGGCCTGGGCCTGGCGCTGGGTAGCCTGCTTCTTCTGGTTCTGGGTCAGGTCGAGGCCGGCCTCGTTGTCGAGGACGTGCTTCCAGCCGAGGTGGTCGCGGGTGGCGGTGTCGAGCTCCTCCAGCCGGGCCTCGTCGGGGGCGAGGTAGACGAGCATGTTGCGGTTGGTCCGGTTGGAGCTGCCGCGCTGCTCGGTCGCCTTCTGGGCGAAGTCCTTGGCGGCCGACCCGGCGCCCCGCTTGTGGGCGAACTTCGGGTGCAGGATGACGAGGCGCGCCTCGCTGGTGTCGGGGATGTCGGCGTTGGTCTCCGGGCAGACGTGGACGCCGGCGAAGTCACCCTTCAGGCGGCCCTGGCCGAGCAGCCGTGTGACGACCTCCTTCCACACGTCTTCCTTGTAGAGGCGTTCGGCCTGGTCCTTGGCGGTGCGGGTGATGTTGGGCTGAAGGTCGTACCAGTACTTGCCGGACCCGGAGTAGAAGTACGTCGCCCGGTCGCCGAGCTGGGTCAGCGCGGCGTGGAAGTTGCCCGGGACGTCGCCGGGGATCGCGGTGCCGAGGAAGACCCGCTGGGTGTTGATGCCCTTGTGGACCGAGCCGGGTGCGACGGTCGGGGCGGCGCCGAAGAACACCGTGCGGGCGAGCCGCCTGGTCAGCGCCCGCTGGCCGAACAGCGGCTTCTCCTTGTCGATGCGCGCCGGCTCGGAGTTCGGGCCGTCGACATCGGCATCGATGATCGTCTTCCAGGAGTCCTGGAGATACTGCGTCAGCTCGGCGTTCACGTTCGCGGTGGCGAGCGGGATCGAACCCGGCATGATCAACGGTGACGCGTCCTCGCCCGTCCAGAGCGCGTGGATCACCGTGCTCATCAGCCGCAGCACACCGCGGGTGCGCTGGAAGCGCTCCAGCGAGGACCACTCCTCGTAGAGGGTGTCGAACGTCTCCGGGTGGATCGGGTAGGTCCGTTTGATGCGGTACTCGTACGCCGTGTCGCGCGCCTCACGCGGGAAGTCGTCGGTGTACTTGCGGTACAGCTCCACGTACGCCCTGGCGGTCGCTCCGATCGAGGCGAGCGCGGCGGCGTCGGGCTGTTTGAACAGCCGCTGCTTGACGATGTGGTAGGCCTCGTCCGACGACGCCGGGCGCCACTGGTCGGCCACCCGGCGCACGACGTTCTGGAGCCGCTTCAAGGCTTCGAGCCCGTTGGTGCCGCCGACCTCCTCGGCGTTCCCGGCCACGGTCTCGGAGTCGTCCCCGCTCTCGGAGGCAGGGATCGAGATCGCGAGCAGGACGCCTGAGGTGCCCTTGGCGGTCTCGGTCAGCGACTGGGCGAAGGTGAACTGGTCGTCGAACGTGCCGCCCGCGAGGTCGTCGCGGCCGACGAGCGAGCGGGCGTAGGCGACCCACTCGTCGATCAGGATGACGGCGGGCGCGTACGTCGCCAGCAGCGTGTGGAGCGCGTCGCCGGGGTGGGTGCGGTCGCTGTCCGCGGTGGCGACGATGGCGTACGCCTCGGCACCGCCGAGCTGCCAGGCCAGCTCACCCCAGATCGTGTTGACGCGGGTGCCGTCGTCCTTGGTGACACCGGACGGGCTGAGGTGGTTGCCCACGATCGCGACCCGGTTCACCGCGGTGCCGGTGTAGCCGTTGGCGGTGAGCAGCTCCTGAGTCTCCTGCGGGAACTCGCCCACGGGAAGCCCGGCGGCCAGGTGCCACAGCGACAGCATCGAGTGGGTCTTACCGCCACCGAAGTTGGTCTGAAGGTTGATCACCGGCGAGGCGTTGTCGTCGCCCGAGAGACGTCGCACGGCGCGGCCGATCAGGTCGCGGAGGCCTTCGGTGAGGTAGGTGCGCCTGAAGAACTCGACCGGGTCGGCATAGTCGGAGTCGGCCTCGCCGCCGGTGGCGACCTTGTAGAGGTCGGCGGCGAACTCGGAGGCATGGAAGTTGCCGGTCGCGACGTCGTCGTGCGGCTGGAGCACTTCGCGCCACGGCCTGAGCCCGGTGGCCTCGGGGTTGGCGACCGCGGCCTTGAGGACCTTCCGGTCGTCCTTGTCGGCGGTCACCCGACGCAGGTTGAGCCGGATGCCGCGGACCTCGTCGAACTCGGCGTTCGCGCCGATGAGCTTGAGCAGGCGTTCGCCGGTGTCGAGCGCGCGGTAGGCGTCGTCGTCGGTGAACGAGCCGTTGTGCGCCCAGTCGTTGCGCACCTCGCGGAGCTCGCTGGCGAAGGTTTCGCCGGCACGCCCGACGGCCTGGGTGAACGGGTACCAGCCCTGCTTGTAGCCGCCGGTGATGTTGCCTTCGGTGAGCATGCGGAACTGAACCTGCGGGTCGAGCGGGTCGTAGCTCTTCCCCGCGGGCACGCCGTTCTTGAGGTCCTTCGCCTGGACCAGCTTCGTCCACTCAGCGCCCAGCGCCGGGTCGGCCTGGCCGATCACCGACGAGATGAAGTCGTCCAGCGCCGGCGCGAGGATCTGGAACATCCGCTCGATGCGGTCACGGTTGCTCAGCGCCATCTCACTCGTCCCCCTCGAAGTCGATCGCGGACTGCGTCCTGGCGGGCTTCTTCTGAGTGCGCGCGACCTCCAGAATCTCCGGCCAGCTCGTCACCAGGCTGTTGAAGCTCAAGGCGTCCTTCGGCCAACCGCTGCCCTCCGCGATGCGAAAGAGAAGGTGCGCAAGCTCCTTGACGAGGTCAGCATCAACAGCGCCGTCCGGGCGACTCAACGCCGCCTGGAGAAAGTCGCCCGCCGGGGCGATACCGTCACGCTCCAGCACCTTGATCAGATGGTGGAGCGCCTCCCAGTTGCTGGTATGGCTGTCCTTCAGGACGTCGTAGTCCCACGACAGGTCGGCGGGCCTGATGAGCCGCACGTTGCCAGCCCGGCTCGTCAGGATCTCCTCCCGGTCCATCACGTCGACGCTGGTGTTGCGGGCCCGGGCGAGGTTGTCGGCGTCGCCGAACCTGCCGACGCCGTAGCCGTGCTGCCGATACCACGCGATCGCGAACCGGGAGATCGAATCAAAGTCGCCCTCCTGCTCGGCCAGCACCGTATCGAGGATCTCGTTGATCCGCACCAGCGCCGAGCGCACGGTCATTTTCTTGCCGTCAGGTTCAAGGACCGCGCTGTACCGGCTGAACACCGCCATCCCCGGCCCGATCGCCGCCTGCGGCAGATCCACCGGCGCGATCTGCCCCTGCTGCAACTTCCGCAGCGCCTCCGGCAGCTCCGCCTCAAGCGCCGCGATAAACCCACGCCGGTCCGTCGTCGGCGCACCCTCGGGACGAGGACGCAGCGACAGTACGATCGAGGA
>NZ_CAKKTM010000390.1:0-9620 GCF_920888515.1 Protofrankia sp. CiP1_Cm_nod1 | reverse complement strand
GGCCAGCGCGTTGGAGCCGCTGGCGATCATCCTGTTACTGAGCTCGCTGCGGTTGGGCCATGTTGACGTAATTTCCCAGCCAGAACGAATCATGCCTTCCAGGAGGGTCTCCCAGCCCGTAGACGCCTCGCCTGAGTCATTGGTCTCGCTCTGCTTGAAGGCATACCAGACCGTGATCGGAAAATCAGCGCTCGCAGGCTTCCGTGCCTGTCCGAAGACGCTGCGAAAGCCGTCCTCGAAGAACGAGCGCGCATCGTCCTTCCCGTGCCGGTACGGGTTCGCCACAAGTTCTTCGGTCTTTGGTACGAGCATCGTGGCCAGCAGGTCAGGATGAACCGACCGGAGGCACCGGCGGAGCCAGACATAGAAGAAGTCCGACAAATCGGAGTATCCGATGTTGTCGTAGTATGGCGGGTCCGTGCTGATGAGCAACCCGCTGTACGACCTGGACGCAGCGTCCGCCTGTTGTACGGTGCCTGGTCGCCTACCGACAAGATGTTCAAGCACTTCGGCCTCAGATTGGACGACGGCCGTAAGCCCGCCGCCAGCAGCCGTCAACGGGTTCGCCTCGGCGTAGTCCCAGGTCATCGGCACGGCTTGGCGCTGGAACGAGCCGCGCAGACGGTCCATACCCGACTCCCATCCGCACATCGTGTTGTTGCGGGCGAGGGCCTTGCTCACTGAGAAGCCGAGGTAGGTGGCGACGGCGTCGGCGTACGCCTCGGTGTCGCCGTCGGCGAGGACCCGTTCGCGGGCGTCGGAGACCAGGTCGCTGAAGGTGGTCAGGGCTACGAGCTGGCGGCTGGTAAACAGGTCCGCCCAAGACGTCATGCCGTAGTTCGGCGTCTTGAAATCGCGGGGATTCTTAGGAAGTTCGCCGCCCGGAACATCGTCGGGCCGCTTCACGTCTGCGGCCTGGACCTGATCGTCTGTGGGTGCGAGATAGATTCGCTGGCGGGTGCCCTCAACAACGACCGCCATGAGTTGCGCCTTGATCCTCTGAGCCTTGCCCTCGGCTCGGATGTAGTTGAGCGGAACGGTCGTCTCGCATGCGATGCAGTAGCTCCCGGTCCGACCAGCCGTCCCATCCGTCGACGGTGCACCAGACTTGTCGTGTCCGATGGTGAATGCGACCCGATGCCCCGAGGGGTGGGTGGGGTCGGGGACGACGGACGGGACGACGTACGACTCTTTGCCCTTTTTCTTGCCCAGCCACCAGGAGCGGACCAGGGGCATCTCGATGCCGCAGGCGGGGTTGGGGCAGGTGACGGTGCGGGCCCAGATCCAGGCGATGACTCCTGCCTTGGTGCCGTCGGGGAGGGTGGCCCTGGGGTAGAGGTGGCCGATGCGCTTCTCGGCCTCGTCGCGCATCCAGGCGCCATAGGCGCGCACGTCGGCGGCCAGGCCCTCGGCGCCCTTCCAGGCGCGAATCTCGGAGCCGGCCAGGCCGGGGTAGACGGGGGGCTGGTCGCGGAACTTCGGGGGGATCTCGATGAGCGCCTTGTTGATGAGGACGGCGACGGGGTTGAGGTCGGAGGCGTGCGCCTCCAGGCCGAGCCGCTGGGCCTCCAGGGGGATGCTGCCGCCGCCGGCGAAGGGGTCCAGAATCGGTGGCGGGTTGCCGTTCGTGGACTTCAGGATCTCCTCGCGGGCCTCCCGCAGGAGCTTCTCGTCGCGGGTGTTCTCCCAGACCACGAGTCGCTCGATGAGGTGGTGCAGGCGATCCCGCTCTTTCCGTTGCAGTTCCTCGGTGGGGAACTCCTCGGGCCGCGCGCTCGGATCGTCGACGAGTTGGGCGAAGAGGACGGCTCGGGCCGCCGCGAGCGGCCTTCGCGCCCACCACAGGTGCAGCGTGGAGGGGTGTCCGTGCCGGATGGACTTCTCCCGGGCCGACTCCCGGTTGATCGCCTCCAGCGGCAGCGCCACCTCGATCAGCTTCCGCGCCTGCACCATGCCCCCGGCCCCTCTACGCCCCCGACCCGGGCAACCACCCAACGTCGTAACTGAACATAGTGGCGGGTCCCTACATGTTCAGGGCAAACGGGTGCACCGGTGTCAGAACGGGGTGCTGCCCTTGGCCCACATCCTGGCCCAGTCGCCGCGCAGGCCGGTGGCCTCGAAGTTGCCGAGGTCGGTGGTGGCGAAGGGGGCGTCGAGGTAGCGGACCTCGTCGTGCCGCGCCCCGCGCGGGTCGACCCTGACGAGCGCGAGCCGGTAGCGCGGGGCGGCGTTCTTGCCGGTCATCACCTCGTTGTGGGTGACGAAGAAGTCGGTGGCGCCGTCGAGGCGGGCCTTGACCTCGATGCGGTAGGTGTCGCCCTGGGCGTCGGTCGAGAGGATGTCGAAGCCGGGATTGTTGAACGCCTGCTCGACGGGCTGGCGGCCGAGTTCTCGCTCGCGCGCCATGACGAGGTCGACGCCGCGGCGCTCGATCTCCCTGGTCTCCTTGGCGTGCATCGGCGCGGACGGCGGCAGTTCGTCCTCGAACATGCTGACGGGCAGCACGAGGGCGGCGGTGACGAGGCGGGGCGGCCTGGTGGACATGAGCTGCTGCTGGTCGAGCAGCTCCAGGCGCCTACGGAGCCGGAGGTCGAGCTCGACCGCCTTGCGGCCCAGGCTCTCCGACGACTCCCTGGGCCGCTCGCCCTTCCGTTCGTTCTCCGAGGCGATCGCCGCCTCGAACAGCAGGCGTTCGCTCTCCGCGGTGAGGCGCTTCGTGACCAGGTCGCGGGCTTTCGTCAGCTCCGCCAGCCGGCGGGGCCGGACCTCGGCGAGGTATGCGGGGAGCCGGTTGGCGATGATCCAGCTCGTGGCCGTGTCCTCGGCCTCGGCCAGCCACGCAAGGGCACGCGCGGCGTCGGTCGCCGGGCTCGCGGGAGCCGCGACGCAGTCCAGGTACGGCGCGGGGCCGGCGGGGCTGACGGTGCCGTAGCCGTCGACGTAGGCGTAACCGAAACGGCGCGCCACCGACTCGCCGGTGGCGTCGGCGACCTCCTCGACGACGCCGACGAGCAGGTGTGGCTCGTCGAGGGTCGAGGACACGAGCACGGTGCCATGGTTCAGCGCGCCGCCGAACCGCCGGACGGTCTCGTCCATGACCGCGTCGTGGAGCGGGTGCCCGGGCGCGAGCAGGTCGGCCCGAGCGAGCCCGTCGGGCTGGGCGTGGGCAAGGTCGAAGGCGACCCGGTCGTACTTCGTCGCGATCGGCCCCCTGCCGGCCGAGCGGATGTGCTGGGGCACGTTCGCGATCTCGTAGCGCCCCCGCTCACGCCTGGCGATCCGGCCACCGAGACGGGTGAAGGCCGCCTTGAACGCCAGCTCGATGTAGTGCGGCTGGAGCCGCCGGGCGCGAGCCTCGTCCATCGCCGCGCGCAGCCGCTGGAGGTCGGCCTCGGCGAGGTGCTCCGACGCGAGCGCCCGCTCCTCGAGCAGGTCCCTGAGGCCGTCGCCGACGCTGGCGTCGATGACCTCGTGCATCCTCGCCTTCACGTCGGGGCGCTCGCCGTACTGGATGGCGTCGAGCAGGAGGGTGCGCAGCGGGATCTCGGAGAAGGCCTCGCCGAGGACGTCGAAGACCTTGCCGCCGTAGTCCTGGCGCATCTGGTCGAGCTTTCCCAGCAGGCGGGTGAAGACCTCACCCTCGCGGGTGTTGGACGCGACGAGGTTCCACAGCCGGCAGATCTCCTCCTGGCCGATGCGGTGGACGCGGCCGAACCGCTGCTCGATGCGGTTGGGATTCCACGGCAGGTCGTAGTTGACCATCAGATGGGCGGCCTGAAGGTTAAGGCCCTCGCCGGCGGCGTCGGTGGCGATCAGAATCTGGACGTCGCGGTTCTTGGTGAACTCCTCGGTGATCTGGCGACGCTCGCCGCGGCGTACGCCGCCGTGAATGGCCCTGACCGTGTCGGGCTTGCCGAGCAGCGATCCGATTCTGGCCTGGAGGTAGTCGAGGGTGTCACGGTGCTCGGTGAAGATGATGAACTTCCGCGGCCAGCCGTTCGCGTCGGTGGTCAGCGCGTTGTCCTGGAGGATGTTCGACAGCTCGGTCCACTTGCGGTCGGTGCCGGCGTCGCGGACGAGCCTGGCGGTCTTCACCAGCTCGGCCAGCTCGATCAGCTCGGCGTTGAGCTCCGCTACCGTCTGCGCCGCGGTGGCGGCGTCGAGCAGGTCCTCCTCCAGCTCCTCGATCTCCTCGGCGTTGAACTCGTCGGCGTCGATCGCACTCCACTCGACTGCCGGGTCCGGCTCGCGGTAGGTGCCGTTGAGGATCTCCTGCCGTTTGCGCTCCAGGCGCTCGCAACGGCGCACAAGGCTCTTGTAGATCGCCTCCGGGCTGGAGGCAAGCCGCCGCTGGAGAACGGTGAGGGCGAAGCCGACGGTGTTCTTGCGCTTGCCGCCGACCCGGTCGGCCCGGTTCATCCCCTCGCGGACGTAGTGGGTGACGTCCTCGTAGAGGGCGTACTCCGACGCGGTCAGCTCGTAGGGAACGGTCTCGGCGACGCGTTCGGGGAAGAGCTTCCTGCCCTCGAAGGTGAGCAGGTCCTCCTTGACCATGCGGCGCATGATCCCGCTGGTGTCCGTGGTCTTCTTCTGCCTGCCCTCGAACCGGTCCCGATCGAGCAGCGTGAGGAAGAGCTGGAAGTCTTCCTCCTTGCCCGAGTGCGGGGTCGCGGTCATCAGCAGCAGATGGCGGGTGATCTCGCCGAGGAGCTCCCCGAGCTGGAAGCGCCTGGTCTTCTCCAGCTTGCCGCCGAAGTAGTGGGCGCCCATGCGGTGGGCCTCGTCGACGATGATCAGATCCCATTCGGTCTCTCCGAGCTGGGCCTGGAGCCGCTCGTTGCGGGAGAGCTGATCCATCCGTGCGATGAGGAGCGGGTAGGTCTCGAAGACGTTGAGGTTGACCTGGGAGTCGATGAGCTGGCTGGTCAGTAGATCGAAGCGGAGGCCGAACTTGAAGAAGAGCTCGTCCTGCCACTGCTCCACGAGCCCGCCGGGCGCGACGATGAGGCACTGCTTCACGTCATCGCGCAGCAGCAGCTCCTTGATGTAGAGGCCGGCCATGATCGTCTTGCCGGCGCCGGGGTCGTCGGCGAGCAGGAAGCGCAGCGGGGTACGCGGGAGCAGCTCGCCGTACACCGCGCGGATCTGATGGGGGAGAGGCTGCACGTCACTCGTGGCGACGGCGAGCATCGGGTCGAACAGCCCGGCCAGCGAGATGCGCTGCGCCTCGGCCGCGAGCTTGAAGTCGCTGGCGTTGGCGTCGAAGGCGCGGCTGCCGGTCTGGGCGACGCTGAGCTTGTCCTGGTCCTTGCGGAAGACGACCTGCTGGCCGAGGCCGCCGGCGGTGGTCTTGTAGGTCAGTTCGAGCGCGTCGGAACCGTGCCATTGCGCGGCAATGACCGTGATGACCTCGGCGGGGATGAGCCCGTCGACGCGCAGCCCTGGCTTGAGCTCCTCCAGCAGCACGACCGACCTCCCCCTGATAAGACAGCCGGCCAACGCTACTGGAACGGTCCGACAGCCCGATGCGCCGCCTCCGGATCCCAGCCACCGACGCACTGGCGGACCGCGGCACCCGAACCCACCAGGCCTGCGGAACGTGTGTTCGATACAGTGAACGATGCTGCAGCCCCGGCCCTCATCCGGCATCGCGGCTGTGGGCCGACCTGCCTACAAGCAGGCAATCGGACGCTGAGCAAGCGTATCTTCAGTAGCCTGACGCCTGCGAGATCAAACCGGTGACGGCAGGAGGGGGCCAGATGGTCAGCCATCTCATCTCCTTCTCGCTGCTCGATGCGGACTCCGTCCGCGCGGCGATCGACGGCGGAGAGACGCTGTCCGTCGAGTTCAAGGGCGAGGAACGTCAGTCACTCGGCGACCGCGAGCTGATCGAGGCGGTCGTCTGCCTGGCCAATAGCCACGGTGGCCTGCTGCTTCTTGGCGTCGAGGACTCCGGCTTGGTCACTGGCGCTCGACCGCGGCATGGCAACCGTACCGATCCGCAGCGGCTGCAGGCGCTCATCGCGAACTCCACGCAACCCCCAGTACAGACGGCTGTGTCCACGATCGAGATCGACGGTACGCCCGTGCTGTGCGTCCAGGTAGAGAACAGCCCACGTATCGTCGGAACCACCCGCGGGATGTACCAACGACGGGCGATCGGTGGCGATGGAAAGCCGACGTGCATACCGATCCACGCACACGAGATGCTCGCGCACGAGATCGACCGAGGAGCCGTCGACTACTCGGCGCTTCCGGTGCCTGACGCAACCTGGAACGACCTGGACCCGCTGGAGTTCGAGCGATTTCGCCGGCTGATCCGGGAATCGGCCGGCTACGGGGACCGCGTGCTAGCCGATCTTGATGACCATGATGTCGCGCGCGCCCTCGGTCTACTCGAGCAACGCGGCGGCACGACCGTGATCTGCGCCGGCGCACTGCTCCTGTTCGGTCGAGAGGACGCGATCTGCCGCTGCCCTTCTACAGGTCGGCGACTCGGAGGTCCGGCGGCAGCTCGCGCGGATGGTCGACCGTGGCCTCGTGGAAGCACGCGGCGGAGGTAAGGGGCGTACCTGGCATCTCACCGCCGCTGTCTACCGCGAACTTCGCGAACCCGCCGCCTACGTCCGGGTGCATGGCTTCGACCAGGCTCAGCAGGAGCAGATGGTGCTCAGCTACGTCGCGGCCCACGGCCAGATCACCCGAGGCGAGGCAGCCGACCTGTGCTCGCTGTCCCCCGACCAGGCGTCGCGACTGCTGCGCCGGCTCGCCCGGGACGACGGACCCTTGGTAGCCAGCGGTAGCCGTCGCTGGACGGCCTACACGCACCGCGCATAGTTCTATACGCACCCAGGGAATCCTTCACGCGCGCGTATAGCTACACGCGCGTGAGCGCCGTCGATCGGAAACGCGTTCTACGCCAGCGCCGCCGCCTCATGCCCTGCCATAGGCATCACATTCCGTGCTCAGGAAACGTGCTCAGGCCTGACTGCAACGACAGAAGCCACGGTACGGTACGTCAGGGTCGTCATCGGACAGATCATCGATCAGGTCATCGAGGACGGCTTCCTCCTCTACTCAGCGCCGGTGCGCGCCCAGCGCGTCACCCAGATCCGGGTCGAACCGCGCACGGACCTGACGGCCGGTGAGCTCCGCGGGTTCCGGGCAGGCGACAACGGTCCGTAGTTGTCCGGGGTGTCCGGTGGACTGAGCGTTGATGATCTCCGCCGTCGGTTCGACGTCGCGTTCGTCCTGCCGGCGGGCCTGACCCCGTAGTGCGTCGTGGACACGTTCGGTCACGTCGGCGTCGTGCCAGCGGGCGAAGTAGTAGCAGACCGTCTGCCAGGGCGGATAGTCCGACGGCAGTGCCCGCCAGGCACAGCCGGTGCGCACCACGTAGAGGATCGCATCGACCAGGTCAAGGCGGTCGTGCTTCTCCCACCGACCCACCACCGCAGCCGGCGGTGCGACCAGCGCCCATTGGGAGTCAGACGGATCAGACGGCTACCGGTGACGGTGAGCATGCGGTATCCGCTCGCCGTCACCCGTCAGCCGGTCCCGCCAGGGCATGTTCCCGTGACCGTAGCCCGTATCACACACCTCAGGCGTCACGGTCCGCTACCGATGGGGTATTTTCAAATATTTTCTTTACGTTCGGGTGCTATCGTGACCACCGGCTGATGACTATGTCGTTATGCCGTATACGCTGCACGCGCTTGGTGACCGCTGGGGAGGGCACGCGCGCCTGGCGGGCCAGTTCGGACATCACATGATCTACGGACCGGCGTGCGGCTCGGCCAGCGGTCGGGCGTTCACCCTGTCGATCGGCCGTCGCTTTGATGGCCAGTCACTCGGATCGCCTGAAATCCCCAAGGTATTGTCCGGCGAATCCTTCAACAGGCCATGGAAAACACGTCGCCGGGCCTCAACTCTGCTTACCCGCCCCACGCGGCGGCGGCCGACGTTGTAGTGGCCGTGTCGGCGGCCCGCTATCCGGCCGAGCCGTCCGTCGGTCTACCCAGGCCGGGCCGCCAGCGGCCGCCTGACGTCCTGTCCGACGTCCCGGTCGGCGTCTCAGTCGACCTCGAGGACAGCACGGCGGCGTCGGATGCGCCCGTCGAGGTAGCCTGCGGCCAGCTCGCCGACCGCGTGCCAGCTGGCGTGTGGGTGGTCGGCCGGGGTGAGCCGGCCGGCCGCGACGAGCCCGACCAGCTCGCGTAGGTCGTGGCCGAGCGGCCAGCGGCCCCAGTAGCCCTGCACCCGTCTGCGCGCCGGGTTCGCGAGGGCGTCCGGCGCGAGGACCGTCGGCTCACCGGAGATCGCGCCGACGGCGATCGCCACCCCGCCCTCGCCGAGCAGCGACACGGCGCCGGCGAGGAGAACGCCGCCGGCCCCACAGGAGCAGGTCGGCGCGGTGGTCACCGCTGGCGTCGACACTTTCCCGCGCGCGTTCGGCGCGGCCGCGGCCTGTGTGACAGCTCCACCAACGGAATCAAGGGCTGGTGGGGCTGGTCAGTGCGTCTGGCAGGCGCGGCGTCGGGAACACGCCGAGCAGGTAGGCAGGGCGGGCCCGGCGTCGAGAACGACTTTTCGGGCGGAGCTTGACGGATCGGCCGCCAGCCTCCATGGTTAGCTACATGAGTAACGAACCGACGAACCGCAGTATGCGGTGGTCGGCGTGAAGGACGACGGACGGCCGCTGTTCCTGCAGATCGCCGAGCAGATCGAGAACGCGATCGTCGACGGCAGCCTGGCCGCGGACACGCAGGTGCCCTCCACCAACGAGCTCGCGGCCTTCCACCGCATCAACCCGGCGACCGCGGCGAAGGGCATCAACCAGCTCGTCGCCGACGGGATCCTCTACAAGAGACGAGGGATCGGCATGTTCGTCGCCGCCGACGCCCGCGCGCAGCTGCTGGAACGCCGGCGCGAGAACTTCACGCGGCAGTACCTCACCCCGCTCATGGCGGAGGCGGACAAGCTCGGCATGGGTGCCGAGGAGATCAAGAAACTGATCGAGGCCTGGGAGCACAAGCGATGAACGTGGTGCGGATGGCCGGGGTGACCAAGCGCTACGGCGACGTCGCCGCGCTCGACGGCGTGAGCCTCGAGCTGGCCGAGAACACGATCCACGGCCTGCTGGGCCGTAACGGGGCCGGGAAGACGACGGTGATGCGGATCCTCACCGGGCAGGCGTTCGAGACCGGCGGGGAGGTGGCGGTCTTCGGGCAGCACCCGTACGAGAACGCCGACGTGCTCTCCCGGATGTGCTTCATCAAGGAAAGCCAGCACTACCCGGACAAGTTCCGGGTCAAGCACGCGCTGCGGGCCGCGGAACTGCTCTACCCGCACTGGGATCCGGCGTTCGCCGCGTCGCTGCTGGCGGACTTCGCGGTGCCGGTCGACCGGCTGCTCCGCAGGCTCTCGCGGGGGCAGCTGTCCGCGGTCGGGGTGATCATCGGGCTGGCTTCGCGGGCCCCGCTGACCCTGTTCGACGAGCCCTACCTCGGCCTCGACGCCGTCGCACGGCAGCTGTTCTACGACCGGCTGCTGGCCGACTACGCCGAGCACCCGCGCACGGTCGTGCTCTCCACCCACCTGATCGACGAGGTCAGCGACCT
>NZ_CAKKTM010000389.1:19868-20354 GCF_920888515.1 Protofrankia sp. CiP1_Cm_nod1 | reverse complement strand
TCTCCGGAACCGTCGGATATGTGGAACATGCGTTCGATTCGGTGCATGATGTTCCGGTCGGCGTGGTCACTGGGCATCGTCCGAGGTCGGGGCCCGTGTGGCGACCGGGCGGACGGTGATCTCAGGGTTCGCGGTGAAGATCAATCGGTTCGGATGCTGGGCGTTAGGTCTACCTCCCGTGATGATCTGTGCGAACAGGTCGTGGAGATTGCGATGAAGATCTATAGGGGCCTCTGGTGTTGCCAGCGTGGCTGGCCGGGTAGGGCATGTGGATGGTGATTTGCCGCCTTGCACGGCGTGTTATAAACGCGGGGAACTTCCGACTTCCTCGCGTGTCAGCTCTTGTCCGCTACTTCCCGTTACGTTTTCGACAATGATTGACGTCTCCGGTGCTGCCATGGTGCTGCCGAACGGATCGGATCCAGCTAACCTGTGGTGGTACGGAGAAAGACTGATCAAGATTTTGGATCTATCCTGACCTGCTAA
>NZ_CAKKTM010000389.1:0-19657 GCF_920888515.1 Protofrankia sp. CiP1_Cm_nod1 | reverse complement strand
CATAACACGGCGTGACGGCAAACGGCACGCCGCAACATCGCGGGTGCGGCTCTCATAATCCGTCGGTCGTGGGTTCGAGTCCCACCCGCCCCACCCCCGTGACCTGCGCGAACAGGCCACGTAGATCGCCATTAAGAGCTATGAGATGTTCTGGTGGTGACATGGTGGTGACGTTGCGACGGCAACTACATGTCGCTCTTTCGGTCGCGGTTACGGACTGTAAAAACCGATGATCGACGGCATGTCCGTATCCCGGGGCTGTTGTGGCTTCCCTGGCGCACCCGATGTGCGGCAGCCTGGCGACGGCGGGAGGGGAGGTCTGCGATGAGCCGGTATGCCTACGACCCTGGCCAGCGTGCCCTCCTCGTCTCCTGGGCTACTGGAACCGGGGATCTGGCCGCAACCGTCGCCACGCTCCCCACGGCCGTTGTCGAGCGCGACGCCTTCCGGTTGGCCGAACAGTTGACCTTCCTGGCTGCGGCGGCGTGGCGTACCTACACCCATCCGGCCAGTGCCACACCGAGTCTGCGTGTCGGCAGCGAAGGCTGGCGTCGCGCCAGCGACCGCACAGCATTCGCCAGTGTGCTCGCCGTGATCCGGCGCCCTCACCTACCTCACAACGGCACCCTGCTGCAGTCCTATGTGATCGTCGAAGAAGCTGCACACCGCGTCGGGCGCGCCCTCCACGCGATCGGGAACCAGAACCTCACCGAACAGATCCTCGCTGATGTCTCCGCGGAGCTCGACGCCGTCGAGCAGGCTGAACGCGGTGACCTCTCCGGACGGGCCCGCCAGGCCATCGCCCTGACCCGCGCCGACGCCTCCCCCCTCCAGGTCGCTGCCGCCGACGTGCTCCTGGCTGACAATCCCTTCGGGGACAGTCGTTTGTTCACCGAGGTGGAGCCCACCGCCGCCGCGGTCGCAGCCGCTCACTGGCTGCACGTCGCCGCCACGGTCACGGCACGCCAGACCGGACTTGATCCCACCCAGGTCCTCGTTGAGGCGGACAATATCGAGGCGCTTCCCCACGAAAGTCCCACCGTCGTCCTGGAACACATCACCGCCGCCAAGTGCGGCTGGAGTACCAAGTGCGGCTGTAGTACAAGTGCGGCTGTAGTAGCAGTGAGGCTTCGCCTCGGACCGCCGAGCAGCGCGGCTGGGCTGGCGGCCCCGGTGCCGGCCGGCGCATCCTGGCGACCGTAGCCGTGTCAGGAGGCCGGTCATGGGTGCGCATACGGTGACGGTCAACGAGGTGCTCGACGGGCACGTGGCGCTGGACATCCAGTGCCTGGACCGGATCTATCTCAACGCCTACGTGCCGACGTTGCAGACCAGCGCGCAGGTCACGGCGTTCCTGTCCGGTCACCTGGGCTACCCGTTTCCGTCGCCGGCGCTGTTCAACCAGATCGGCCAGCGGTTCCGCCGCGCGGTCGCCTCGTTCGCCGAGGCCAACGGCCTCCCGTGGGTGCGCTTCGGCAGGGACGACGTGGGCGGCAAGCTGGAGCTGATGCGTCCGCATCTGGATCGCCAGGCCGCGACCGGACGGTCCGGGGTCGCCGCGACCTGGGTGGCCCAGGAGTTCCAGCGGGTCTGGACCGCCTACGAACGCCACACCGCCACCGGGGCGGTGCAGTGGTCGTTCACCAAAACCGACCGGCGGGTGTCCTGCTCCTACTTCTCCGTGTGGGACGCCGACTTCGGCCCGGCGTTCATCAAGATGTGCAGCTACTTCCCGTATCCGGCGAAGATCTGGCGGGGCGGGCACGCGTGGGCCAAACGCCAGGCGACCCGGGCCGGGATCGGCTTTGCCGAGCTGTCCAACGGGTTCGCCGCCGCCGCCGGCCCGGCCGCGCTGCAGGAGATCTGCGACCGGCTGAACCCGGGCGCGATCGACGTGTTCGTGCAGCGCTGGCTGGCCCGGCTGCCGTTGCCGCTCACCGCCACCGACCGGGACGCCGGCTACTGGTGGGAAACCTCCATGCGCCAGATCGAGATCTCCCGCACCCTCGTGTTCGACGCGCCCCGGCACGCCCGCGGCTTCTTCGAGGCGCTCATCGCCGACAACCTCGACCTCGGCCGCCCGCACAACGGGGAAATCATCTTCGGACGCCTCATCCGCCGTGACATGAAGGGAACCTTCCGCACCGCGATCGACCGCCGCGACAACGGCGGTGGCGTGGTCAACGTCTTCTACAAGCACTCCCGCATCAAGCAGTACCTCAAGGACGGTCGGGCCATGCGGATCGAGACCGTCATCAACGCCCCGCGGGACCTGGGCTGCAACGCCCGCCTGCGCCACCTGCCCGAGCTGCAGTCCAAGGCCCGTGCGGCCAACCGCCGGATCCTGGACGCTGAACGGGTCGGCCAGGGCTGTGTCCTCGCGAGTCCGGCCTTCGAGCGGATCACGCACCCCACCGTCGACACGGAGGGGCGGCGGACCCCGGCCCTGCGGTTCGGTGATCCACGGGTCATGGCCCTGACCGGCGCCCTGTGTCAGACGCTGCTCACCGCGACCGGCTTCACCAACAAGAACCTACGTGTCCTGATCGCTGGGCTGCTCGGCAGCGACTACCGCCCCGGCCAGAGGACCTATGACCTGCGCCGGCTGCGCCTGGCCGGCCTGATCCGCCGGCTACCGCACCGCAACCGCTACACGCTCACCGACGACGGCATCCGCATCGCCGTCTTCTACACCAAGGTCTACAACCGGCTCCTCGTCCCGCTTACCGCGGCCGACCAGCCCCAGGCCCCACCCGAGCTGCGCGACGCGCTCCGCATCCTCGATCGCCACGTCGACAGCTACATCGACCACGCCCGGCTCGCACCCGCAGCCTGAAACGTGACACAGATGTGAAGAACCCACAGACCAAAGATCGCTAGTCGACGTCGACGCGCTCCTTGAAGATGTCCGAGCTCTCGCACTCCGTCAGCTCGCCGACGAAGCGAGCCTGACCGCGGTTGAGCAGGTAGACGTAGTCCCCACGGGCGAGCACCCGCGTGACGTACCGCTCGACCAGCAGCAGACTGGAGCCTTCCTGAGCCAGCAGGTCGAGAAAGGCGAAGATCTCGTCCACCACAGCGAGCGCCAGTCCCATCGACACCTCGTCCAGCAGGAGCAGGCGCGGGCTCGAGAACAGGTGTGCCTGAACCGCCGACCCAGATCCCTCGATCATGATGACCGCCAGAATCGAAGTTCGCCTCGGACTCCGCCACGGCGGGTCGCAGTTGTCCGCAGTTTGGGCAGTCATTGTGGTCACCAGAACGGCGCCGCTCACGACCGCGAGCAGCCTTGCAACGGGCTTCAGCGCCATCGTCTCCCTGCCCAGGTGCACGGCCCACGAGTCGCCGCCCTCACACCTGTCGATCTGTGATTTTTCTCACTTATCCTTCCTCCGTTTTGAGTTAATGACCCTTTGAGTGCTTTTCATCCCACGAGAAGTGCTTGCAAGACGTTAGTTTCTAACTATAATTCGTTTTTGGAGAGGGGAAGCGGTGAACAAGATCGTCGGCAGTGCCGCCGAAGCGGTCACGGATATCGCCTGCGGGTCGTCGCTGGCCGTTGGCGGGTTCGGGCTCTGCGGCATCCCGCAGGCTCTCATCGAGGCGCTGTTGGAAACCGGGGTCGACGACCTCAAGACGGTCTCCAACAACTGTGGCGTCGACGGGTGGGGCCTGGGCTCGCTTCTGCGAGCCAAACGGATCAGCCGCACCACGGGCTCCTACGTCGGGGAGAACAAGGAGTTCGAGCGGCAGTTCCTGTCCGGCGAGCTCGAGGTCGAACTGGTCCCGCAGGGCACGCTCGCCGAGCGGCTCCGTGCCGGCGGCGCGGGTATCCCCGCCTTCTACACCCCCGGTGGCGTCGGGACACAGGTCGCCCTCGGGGGGCTTCCTCTCCGGTACGACGGGTCGGGTGGCGCGGCGAAGGCGTCGGAGCCCAAGGAAGTCCGCACCTTCGACGGTGTGGAGTACGTGCTGGAGCACGCGATCGTCTGCGACTACGCCCTCGTGCATGCCCGCTACGGCGATCGGCACGGCAACCTCGTCTACGAGAAGTCGGCGCAGAACTTCAACCCACTCTGCGCCGCTGCGGGTCGCGTGACGATCGCGGAGGTCGAGGAGGTCGTGGAGCCCGGCGACCTGGATCCGGCCCTGGTGCACACCCCGGGAATCTTCGTGCAGCGCGTGGTGCAGGTGTCCGTGGAGAAGCGGATCGAGCGGAGGACCGTCCGTGCTGTCTAGGGACGAGCTGGCAGCGCGGGTCGCCCTCGAGCTCGCGGACGGGCAGTACGTCAACCTCGGGATCGGCCTGCCTACCCTGGTACCCAACTACGTGCCGGACGGCGTACACGTCGTGCTGCAGTCCGAGAACGGCATGCTCGGCGTCGGGCCGTACCCGACCGAGGACGCCGTCGACCCCGACCTCATCAACGCTGGCAAGGAGACCGTCACCCTCAATAAGGGCGGCTCGTACTTCGACAGCGCGACGTCGTTCGGGATGATCCGCGGCGGTCACATCGACGTCGCGATCCTCGGCGCCATGCAGGTGTCGGAGAAGGGCGACCTGGCCAACTGGATGATCCCCGGAAAGATGGTCAAGGGGATGGGCGGCGCGATGGACCTCGTGCACGGAGCCAAGCGCTCAATCGTGATGATGGAGCACGTCACCAAAGACGGCTCACCCAAGATCGTACGAGAGTGCTCGCTGCCCTACACAGGCCGCGCGTGCATCCAGCGCGTCATCACCGACCTCGCTGTGCTCGACATCGAGCCCGCAGGACTGGTGCTGCGCGAGCTCGCACCGGGCGTGACCGTCGACGACGTCCGGGCCGTCACCGAGCCCGACTTCGCCGTCGCGCTCTGGTGCTGGATTCCTCCGGTCTACCCCGGCCTTGAGGAACCCAGCATCTAAGCGAGGAGGAACAGCGAGATCGTCACGGCGCAGACGGCGACGCAGTACCCCTCGAACAACCCGCGCAAAACCGCCGGTGCGTTGCGGAGGTCCATGAAGTAGAGACCAACGAGCCTGGCCTTGAACAGCGCGACGACCAGGATCGCAACGCTCGCCATCCGATGCCCGTCGTTGCTGAGGCCATGGTCGGTACCCAGCACCCAAGACAGCGACGTCGCAAGGACGAGGATGAGCCACACACCGGTCGCACGCGTGCGCACCACGGAACTCATCGTTCACCTCACCAGGTAGAGCAGCGGGAATATAACTATCCAGAGCAGATCGACCATGTGCCAGAAGCATGCGCCGCCCTCGAAGAGCACGAACTGCCCCTCGCTGAGCTCAGCCTTCCGGGACAGTGTGAACAGGACGACGAGCACAACGAGGCCGAAGAACAGATGCGCCAGGTGCAACCCGGTCAGCACGAAGTAGTACATGTAGAACTTGTTGACGTCCGGAGTCATCCCCATGGCGATCTTGTCGTGGTACTCGACGACCTTCACCGCGACGAACCCGAGCCCGAACGCGATCGCGCCGACCAGCAGGCGCGGAGCGCTGCGCCGGGCCGCTCCCCTGACCGCGCGCGTCGCTAACACGACGAGCAGCGAGCTCGACAGAAGCAGCAGCGTGTTCAGCGCCCCCAAGTCGCGGTTCAGGGTGCCCTGCGAATGAGCGAAAACCTCCAGCTGCTTACCGCGCTGGTTCAGGTAGACACAGAACAGGACGGCGAAGACCGTCATGTCGCCGAAGAGCAGCAACCACAGCCCGGCCTCGCCCGGGATGTGGTGTTCTCGCCGGACCGTCGAGGCCGGCACCTGGGTCTGTTGCATCCGTGAGTTCCTCGATCAGGAATCGTAGGTGGATGCGCCGAGGTCCCGTCCGTCCACCGGTCCCCGCCTCGGACTTCACCGGATTGCCGGTTCCTGCCCGAGGGGAAGCGTGCCGGCGGTCCGCTGATACCTGCGCTATGCCCTGTCCTATCGGGACGTCGAGGAGCTCCCCGCCGAACGCGGCCTGGCCATCGATCATATGACCGTCTACCGGTGGGTGCAACAGTTCGCCCCGCTGCTGATCGACGCAGCCCGGCCTTGCCGGCACATTCCTGGAGATCGGTGGTGTGTTGACGAGACCTATGTGAAGGTCTCCAGACGGTGGATCTACCGGTACCGGGCCGTCGGCCAGGACGGCCCGGTCATCGACGTGCTGGCCAGTAAGTATCGCGATCTGGCCGCCGGCCAGTCGAAGTCACCGCCGACCCATCCACCATCCAGCCACTCGACGCCAACACGATCATCCTATCGGGGAGTCGCTACGACCGTTTGACCCCGCCCTCCATATTGACTCCGCTGAATACAACAGATCCCCGGCGGCTGCCTGCGAGAGCACTGGCCGCACGTCGCTGGCCTGCCCGGCGACCCATCTGGTCACTGCTGGCTGACCGCTTCCGCTCGGTTCGCCTGACCTTCTTCCTCCTGGCGCCGTATGGCATCGAGCAGCACAACCGACAGCACAATCAGCCACAGGAAGAACACGACGACCAGCACCCACCAGGCAATCAGGCCGTTCCATGCCAGCGGGCCGTCCTTGAAGAAGACGTCGAAGCCCGCCGGGCAGAACAGCAGGGCGGCCAAGATACTGAAGTAGCCGGACCAGCGGGGGAAGATTGGCTTTTCCTGGCGGTCCGCGAGGATCGCGATCCCGATCACGATGGCCTGCGCGACGATGGTGTAGACTAGACCCGTGAACGGCAACCAGCCCAGGTCGTTCAGGGTCTGGACGATTTCGGGAGAGCGCTCGGAGCGGAAAGCGGCGGTTTGCCAGAAGTAGATGGGGACGACGAACTCGAGCGGGAGAAGCACCCCGAGCCCGAGCTGTGCGTAGGTGAGGGGGGAGAACTGCCCCTCTATCCGCTTGAGCTGCACCGAGACTGCCGCGACCCACGGGACCGTCAGCGTGCCGGCATAGAGAGTCAGCAGGAGACCGAAACGAATCTGGTTCGCGTGTTCGCGGAATCTCACCGCCACCTGGTCAGGACTTTCGGCAGGTGACGGCGGCGGTATGAAGTCAGCGATCAGCCAGAATCCAATAAAGAATAACACTGCTAAGACAGGTCCGCACCACGCGCACAGGCGCTGGGCTCGTATGTTCATCTCGATACTCCTCGTCCAAGGAGCTGGAATACAATAAGTGACTTTCTTGCGAGGCGTCTACGCAGGTCAGGGCGTTGCGATGGCGTCACTTAATCCATTACGGGCCCTAACCAGCGGGTAGGCGGCCCGATGACTTTGCTGCCAGGACTTGGCGAACAACCGAAATGACCGGAACTGCGCGAACCCAGCACGTCGAATGTGCGGGTGCCCCGATCTCGGCATAGAGGCCCAGCGACTCGCCGTAGCCACGAACCGCCCACCTGATAGTTTCCGGCTACCTGAGCTGACCACCCTTCCGGCAGACCGACAACTCGATCCTCATCCACGTCACGCGCGATCCGCCGAGTCCACTCCAACGCTAAGTTAAACCTTTGTTAGATTAGAATCTACAGCAGTGTCCAAACAGGGGCAAGGGCGGGCTCGCAACTGGGTATTCTGTAAGCTTTTGGGGCTTTGGTACGGTTTGGGGACCTGACGTCGGGTTCGGGTTTCGTCGTCTTGCGCTTGGCTGCCAGTGCGCTCTGCTGGAAAACATGGGCGCACGACAGCCGGGGTCTGTTGCGTTGAGCGGGAACGGTCCAGCCCCCCACCCGACGACCCGATCCGCCACGTCCTCTACCAGCACCTCCGACAAAACAAAGTCGCTCGACCAGACCTGGAACCTGGCATCTGACTGAGATCCGCCAGTACCAGGCGATGCTGGGGGTTCGCTACACGCCTTACCCCCAGCCACCTGACCAGCAGGTTCTTCCCCCACGACACCATCCGGGCCGCGGACCCGGCGCCCGACCCACGCGCGACAGCCGGGCCGCCACCCTGCCTACTAACGGTAGTTTGTTGGATCAGGGTTGTGGGGGTAGGTCTGCGCTGTCGGACGTCTCCGAGGTGAGGGGGTCTGACGATGACCAGACGTCTGCCGTGCCCGCCCGCGCCGGGCCCGTTGGAGGATTACGCCGTCCGGTTCGATGATCTGTTCTCGGCGGTGGGGCAGCGGCGGGGGTTCCGGGAGTATCTGACCGGGCTGCTCGCGCCGCGGGATCGGAACAAGACGTTGACCTGCCTGGCTGGGGCCGAGCCGGTGGTGGGCGCTACCCATCCGGCGGTGCAGCGGCTGCAGTTCTTCCTCGCGGAGTCGGTGTGGAACCCAGGGAAGATCAATACCCGGCGGGTGGCGCTGCTGCAGGCCGATCCGCGGACCGCCTCGCATGCGGCTGGGGTGCTGGTGATCGACGATTCCGGGGATCGCAAGGACGGCACGGCCACCGCGCATGTGGGCCGCCAGTGGCTGGGCCGGTACGGCAAGACCGACAGCGCGGTGGTCACGGTGAGCACGCTGTGGGCAGACGAACGGCTCTACTATCCGCTGCACGCCCGGCCCTACACCCCCGCCCACCATTTCCCGAAAGGTAAGAACGATCCCGGGTTCCGGACCAAGCCGCAGATCGCGGTGGACCTGGCCCGGCGGGCCCGCCCGGCCGGGGTGGCGTTCCGGGCGGTGGCGGCGGACTGCGCCTACGGCGACCACGACGCCTTCCGCGGCGAGCTGGCCGCCGCGGGGCTGCCGTTCGTCATGGCCCTCAGACCCCACCGGGGCACCTGGGCCTACGGACCCGACGCCCGTACCCCGGTCGACGCCGCCCGAGACCTGGCTTGGGGCGGCCCGGACAACCCCGGGAACTGGACAGCGGTGACCCGCACGTTCCGGGACGGGCGCACCGCCCTGTGGTGGGCAGCTGAGGCCCGGCTGGGCTGGTGGGGGCCGGAGGGGACCATCCGTCTGGTGGTGGCGACCACCGACCCGGCCCGGCTGCCGGAGAACAGCAGCTGGTATCTGGCGACCAACCTGCCCCGTCCGGGATCGGCACGCGAGACCGACAGCCCGCACCCGCCCGCCGACCTGGCCGAGCTCGTGCGGATCCACGGGATCCGGAACTGGATCGAACAGGGTTACAAGCAGGTCAAGGACGAACTGGGCTGGGCTGATTTCCAGGTCCGCTCCGACATCGCGATCCGCCGCCACCAGACCTTGGTGTTCTGCGCGTTCTCGTTCTGTTGGATGCATACCCCCCTCACCGAGACGCCCCCCGGGCAGGAACACCCCGGCAGTGGGCACGACCGGCGAGAGAGGGGGTTCCACAGCAGCCCGCCCGCCGGCGCGGCCGTCCTGGCCGGTGACACTGCGCGCGGTCCGCAGCTGGCTAACCCCCCTGGATCATGCTGCAACGCTGCTGGCACGCCTGGTCACCGGCACCCCCGCCCGATGACGTCCAAGCCCTGATCACCGCGGTCGGTACAGGGCACGGCCTCCACCTCTACCTCCCACCCTGATCCAACAAACTACCGCACGATGCGCGACCGTTGCACGCGAAGCGCGAGGGGTGGGCCGCTTGCCCGGGGGCAATATCTAAACTAAATTAGGACAGGCGTCGCTCCACGTGAGTCGTCGCTGGCGACAGGTGGCCTGTCGCCACGGAGGGAGAGATGATGTCGGTCACTGAGGCTCGTACCCACATCGATCCTGTGGTGCTGCACGAAGCCTTGGCCGTGGCCAACATTCCGACGCTGGTACCGCTGCTGGTGCAGCTCACCGGCGACCGCAAGTGGACACGCCCGCCCTACCGGCCGACTCGCGCTCGTGGCACGGACGACCACGATGACGGCGGCCTTCCTCCTGTGGTGCAGCAGGAGATCCGCTTAGCGGTCGAACAGGCAGTGTTGGACTGGGCTGCGGGGGCACCGGTCGCCATGCCCGCTCCAACGGGTCGGCAGCTGCTGGAGCTGCTTGAGCTGTGCGTCGCCGAGGAGGTTCCCGAGGACTTCGAGGCGATGACAGCCGAGCAGATGGGGTTCCGGCCCAAGCCCGCGCCGGTACCGATTGCTGTTGGTGGCGAGTTTCACGTGGTTGTCATCGGTGCCGGCATCTCGGGCATGACCGCCTCTAAGTACCTGCGAGACATCGGGATCGCCCACACGGTCGTCGAGAAGAATGCCAACGTGGGCGGCACGTGGATCGAGAACCGCTATCCAGGCTGTGGGGTCGACACCCCGAGTCACCTTTACTCCCTCTCGTTCTTCCCGCGTGCGTGGAGCACGTACTTCGGCAAGCGCTCGGAGCTCGAGGAGTACCTGGACGGGCTCGCCACGCACTTCGACCTCCGTAGGAACATCCGCTTCCAGACCACGGCGGTGGCAGCGTCCTGGGACGACGACGCGGAACTGTGGACAGTCATCGTCCGGGACGCGGCCGGTGCGGAAGAGGCCCTGACCGCAAACGTCCTCATCTCGGCTGTCGGTCAGCTGAACGTTCCGAAAATCCCCCAGCTCGAGGGGATGAAGCAGTTCAAGGGGCCGGTGTTTCACTCGGCGCGCTGGCCCGACGGTCTGGACCTGACCGGCAAACGTGTCGCTGTCATCGGGACCGGGGCAAGTGCCATGCAGATTGTCCCTGCCATCGCCGACGTGGTGGGAGCCCTCGACGTCTACCAGCGCTCACCCCAGTGGGTGTCGCCGAACAGCAACTACTTCCGGCCGGTTGATGGGCGGGTGCACTGGCTCATGGATAAGGTGCCGTTCTACCGCGCCTGGTACCGCTCCAAGCTTGCCTGGGCCTACAACGACCGGATTCACGCGTCGTTGCAGAAGGACCCTGCGTGGGCGTACCCGGAACGTTCACTGAACGCTGTCAACGACGCACACCGCAAGTTCTTCACGGCGTACCTGATGGGAGAGCTTGAGGGCAGGCCTGACCTTGTGGAGAAGGCCCTGCCCAGTTACCCGCCGTTCGGGAAGCGGATGCTGCTGGACAACGGGTGGTTCGCCGCGCTAAAGAAGCCGCAGGTGGAGCTCATCACGGCTGGGGTCGCGGCGTTGACAGAGACGGGAGTCGTCACTGTTGATGGGGAGGAGCGGCCGGCGGACGTCGTGGTCCTCGCCACGGGCTTCGAGGCCCACAACCCCGTCCGTTACCAGGTCACCGGCATAGATGGACAGGTGCTTCAGGACCTGTGGGGAGCGGACGATGCTCGCGCGTACCTGGGTATCACAGCGCCAGGTTTTCCGAACCTGTTCTTCATGTATGGGCCGAACACGAACCTCGGTCACGGCGGCAGCTTCATCTACCTGGCGGAGAGCCAGATCAACTACATCATCGATGCTCTGCAGCACATGCTTCGCGAGGGCATCAGCTCCCTCGTGTGCAGGCCGGAGGTCAGTGATCGGTACAACCAGGAGCTCGACGAGGCGCACCAGCGGATGGTGTGGACGCACCAGGGCATGGACACGTGGTACCGCAACTCCAAAGGCCGCGTGGTGACCGCGATGCCCTGGCGCGTTGTCGACTACTGGACGATGACGCGCTCGGTCGACCTGGACGACTATGTGCTGCGCAAGAACGGCCGGATTGTCCAACGACCGGAATCAGACGGGCTGCCCACTTGAAGGCTGGTTGCTGGCGGCATCAGCGAGCTTTCGGTCGTCGCGGTACGCGATGCCGCGGGATGTTCGGCTAGTACTCCAGTGACAGTGGCCGGCGTGTGGTCTCTGTGTGGGGTGGCGGCGTGGCGTCCGAACGGGTGCCACCGTGTGATTCTCCGTAGTTTGTGAGAACAACCGAGGAATCCGCGGTGGCCGCGGAGCAGAGTGTATCCGGGTCGGACGTGGCGGTGTGGGAGGCCGGTTTGGAGGAGCTACTGAGCCGCATCGATCCGTGTTTCGGGTCGGAGCAGCCTCGGGTGCAGGCACGGGCGTATGTGGCCGGGTTGTTGTCTCGGACGGAGCGGAAGAACGGGTGGACGCTCGCGGAATTCACCGGGCAAGAGGGCCCGCAGAAGATGCAGCGGCTACTGAACGGATATGTGTGGAACGCCGATCGGGTGCGTGACGTCGTCACGTCGTATGTGATCGAGAACCTGGCCGAGGCGGATGGTGTTCTGGTCGTCGACGAGACCGGGTTTGTGAAGAAAGGAACCCTGTCGGCCGGGGTGCAGCGGCAGTACTCGGGCACCGCGGGCCGGATCGAAAATTGCCAGATCGGTGTTTTCGCCGCGTATGTGTCCGGACGAGGGCGGGCGCTGGTCGACCGGGAACTCTACCTTCCCACGAGCTGGACCGATGACCGGGATCGGTGCGCCGCGGCGGGGGTGCCACGACGGCGGGGGTTCGCGACGAAGCCGCTGCTGGCGCTGGACATGGTCCGCCGGTTCTGGGCGTCCCACCGGGAGTTGGGGTGGGTCGCCGGCGATGAGGTGTACGGCGGCGACGCCGAGCTGCGGGACTGGCTGGAGGAGCATCGGATCGGTTATGTGCTGGCGGTCGCGTGCGACACCATGGTGACCACCGCGGTCGGCCGCCGCCGGGTCGACACTCTCGCCGGACTGGTTCCCGCCGGCGCGTGGGAGACGTATTCCAGTGCGGATGGCGCGAAAGGCCCTCGGTTGTATGACTGGGCGCTGGTCGATACCACTGATCTCGCCGGACCGGAGAACCGGGCGCAGCAGGTTCTGATCCGCCGTTCCCGTGGCGCGAAAAAAGGACTGGCGTTCTACCTGACGCACAGCCCCCGCGCCGTTCCCCTCGCTGCCCTGGTCACGGTCGCGGGACGCCGCTGGGGAATAGAGGAATGTTTTCAGGCGGCGAAGAACGAGGTCGGTCTCGACCATTTCCAGGTCCGTATGTACCACGCCTGGTACCGGCACATCACCCTGGCGATGCTCGCGCATGCCTGGCTCGCGGTCACCGTCACGAAGACTCGCGAACAGGACCCGCCGGAGCACCCACCTGCGACGAGGGCGGTGGGCTACCAGCGTGACGGCCATGGCCTCGCGGTCCCCGAGCAGCCGGAACCAGCCGAGACCGGGATGATCCCGTTCAGTCTCAACGAAATCTGGCATGTTCTCGCCCTGTTCGGACAGGCTGTTATCCCAGCGGCGGTGATCACATGGTGGTCGGACTGGCGCCGTCGCCACCAGGCACGCGCCCGCCGTTACCACTTCCGAACCCGGATCCGAACCAACCAGACGGACGTCGCGCGGGCCGCGACCACGTAAGGATCACTGTCACTGGAGTACTAGTATCTCGTGATTCCGCTTATTTCCGCTTTACTCCGGTCGGATCGTCGTGGATCAACCAGCTCGAAACCGGGTTCGGTATAATTGCCCACCAGTCGATCAGCCGCGCTATGTGTATCTTCGTGAAGATTCTTATCAAGCGGATCCGGGACTACATCGTCCATGGGAACGCCAATCCCACGCTGTTCGCTTGGACCGCGACCGTGGACGAGATCCTCGCCAAGGTCCAGCTTGTCCAGGCCGGCATCAAGAAAATTGTCGACAACAACGGTAAGTAGCGGTGGTTTGTTGTGATCGTTTGGTCATGTATGGGTGGCCAGGAATTCGCTGGCTGTGCCGGGTAGGGAAGGAGTGGTTCGGTCGCGGAGGTGATCGCGATGACAGAGCGGCTGCCGTGCCTGCCGGCTCCGGCGCCGGTGGAGGTGTACGCGTCCCGCTTCGACGGCCTGTTCGCCTCGCGTGCGCAGCGGCGGGGGTTCCGGGACTACCTGGTCGGTCTGCTGCTGCCGCGGGACCGGAACAAGACGTTGACCTGTCTGGCCGGGGCGGAGCCGGTGGCCGGCGCGCAGCATCGGGAGGTCCAGCGGCTGCAGTGGTTCCTGTCGGAGTCGCCGTGGGACCACGAAAAGATCAACAGTAGGCGGGTCGAGTTGCTGTTGGTGTCCTCGGACAGCGCGCCGCACCCGGGTGGGGTGCTGGTCCTGGACGATTCCGGGGACCGTAAGAGCGGGCATGCCACCGCGGGGGTGTCCCGTCAGTACATCGGTTCCCGGGGCGGTATCGAGCGCGGTGTCGTCGCGGTGTCCACCGTCTGGGCGGACGAGTGGGTCTACCACCCGTTGCACACCCGGCTCTACCTCCCGGCGCACTGCCTGCCCGACGGGCGGGCCGACCCGTCGTTTCGGACCAAGGGGCAGCTCGCCGCCGCCCTGGTCGCCGATGCCCGCGCCGCCGGCGTCGGCTTCCGCGCGGTGGTCGCCGACTGCTTCTACGGCCCGTCCGAGAGCCCCGGCCTGGTCACCGGGCTGCGCGAGGCCGGGGTGCCGTTCGTGCTGGCATTGAAACCGCACCAGGAACTGTCCCGCCCCGACGAGGACACCGACCTGCGTACCCCGGCCCAGGCCGCCCGCGCCCGGGTCTGGACCAGCCCTGAGCGGCCCGGCCAGTGGACACCGGTGCGGCGCGCCTACCGCGACGGGCACACCGAGACCTGGTGGGCCACCGACTGCCGGGTGGGCCCGTACCGGATCGGCGGGCCCCTGCGGCTGGTCGTGGCCACTTCCGACCCGGCGACCCTGCCGGCGACCAGCACCTGGTCTTTGGCCACCACCCTGCCCCGCCCGGACCTGCCCACCACGGCGGCGCCGGCGTTCCCACCCGCCACCTACGACGAGATCGTCTGCCTCTACGGGCTGCGTGGCTGGGTCGAACAGGACTACAAGCAGGTCAAACACGAACTGGGCTGGGCCGACTTCCAGGTCCGCTCCGCCACCGCGATCGCCCGCCACTGGACCCTGGTGAACTGCGCGTTCAGCCTGTGCTGGCACGACAACACCACCCCCGCCGAGCCACCCACGCCCTTCCCACCCGACGACACGCGGACAACGACCCGCACCACCACACCGCCGTGTTGGCCGGTCAGCCTCCGACAGGTCCGCGCCTGCCTGACCCCCCTGTGCCTCCTGCTACGCCTCTGGCAGGCCTGGACCACCGCCCCGATGCCCCACCCACTCCGCGAACTGATCGACACGCTCGCCGCCGGACACCGGCTCCGCCTCTACCTACCCCCGTAGATCACGGATCACGAACTGCCGATCACAACAAACCACCGGTAAAGACGGCGAATTACGAGGCGCTAGCGTCACGGAGCGGCTGATGTGACGCATGCAGCGTCACCCCGTACTGGTACTGACCGTCGGGATTGGATGAGGCGGCTCACGGAGTGTCCGCCAGGAGCGCCGACATCGAGACCGGCCCTCCACGCTGTCAGGCCGTCGCCGACTTGGGTGGCATCGCCGCGATGGCGGGGTGGTCCCCGTTCAACGGGCCGTGGCGGCGGGCCCCACCCGGGTCGCCGATCTCAGCGAAGAGTGCCTCGGCCCTGGCCGCGAGGTGCAGCAGCTCCCCAGGGAGGTCCACGTCAGCAGAGATAGCACGGACCGGGCACACGGCCTCGCAGGCGCCACAGTCGATGCACTCGGTCGGGTTGATGTACATCGACCGATCGCCCTCGTAGATGCAGTCCACAGGGCATTCCTTGACGCAGGAGTTGTCCTTGACGTCGACACAGGCATCACCAATGACGTAGGTCATGAAAGGTCCTTCATTTCCTGGAGCTGTCCGTTTGCTGTCCCGTTTGGCTCGGTTTGGAGCGTAGCTATGCAGCCGGCGATCACGAGCGCTCCGTCCCGACGATGGACACGAACGACACGCACTCGCCAGGACCTCCGCCGAGGTTGTGGGTCAAGCCCATGGTCTTTCCCGTGCTGGCGATACGGCGTTCGTCCGGGGCTTCATCACGAAGCTGCAGCCAGCACTCATAGAGCATACGGAGCCCCGATGCCCCCACAGGATGACCGAAGGCCTTCAGCCCGCCGTCGGGGTTGACCGGCAGCGCACCGTCCAGGTCGAATGTCCCGGCCAGGACGTCCTTCCACGCGGTTCCGCGGGGGGCGAAGCCGAGATCCTCCATGAGGACGAGCTCGGTGACGGTGAAGCAGTCGTGCACCTCAGCCATCGCAATCTGCGCCCGAGGGTCGGACACGCCCGCCTGGCGGTAGGCCTCCCTTGCGGACGCCGCGACCTCCGGAAAGGTCGTGAAGTCGTAGCCCGGGTCGACGTTGCCGTCTGCTGCCCCAGACACGAAGGACAACGCCTTCACGAACAGGGGGCGCTTGGTGTAGCGGTACGCATCCTCGGCCCGTACCACGATCGCTGCCGCTGCCCCGTCCGACACACCGGAGCAGTCGAACACGCCGAGGCTGCCGGCGACCAGTGGGGAGCAAGCGATGGTCTCCCTGGTCACTTCTCTTCGGAACTGGGCTCGCGGGTTCCGGGAACCGTTCTTGTGGTTCTTCCAGGCGATACGCGTGAAGACCTCCTTCAACTGGTCTTCGTCCACGCCGTACTTCCGACCGTAGGCCGGTGCTAGGAGGCTGAAGTTGGCTGGTGCCGTCGTGGTGCCAAGCGTGCCGCCCGTCCCGTCACCCGGAATCGACTGGCGGGTCAGGCCGGAGTAGCCGGAGTCCTTCAACTTCTCGACGCCGACGGCCATGGCTATGTCGTAGGCACCACTGGCGACGGCATACGCGGCGCCGCGCAGCGCCTCGGATCCTGTCGCGCACATGTTCTCAACGCGGCTGACGGGTTTGTCGCGGATCCGGAGCGGACGGCTCAGCGTCAGACCCGAGACCCCTGACATATAGGTGCCCAGCCAGAAGGCGTCGACGTCGTCGATCGCGACAGACGTGCTCTGCGTGGCTGTCCCCACCGCCTCGACAAGGAGGTCGTCCGTGCCGCGGTCCCAGTGCTCGCCGAACGCTGTGCAGCCCATGCCTACGATTGCGACCCGATCACAGATGCCTCTTGATGCCATCAGAGCCTCGTTCCGTCTTCGTGAAGCGGTCGTGCCTTCCAGAAATAGTTGTGCACGCCGTCGGCAGTCAGCAGGCGTCGGAACGTGAGGCCGACACGCAGGCCGATACGCACGTCGGCCGGGGTCGCGTCGGCGAGCTCGCATCGGAACCGACCGCCCCCGTCGAAGTCGACGACGACGGCCACCATCGGTGGGCTCGGTGTGAACGCGAGACGGTCAACAGTGAACGTCGCCACCGTCGCAGGCGTGTCACGCAGCGATCGCTGCGACATCTGGTCGGCTGCAGAACACGCAAAGCACACCCTTCCCGGTGGTACGTTGACCGCTCCGCACGCGTCGCACCGAGCCGCCTGAAAGGCGAGCTTGTAGCCGGCGGACCGGCGTGTTGGCGGCGCCGCGGGCGGGTCCGGCTCCGGTCGCCGGGGTGGCTCGCGGTCGAGCATTCCCCGCCAGGTGAGGAAGGCTGTGTAGCTGAGCTCGCCGTGTGAGCCATCCACCTGCCCTAGCACACCGGTCGGGGACCGCCGGGACAGCAGGTGCTCCGTGGTTCGCATCAGCAGAGCGCTCGCACCGTCGGCGAGGTGGACCAGCGCGACGTTTTCGCCAGCGCCAGCGCGGTCCAGAGCTGCGGCGAGCAGTACCCCGGGCTGGGCCGCACCGGGGTTGCCGATGCGGTCTGCCAGGTTGTCGACCACGGCTTCGGGACGTACGCCGCTGGCCTGCGCGAACTGCCGTACCGCGCGGGCGGCCAGGCCGCTCACGACAAGGTGGTCGATCTGGCCAGGGGCGAGATCGGCTGCTTTCAGCGAGGTGGTGAACGCCTCCTCAGCCAGCGGTCGGTAGACATGTTCGGCGAAGCGCTCCTCCCAGGTATGGGAAGCCTTTTCGCCGGGTGTCCGCCACCGCTCCAGGAACTCCTCCGTGGTCGAGGCGAACGCCAGGACGGTCGCGAGCTCGGGTGTCTCCGACGTGCCGCGTCCGAACAAGAACGCTGCGGCCGCGTCGCCGCCCTCTCGCTCGTCGCTGCTCCCGGGCAGCCCGGTGCGTATGTCGGCGACTACGGCGAGGGCCGGGACTCGTGCCTCGCTCGCGGCCAACAGTGCGCCGATGACCGACCGCGGTGAGCCAGCCATGTCGACCGCCAGCGTCGCCCGGTCAAGTCCGAGCGCGGCGTGCACCACCGCCGCATTGGTCTTGTCCAGGTAGGGAGGGAAGGAGGTGGCGAAATAGAGCCGCTCAGGCAGACAGCGCTGTCCCCGTAAAGCCGCCGAGCCAGCCTCCACCGCCATGGAGACGACATCCTCGTCGTACGACGCCACGGCGCGTGAGCCTCTCCCTCCCGAAGCGCCGAGAGCCGCCTGCATGTCGCTCCGACGAAGCCGGTGGTATGGAATGTAGGAGCCGTAGGACAGCAGGCTGGTCATGGACGTCCTTCCCCGGGGGAGTTGCCGACAGCCTAATTTCTAATCTAGGTTCGAGTCCAGTGTATGTCACACGCTCCGTCGACGCGTACCCCGGCGTCGTGTCGACATGCCCTCGAGGACGAGGATGCAGAACTGCTCCGCCAGCTGCTCCGGAGCCAGGTGGTGGTCGGCGTGGTACCACTCGACCGTCCAGTTCAGGGCACCCGCCAGCATCATCAGGACCACCGACAGATCGAGGTCGGAGCGGATGTCCCCGGCGTCGGCAGCGTCGTTGAGCAAGCCCCGCCACAGGCCGAGGTAGGTCCGCTGCAGCGGAAGGATGGTGGCTCGGACGCCGTCCGGCACCTGTCCGAGGATGCGCAGCATGGCCGAGGTGTAGTCACCCCAGGCCAGGACGGACAGCAGGTGCGCGGTTATGGCCATCGCCAGCTTGTTGATAGGCGCGGTGCGTGTGGGTAGGTCGTTGACACTACGCCTCACCATGTTGTCAGTGCGTTCCCAGGCATTGTGCAGCAGGTGCACCACCAGGTCCTCGCGCGAGGCGAAGTGGTAGTAGAGGCTGCCGGTCTGCATGTCGGCCTCGGTCGCGACGTCCACGAGCCGGGCTCCGGCATAGCCGTTCTCGCGAAAAATCTTCGCGGCCGCGTCGAGGATCCGAGCGGTCGTCGCGGCGCCACGTGTCTCTGCTGCGGACTCCTCGTGCGCATCGGATGTGAGGGTAAATATGATCTTGTGTGACCGGCGCCGCTTTCCCTTGGAGGTCCCGAGCCCGTCGAGGAACATCGCGGCGAACTGCTCCTCAAGATCACTGATCGTGAGTCCCTTCGGCTGGTCTGGGTGGAACCAGTCGGGGGAGGCGTTCATGGCTCCCAGAACGAGCATGCGGCACGCGGAGATGTCAAGGTCCTGACGCAGCTCGCCGTCACGCTGCGCGTCCTCGAACAGCTCCCGCCACCATTGGCCATACTCCCGCTGCAGCGCGAGGGCCTGAGTGCGGATCTCTTCAGGGACCTGCCCCAAGATGCGTAGAGTGGCCGCAGTGTAGTCGCCGATCTCGAGGACGGCTTCGAGATGGGCGTGCACGGCGATGCGGAGCCGGTCAAGGCCGCTCGCGTTGGGAGGTGCGGCGGAGACCTTGCCCATGACGAAGTCGTTCGTGCGCTGCTGGCCGACACGCAGGACTTCCTGGACCAGGCCTTCCCGCGAGGCGAAGTGGTAGTAGAGGCTGCCGGCTTGTATCTGTGCCGCCGCGGCGATGTCCGTGAGGCGCGTCCCAGTGTAGCCGTTCTGACGGAAGATCTTGGCTGCGGCGTCGAGGATGCGCTGTCGTGTCGCCGTGGCCTTCTTGCCCGGGTGGGTGCGCACCGTTGTCATCGCCGTTCCTCTCTGGTTGATCGCCTGATTCTAAACGTGATGCGAGAGGCGACGGCCGCCTCCTCGACGACCAGCTCGCGGCCCCTACCTGCCAAGATGAG
>NZ_CAKKTM010000388.1 GCF_920888515.1 Protofrankia sp. CiP1_Cm_nod1 | reverse complement strand
GCCGCCCGCTCCACCCTCACCGGCGAGCACCTCGCGGCCTACGTCGGCACCTGACCGAGGCCCTCGCGGACACCGTGAGACGAGTTCTCTCACCTGTTTCGACTCCTCCCAGTGAACCGGGAGCGGGGCGTGTTCGACAGGGGCGAGTGGCTCCACCCGTTGGCCACGCATTTGCTGGGCGAAGGAGGCGCCTGCTGGGTGGGGACAGCTCGAACTGCCAGTCGTGCCAGGCGGTGCGGCCAGGGTTCGGCGGGGATGCCCGCGGCAGCCGCCACCCGTAGGTGCGTATCGGGAGACTTTTCCTTCGGCGGGAAGGCCTGCAATCAAGATCGTCGGTAATCGGTGAACGCAACAGCGCTCCCAGCAGTAGGTGCCTCGGAGGTGAGTCGCTCCCACCGCTGAACCGTCCGGTCAGCAGTCCCATCAGGAAAAACTTGCCTCTACGCACAATTTAGGACAGCCTAACCTAACTGATCTGTCGGAGGAGGACACATGGGTCTGGGCCGCACGCTGCTACTCGGCGCCATCGCCGGAGCGACGATTCTGCTCGGCCTGCCGGTAGGGCGACTCAGGCGGTCCGCACCCACACTGCGTGCGCTCCTGAACGCGGCGGCGGTCGGCGTGTTGCTGTTCCTGGTGTGGGATGTGCTGTCTGCGGCCTGGGAGCCCATCGACGGGGCGCTGACCGAGATACACACCGACCACCACGGCATCGGCCGGGCGGTCGGTTACGGGCTACTGTTCAACGGCGGGATCGCGGTGGGTCTGCTGTCGCTGGTGGTCTATGAGCGGTGGATGGGCCATGCCGCCGGCGGAGAACGCCGGTTCGGACCGGGCACGATGGCCGCGGGGGAACTGACAACTCGACAGGTCGGCCTGGCAGCATGGTCCCCGGCGAAACGCCTCAGCCTGCTGATCGCGGCGGGGATCGGGCTGCACAACTTCGCTGAAGGCCTGGCCATCGGCCAGTCCGCCGCCTCCGGTGAAGTCACGCTGGCCACCCTGCTGGTCATCGGCTTCGGGCTGCACAACGCCACCGAAGGCTTCGGAATCGTCGCACCGCTGGCCGGCGACACCGCTGGTACCCCCGTCCGCCCCGGCTGGGGATTTCTGCTGACCATGGGTCTTATCGGCGGCGGCCCCACATTCATCGGTACCGCTGTCGGACACAGCTTCACCAACGAAGCCCTCAGCGTGGCCTTCCTGACGCTGGCGGCAGGGTCGATCCTCTACGTCGTCATCCAACTGATCACCGTAGCGGCGAGAACCCGACGTATGGATCTGCTCGCCTACGGAATCCTGCTCGGTCTGATCGCGGGTTTCGCCACCGACGGCATCGTCACCGCCGCCGGCGCCTGAACCCAAGGCGGAACGATCATCTTTTCGTGCTGCCGGAAGGTCCTCATGAACTGCTGATGAGACTGGACCGCGGCAACCCGATCGTCGCCACACCCGTACACAGCGGGCCCTCAGCAACCTCTTGAACAGTTACTAACCGGATGTCAGGTGGCGCACAGCCCGGAGATTCGCGGTGAGTATGTGCCGCCAAGATGGCGGTGCGTGAGGAGGCGCGACATCGACAAGCTGCGCTCCGGCGACGAGGCGCTCAACCGGCCCCATGACCGCCCCGGCCCGGGCACCGACAGCCCTGACGGGACGACAGCCGGGTAGGCGACCGTGTCCCCCGCTGCGGGGCCGAAAAGTGGAAGGCGCGACCTGGTGGCGTAACACGAGGATCCCGGCCTCCTTCGCGGCGGCCGAACGTGTCAGCAGTACCAGCGCCAGCCGGAGACGCCCAGCAGGATGCGGCAGGATCAGGTATGGCAGACGCAGGGCCACAAGCCCCGACCATGCCCGAGCGGGGACCGTCAAGATAGACGGCCATGGACAGCTGGCCGCAGGATGATGCTGTAGGTCAAGACCCATGACACAGTCTTCGGCACCAGTACCCTCCGCACAGGACATCCCGCCTGCCACAGTGGTGTTCAGCGGTCGACGATGGCTACTCGGAAGCATGGGCGGGAGGAAGAATGCCGTGGGTGACTCGTCGGTCATCGGTCGCGTCGGCCCCCTCATCGTCGCCACTCGGGGCCCTGGCGGCGCTGGCGAGGTGAAACTGAAGGTGCGTGGCGGTGTCGAGACCTACCTCGCCTGGTCCGACGACCCGCTGCCCAAGGGCGCTTCCGTCCTCGTGGTCGGTAGCCGGGGGCCGCGTACCGTCGACGTGGTGCCGTGGACAGACTTCACCATCACGGTCGACAGCGGTAGCTGACTTGGTCTGAGGGAGCAACGATGCTGGGCTACAGAGTGCCTGCGCCTGACGAAGCAATGCTGATCTCGGGAGGCAAGAACCGCGGCGAGGCACCGTTCCGTGTGGTCACCGGGCACGGCGGCTTCGTCATACCGTTCTTTCGTAAGGTTCGTTTCCTGAAGCTGTCCATGTGCGAGGCGGAGGTTGCCGAGACCTGCGTGACCCACCAGGGCATCGCCCTCAACGTCCGCGCCGTCATCGCATTCAAGGTCGGCAACGACAGCGAAAGCATCGTCAACGCCGGCCAGCGCTTCCTGTCAGACCAGGACCAAATGTCGGTGCTGGCCGGACGGATCTTCGCCGGCCATCTGCGGTCGATCATCGGCTCGATGACGGTCGAGCAGATAATCCAGGAGCGGCAGAAGCTCGCTACCGAGGTACTGGACGGCTCCAAGGAGGAGATGGCCAGGATCGGGCTGACAGTCGACGCGCTGCAGATCCAGTCCATCGACGACGGCGGGCTCGGCTACATCGCGGCTATCGCGGCGCCACACAACGCTGCCATCCAACGACAGGCCCAGATCGCGCAGGCGCAGGCCAACCAGGCAGCCGCCGAGGCCGAGCAGGAGTCGCAGCGCAAGCAGGCCGAGTACGCGCGACAGACCTCCGTCGTGCAGGCCCAGTACCGAGCCGAGATCGACAAGGCGCAGGCCGAAGCCGCTCAGGCAGGACCGCTGGCCAAGGCGCAGGCCCAGCGTGGCGTCATCGCCGCCCAGACCGAGCTGGCCCAGCGCGAGGCGGAGCTGCGCCAACAGCAGCTCGTCGCCGAAGTCGTCAAGCCGGCTGAAGCAGAGGCCGAGCGGGTGCGCATCCTGGCCCTGGCCGAGGCCGAGAAGATGAAGATCCAGGCCGAAGCTGCGGCGTCACATAACCGTGTCGCACTCGACCGGATGCTAATCGATCAACTGCCCGAGATCGTCAAGCAGGCAGCGTCTGGTCTGGCGGGAGCGAACGTCACCGTGCTGAACGGCGCGGACGGCATCGGCGAGATCGCCAGTGCCCTTGTCGGCCAGGGCATGGCTATTTTCGAGTCGCTACGAGGCGGCGTCGGGCAGCCAGAGCACGACAAGGGAGACCGGCGCAGCAGCGGCAGCGCCCCACGATCCGAACTCCAGCTGTCACGGCCCACCCCCCGCGCGCAGCCCGACGCCAACTGACGCGGACGTCCGAAACGCGCTCCGCGCAGTACGGTCTCGGCGGCTTTCTCCTCCGTCCGGCGGCACCGCTCAGCCAGCTCGGCATTGCCCGCCAGGAGCTGGCGGGCAAGCACGACGCGCTGCTCGCGCGAAAGCTCCTCCGGGTCGGGTACCCCGCGTGCTGACCAGGACCGACCTGCCGCCCGGTACACGCACCAGCCCTGCTGCAAACAGTCAAAACTCGGTGTGGACGACGCACCACTCGGACAGTCAACACGCCGGACAGCCACCACGCTTAGTATTTACAGTCCCGCTGCCCACACTAGGCTGGTGCGGACGGTGGTTCCCGCTGCTCCGGGCGCCGCCTCCTACCTGACACCGAGGGGGTCTGCGTGGCCGCACTGACCGACGAGGCGCGATCTGTGATCACCGGTGGGCATCTGGGTCACCTGGTCACCCTCAACCCGGACGGCAGCCCGCAGGCGAGCGTGGTGTGGTGGGGCTGGACGGGGACGCCATCGTGACCGCCCATCTGGCGGAGTACCAGAAGATCCGTAACATCCGGCGGGACCCGCGGGTCGTACTGACCATCGAAGGCGGCGTGACAAACGCGGCCGGCCTGGCCGAGTACCTCATCGTCCACGGGCGTGCCACGGTCAACGAGGGCGGCGCGCCCGCCCTCCTGAACCGCCTCGCCAAGGTCTACCTCGGCCCGGACGCCAGCTACCCCCCGACGCCGAACCCGCCCGAGGGCTACGTGCTCTCGATCTCCGTTGACCGCGTCGGGGGAGTCGGCCCCTGGTCCGGCGACCACTGACCGGAGGCCCGCGGCTCCGCCCGGGCTTCGGAGGGCACTGTTGCATTCGCGTACACCGGCAGATCTTGGCCGCAAGTCCTCCGGCGTCGAGGCTCACCAACACGGCTCCGGGCGGCTGGTAGCCCACTGACCGGGGCACATGAGCGCGTCCGACAGGAAGATCCGCAGTGAAGATCGCCTGTGATCGGCGAATGCAACAGCGCCGTCCGAGCCGGGTGAGTTCTCCTTGAACGCGGCGGTGCCCCCGTGAGGGTTCTCCCGGGTCAGCCGGACGACCAGCTCGCGCAGCTCGTCATCGATTGTTGGGCGTCCGTGCCGGTTCGGGTACGTCCACCGGCGTGTGACCAGACGGTGATGCCACGCTGACAGCGTGGCAGGAGCGACAATGCGATGGCGACGTAGTTCGTCGGGTAGCAGCCGCGTCAACGCGGACAAGATCCCACGGTCCGGCCATGAGAGGCGCGGTGGGCAACCTGACGGCGCAGGACCGGGACCTCGTGCCTTGGCATCAGGATCTCGACATCCTTCACCGCGGATCTGCGCAGCGCCAGACTCAGCGAGCCAGACAGCCTCACCGTGATCAGATACGTCGACCGAAACAGCACGACCGCTGACCATCGCACGGCCACGACCCGACTGAAACCGCCGATGACCGCCCCGACGTCAGCTTCGGCACGGTACAAAGCCCGGGAGGGACGTGCAGTGCTGGTCGGTCACGGTCCTAGCGACGGTCGTCCTCGGCAAGGCCGAACGGACCGCGGGCTATCCACCCACACGCGACTCCGACCCGCTAGATCTTGCAAGCCGCCCATGGGCCTCGATGCGGCCGTTCGTCACCGTGTTCGACGCGACCGACAAGAATGATCGTCCGCGACCGCAGATCAGACCGGGCGGACGTGCTCGGCCTGCGGACCCTTCTGGCCCTGCGTGATGTCGAACTCCACGCGCTGGTTCTCCTCCAGGTTGCGGAAGCCGGCGCTGTCGATGGCCGAGTAGTGAACGAAGACGTCGGGACCGCCGCCGTCCTGGGCGATGAACCCGAAGCCCTTCTCGCCGTTGAACCACTTCACAGTGCCCTGAGCCATGTGTTCTTTTCCTTCGTGGGGGCCGTACCGGGCCGCCTGCTGCGAGTCCCGGGTTGCCGTGGTGTGATCGTCCCCATGTCGGATAGGACTGGAAAACGAAAAACGCCCGCTGTCAGACTCCACGGGCGTTCGAAACGTTCGAGGAAACTCCAACTGCAACGCATCGACCTTACCAGATTCCATGGCCCGACGCGGAGCCAGGGGCAACGGGGCAACGGGGCAACGGCGGCGTAACTCGATCAGTGCGAGTGGCGACAGGCTGGAGCCGACGTTGACGCGGCCGTCGACAGGCACCGGGTCGAGTGCCCGGGGAGCGGCATGACCGGATACTTCCTGCGGCGTCGATGGGCGACACTGTCCGTGCGGGTCTGACGCCCCTATGTTCGTCAAGCCGCTGGACCGACCAGTCCAGCCGTCCGGCCGGTGGTCCGCGGGAGCGCGTGATAGATCTCCCGGGCGACGTACCGCTTCCAACAGCGGACGATCTCCCGTCGGGTCGCGCCTTCCGCGATCCGTCGCTGCTGGTAGGTCCGGCTCCGAGGATCACAGCGCAGCCGGGTGAGAACGATCCGGTGCAGGGCGGTGTTGGCCTGGCCGTCCCCACCCCGGTTGAGACGATGCCGGTGGATCCTGCCGGAGAAGGCCCCGATCGGACGGGCACCGCGCAGGGCGGCGAAGGACGCCGCTGGTCGACCAGGACGGCCAGGTCATCGACGTCCTCGCCGCCGACCACCGCGATCTGGCCGTGGCCCACCGCTTCTTCACCGTCGCGCTGTCGCACGGCCGGCGCCCGGTCGAGGTGAGCGCCGAGCAGGCCGCCACCTACCCAAGGGTCCTCGACGAGCTGCTGCCCAGCCTCCTGTCACATCGACGCCCGGCGGGCAAACAACCGGATCGAGTCCGATCACGGCCAGCCGAAGGTCAGGCTGCGGCCGATGTGCGGACTACAACGTGTCCGTTCCGCCCAGACCGTCAACCCCGGGCATGCGTTCGTGCGGAACATCCGCCGTGGCCACTACGAACTCGCCGTCGACACCGAACCGCGCCTACGGGTGTCGACTGCCTTCATCGAGCCCACCCTGGCGATCTGATCAACATTCAGACGGAGTCCGTTATGTCTTGCTTTCCCATAACGCAACAGATCTCCGCCGATGCCAGCCGTGGAGGCGGCAGGTTCCCGGCGGCGGAAACCAGCCACAACGTGGGGGAACGGCGTCCCAGCATCCAAACCATTGCTGAGCATAATCATACTGTCATTATCGGACATTTAGCCGTGCGGGACGGCACCGCCCCGCCCCTGACGCTCTCCCGCACGTCATGTTCGATGCTACCGATCGCTCCTCCGGCCGGGCGCCGTACGGCGCCCGGCCGGATTTCCTTTGGCTCCGGTCCGGCTGAAAGCCGGGGACTCCTGCACCAATGCCACCGAGTTAGGCCGATGTTCGATTTTGTTTGCTTTCATCTTCGTAGGCCAGGAACCTGGAGCTTGATTTCGGTTACGCCCATCCAAGCGACACTGATTATTGTATAACCGTTATCTCGTCCATCGGGGCGGGCCCGCGACGGCACCAGTACGGGCGGTTCGGGATTTCCGAAGATTTCCCTTCAGGAACGGGCAGCTGTTTGCCTGCTCGGCTGGCAGGGTCGTCTGGAGGAACGCCCCAACGTCCGCCGTCTAGTCGTCGGCCGGGCGGGTGTCCTGATACCAGGACGACTGGTAGGAAGGCCAGTGGTGGTCCGTGGTGGAGGGAGGGACTGGAAGGCTGCCGGCATCCTGGGGAGCGGCGCCGGCGTTGTTCCCGTCGCCGGCGTTGTTCCCGCCCCCGCCGGCCGAGCTCGTCGGTTGTTCCTGGGCATTCGCTGGTTGTGACTCAGTAGCGGTCGGAGCCGTGTCGGCGACACTGCCGACTTTTCCAGCCCAGCAGGACTGCGATGCGGTCCAGGGAGCCGTGCCCTGCTGGGCGTACAGGATCCGGGCACGCTTCCATTGCTCGGCAACGCTGGCGTTCTGCGGCAGCCCGGTTCCACCGACCGCCTGCCACGTGCCGGGAAGAAACTGGAACAGCCCGCCGGCGCCTATCGAGTTGACGGTGGTCGGGTTGCCTCCGGACTCGCATTGAACAATTGCCGACAATATCTGGTCTTCGGATGGTGCCGCGCTGGCGGGCCCCGAGACTCCGATGCCGACGCCGCCGATGGCGGCGGCAAGCGTCGGAATGGCGACTAGCGAGCGAGTATACCTTGTGGTCCGCCTGGTTCCGCGATGCCGAGCACGCGCATGGGACATCTTGATGCCCTTTCCCCACGCCTGCGAGGTGAGCTGTCGGGTTCGGGCTGGGAAATGCCCGGCCGCATCTTGCGGCTTCACCCCAAGGGCGCTTCGCGGCGCCCGGGAAGTGGTTCCCCCGCTCCTGCCGTTGGTTTGGCGATCATCGGACGGGGCAGGACTCGGCGTGTTTCGTCCGACGCGTGCCCTCCTTGCGAAAGCACGGCAGAACCCTAGCCGCGAAGGCCGGTCGGCCGGCAAGGTGCGGTGAAGAAGTACACAACTGAACGTCGACACTTGATTTCGACCTTGACTGCCGGTAACGCACGCGTGCGTGCGCTTATATTTAAGCAGTCACAGTCGGCAGACCGTCTCCGTGACATTGCTGCTGCCTTTTGGCGCAGATCTTCGTACGCTTTGTGGACAGTCGGGTCGACTGAGTAACGCCGAAATTTCGAGTTCTGCTGACAGCCCGCGTCGCAGGTCGCGACGTGACCATCCATGCGCACCTGCGGCTGCGGCTGCGGCTGCGCAGAGCTCGATCCCCTGGATGACCATCCACGCGACCCAGCAGACAACCATAATTCTGACTCCCGGGAATCCGCCCCTTTTCTCGGACACTGGAACCCGAACAAAAAATGACGAAACGATGGGGCCTGCCGCAGTACATGGCCGTGATAAGTGGCAGGGTTCGTACCGTCGGAAGGTGGTATCCCCGGCGGTGTCGAGAAACGATGACGTTTCTCGACACCGGTGACCGTATGGAACAGAACCATCACCACTGATACCCGAGTCCGCCCTAA